>JACQSA010000014.1 GCA_016206145.1 Candidatus Uhrbacteria bacterium
ACTGTAAGGAGTGGAGGAATCTATGTGGTTGAAAGGAAAACGTAGATCCCTCGACTCCGCTCGGGATGACAACACGGGCGTTATTGGTAGTTTCGTAATTCAAGTTGAGTCTGTAGAAAATTGTTTCTACAGACTTCCTTCCGAGGTCGCCAAAGACGGCAATCGAGGAATCGAGTCCTTAAAATAAAGGATTCTCTCATGAAAATATTACAGAATATATCAGCAAGAAACGTTTCTCTACAGTCTCAAATTTATAGACCTGACAGGCATGGGTATAGTTTGGATATGCTATAATGATTCTACGAGTCCGTGTCTAAAAAATAAGGTATGTTTTTATGAAATTCTTCCTTCCAAAGGAGAATGAATTTTTTGTTCTTTTTAAGAAAATAAGCGGTGCGCAAAAAGAAATTGCAAAACTCTTAAAAGAATTTGCAGCTCATTTTCCGGACGGTAATGAATATCAAGTGAGGGCAAAAGAGATCGAGCATACGGCGGATTCAGTGACCCATGAAATAATAGACAAATTGAACCGGACATTTATCACGCCGTTTGACAGAGAAGATATCTATTTGCTTACAAGCGAACTTGATGACATTGTCGATCTGATAGAAAACGTAATCCACAACGTCCATGTGTATGATGTGAAAGAAAGTAAGGCAGAGTTTGAAGCATTCGCAGACCTTGTGATAGAAGCGGCAGAGAGCCTTGATCAGCTCCTTGGCCATTTTCAGGATCTCAAAAAAACGGATTTGCTTACAAAAATGAAAATCCATATTCACGATCTTGAAGATAAAGGGGATGCGATTTTTTGCGAAGGGTTACATGTGCTTTTCAAAACAGAAAAAGACCCAATCACTTTACTAAAGTGGAAGGATATTCTTGAAGACCTTGAAAAAATAATGGACAAATACCAACGAGTGAGCGATATTATTGAAAGTATTGTCGTGAAGACGGGTTGATATGCCGCCACTCACTTCGGAATTAGCATTTATTATCTTCATTATCGGAGTCGCATTTGCGTTTGATTATGTCAACGGAATGCATGATTCCGCAAACTCAATCGCAACAGTCGTTTCCACAAAAGTGCTTACACCCCGTCAAGCGGTTGTGTGGGCTGCGTGTTTCAATTTTCTTGCGTTTTTAATTTTTGGCACAGCGGTTGCAAAAACAATAGGGAAGGGCATGATCGATTTATCGGTTGTTACGCCAATGGTGATCCTATGTGGTGTTTTGGGAGCAATTGCCTGGAATCTCATTACTTGGTATTTGGGATTGCCGTCGAGCTCTTCTCATGCCCTTATCGGCGGGTATGCAGGAGCCGCTATTGCAAAAGCGGGGTTTGGCGTCGTGTTAGTGGCAGGCTGGTATAAGACGCTCGTGTTTATTGTGCTTGCTCCCATGATCGGTTTTGTGTGTGGATTCCTTTTTGAAATCATTGCCGCATGGATTGTTTATCGACAGCCCCTTTCTCTTATCAATACATGGTCCCGACGTTTCCAGCTTGTTTCCGCGGCGTTGTATAGTCTTGGCCATGGCGGCAATGACGCGCAAAAAACAATGGGTATCATCACCGGGCTTCTTGTGAGCGGAGGGATCATCCCGACGTTTGAGATTCCTCTTTGGGTTGTAGTGAGTTCGTATACTGCAATCGCGCTCGGAACATTGAGCGGTGGATGGAGAATCGTAAAAACAATGGGGCAAAAAATCACAAAGCTCCGGCCGATTGATGGTTTCTGCGCAGAAACTGCAAGCGCAGGGAGCCTTTTTTTAGCAACACATCTTGGCGTTCCCGTGAGCACCACGCATGTGATTACAAGCGCAATATCAGGCGCCGGAGCAATCAAACGAGTATCAGCGGTTCGATGGGGAGTAACATTGAATATCGTGTGGGCATGGATATTTACCATTCCCTGCGCCGGTCTTATCGGTGGAGTTCTGTATGCGTGTGTTGGATTTTTTTCAACTCCACAATAATCGGTTTAGCTTTCATTGCGTACAAATTGACCCGTGTCTTTGGCTCGGCGCAGAAGATATCTGAACACGCAGAGTGAGAACACAAAGAGCGCGATGTTAAAAATTGTTGCCATCAGATATCTTTCTAGTGGCATCTGGCCATACTGAAGCACATATCTTCCTGCTTCAAAGATATGGGTAAGCGGTATTGCCAATGCAATATGTTGAAGCATTGGCGGAAGCACGCTGACCGGATAAAATACTGCCGTAAGCGGCTGAAAAATGAAAATAAATGCCCACGCAATCGCTTGCACGCGAACCCCAAATCGAAAAATGAGTCCCAAAAGCAGTATCCCGATAGCCCAAGAAAAAAGAATGAGATTGATAAATGTGAGCGCGACTGCGGCAAAGCCGATTGAGAAGAGTTGGAAATGAAACACCCATGCGGCAAGAGGTACAAGCACGCCGAATGCGATTACTGCGCTTTTCATTGTTGCGGATACGCATATCGCAATGAAATATTCCCGCAAAGATAGAGGTGCAATGAACATATTACTCAGATTCCGCGCCCAAATATTCCACAAGCTATTCATAGTCATGGAATACTGCGTGACGCGAATCACTTCCCACCAGATCGCACCGAAAATCAGATAGCGCGCAGCTAATCCGTTTGAGGTACCCAAGAGAAACATCGATACATATCCAAGTACGAGGATATCAATAACAGAAAAAAACGCAGTGTCTACGATAATCTCAAGCGATCGTTTTGAAAGATGCCACTCTTGTAGCAGGAGAGCTCTAATGCGTGAGTGAGAAATCATTGCTCCCGCGCGCTATGGATAAAAATACGTCTTCGAGGGTAGGTTTATGGATCGTAATGTCGGTGATCCATATGCCTTCTTTGCTGAGATTGAAAATAATTTTTGGGATCAAGGATTCACCGAGCTTGATATTTACGCTGTAGTCTTTGGGAAACGTGAAGGTAAGATCGTGTTTTGAAAGAATATCTGACACGGCCTGTTTGGAGCCTTCAAAGACAATCGTGAGTCTGCTGTGCTCTATTCTTTTCGTGAGGCCAAGCGGCGTGTCATGCGCGACAATTTTTCCATGATCGAGAAAAATTACATCATCACAGACTCGCGCCACTTCATCCATGTCGTGGCTCGTGTAAAGGAGAGAAAGATTTCGTTCTTTTTTTAGCCGTTCGATCAGGCTGAGAAGTTTGTCGGAAATATCTGGATCGAGTGATGCAGTTGGTTCATCAAACAATATAAGCTCGGGATCATTGATAAATGCTTTTACTAAATTTACGCGCGTTTTTTGTCCCGCGGAAATGTCCCAGTATCGCATCGAGAAAAGATCAGCGACTTCAAAGGTTTCAGCGAGTTCTTTGATTCGTTTGTCCGGATTTTGTATCTCATAGAGCCCAGCGTAGACGATCAAATTTTCCCACACTGTGATTCGTCCCTGCAATGAATTAAATGATGATGCAAAATTGATCATTTGAAGACATGCTTGTCTGTGTTTTTCAAAATTCATCCCGAAATAACTGATAGATCCTCCGTTTGATAGAGTAACACCCAAGAGCACTTGAATTGTTGTCGTTTTTCCAGCGCCATTGGGTCCCAAAAGTCCTATTGCACTGCCTTTCGGCACTACAAAACTAATATCATCGACAGCTTTGTAGGTGCCATAGATTTTGGTAAGATGCTTTACTTCAAGGACGTTTTCTTTTGTGTTCATAACGCGTATTGTATTCTATTTTTTATGATTCGTGCAAGTTGATTCTGGTGAAAATTGTTTCACCAGAATCCCTCCCGAGATCGCCAAAGGCGGCAATCGAGGGATCGAGTTAGAATAGGTCAGTAAAAAACGTTTTTCTACGTTTCAAGTTTGGATAGAGGTATGATATGATGAAACAAATGATGTTTGCTCGCTACTATACACTGTGTGTCGCCGTGAGTATGCTTCTTTTTTTTGGAGGCATGCCTTTTTTTTGTTTTGCAGAAGAGATTATATATCATGCCTCATATCCGAGCGCGACGCGCGAACGGATTGATGAGGCATATCGTGTTGCACTTCCTCCGCCGACTGTTGCAGACCCTGTTCGTGCCGTAATTGTGAATCATCATCTTCTTGCTCCAGAGTTGATTGCGCGCGTTATGAGAAGCGTAGAATCCGAGCGTATAAAAAGAGTGATACTGATAAGTCCTGATCATTTTTCTGCCGGTACAAAAAGAATATCAACATCCCCTCGCGCATGGCATACGCCGTACGGCGATCTTGCGGCAGACGCGCCGTTCATTGAGATGTTGGCGCGCGCTGGCGTTGCGAACAACGACCCCGCGCCATTTTCAGGTGAGCATGGAATATCGGGAATCGTGCCATTTGTAAAAAAATCTTTTCCACACAGTTCTATTGTTCCGATTATCATCAAAGATACGGCGCGCGATAGAGCTATTGATGCGCTTGCGCGCTATCTTGCTGAACATACCGCCGATGATACTGTGGTAATCGGTTCATTTGATTTTTCTCATTATCTTCCGCTTCAAATCGCTGATTTCCACGATCAAAAGAGCCTTGAGGTAATTCGCAATTTTGATTATGAAGGAATGCGCGTTCTTGACATTGATTCACGAACGGGCCTGCGCGTGGTTACCAAATTTGCACAACAGCGTGGCGCGCGTTCATTTGAACTTTTTGACCACACCAATTCCGCACGCGTAACAGGAAGGCTCGACGTTACTGACACGACAAGTTATATCAACGGTGTGTTCACTGCCATGCCTCCATCTGCAGATACCGCAGTGACATTGCTTGCTCTTGGAGATATCATGCTTGATCGGGGCGTGAGAATGGCGATGGACACACACGGCGCCGGTTATCCATTCAAAAAAATAGAACGTTTTCTGGCAGGCAGTGATATTCTTGTTGCGAATCTTGAAGGGCCGATTACCGACAATACTCCGCGAAGTGTTGCAGCACACAGTTTTACATTCACATTTTCTCCGAGCGTGGTGGCACTACTCAAGCGGCTTGGATTTTCTTTGTTCAGCCTTGCCAATAACCATACATTGAATTTTGGGAAGAAAGGATTGTCTCACACAAAGAGCTATTTGAAAGAAGGAAAGATTGATTATTTTGGAGATCCTCAAAATACGCAAGATACGAGCAAAGTGGTGGATGTGCGCGGTGTGCGGATCGGGTTTATTGGTTTTCATGGCCTCGTGAGTGGAGGAAAACCAACAATCATCAAGGAGATCAAAAAAATTCGAGAAAGTACGGATACGGTGATTGTGTATCCGCATTGGGGAAACGAGTATCAGCCGTTTTTTTCGAAAAGACAGCAGGAGGACGCTCATGCGTTTATTGACGCCGGCGCAGATATCGTGATCGGCGCGCATCCGCACGTGATTCAGCCAATGGAGGTGTACAAAGGGCGCGCGATTTTTTATTCATTGGGAAATTTTGTCTTTGATCAGACATTTTCAAAAGAAACACAGCAAGGCCTTGCAGTGGGTATTATCATTACCAAAGATCGCTATTCATTCACGATTGTCCCGATTATGAGCGTTGCCCTGCAGGCCCGCATCATGAGTACCGCAAAGAAAAAAAATCTGCTCGCATGGCTTGCTCGAAAATCAGAAACTGCAAAGGAGTTGAAGAAACAAATTGAAAATGGTAGTATGGTGTTATTGCGAAATTGAATCTGTAGAAAATTATTTCTATAGATTCATCCCGAGGTCGCCAAAGGCGGCAATCGAGGGATCGAGTCCTTAAAATAAAGGATTAACTCATAAAAATATTACAGAATATATCAGCAAGAAACGTTTCTCTATAGTCTCAAATTAATAAATAGCTACATTGTATGAAAAATAGCATTCGTCTTGCGTTGGTGATTTTTTGTTTTTCCCTTTTGCCGCTACAGCCGCTTCATGCGGCTGACACTATCCAATGGCAGAAGCCTAAAAAGATAACTACGCTTGATATATTTGAGTCCGCAGATGCGGATTATACATGGATTAAGGAGGAGTCAGCATTCTATCATGTGGGTGATATTTCGAACGGAAACTATGCGGGAGGCCAGCTGATCATTGTATACGTTACCACTGGTCCGTTTATGGAAAACGTCTACCATCTGATCAAAAAAGGTACAGCTTTTACGCTTTTGAAAAAATATTCTGCTGATCCTGCCAATGAAGATTATCCGTTCAGTTCAAAAAAAGTTCGCATTGACGCATCGTATACGATCTCTGCGCTTGAATTTCCAAAGGTATTAAAAGGGCCCAAAGCGCGACAGATACTTACCGAAGGAAAAGGGAATGGCAGGCCATTTTCTCTCGAAGGATTGAAAAAGGTGTTTACTCATAACACATACGGTGATGTTTATGCCGCTACGGATGGTTTCTTTTTTATTAAGAGCCCGAGTGGCGAAGCGATCGCGTATAAGGCAGACCCAGACTTTTCAATTACTTCGATCCGATGGAATGCCGGACAGAAAAAGATAACAAAAGAAAATGAGTATACATATAAAGAAGAGGGTGGATGTCATATGTCAGCACTTTCGGTGGCATCATTGACTCCGAATCGAAAAGAATTGAAACAGGTTGGTACAAACGCTAAAGGCGATCTGATTTATTTTCTCAAGGATTCCAGCGATGATTACTTACGGAATATGCACGAAACCTATGCCATTGACGATGCACAATTCGGTTCGCTTGAAAAGCAGCGTGATAAAAAGATATCCTATAAGAAATTTTTAAGCATTCGTCCTGCGTTTTTTTGGATTGATCCGTTCGGACGACTTATCACATATAAGAACACAAACCTCGTGACGTTCGCCGAATGTGGAAAGCCCGTCATCTATCTCTATCCGGAAAAGGCTCAGGATGTCTCTGTTTCGCTCGCGCCGCAAGGGGGTTTTACCAAGACAGAACCGGCATATGAGAATGGATGGTTTGTACATGCGCAACCTGACGGAACGCTTACTGATTATCGTACCGGTACGCAGTATCCTTATCTTTTTTGGGAAGGACGGGGATCATCGCAATCGCGTCCTGTTCAACAGCAGGGTTTTGTAGTCGCGCGAAATGATGTCCATTCATTTCTTGAAAATACTCTTGCACGTCTGGGGCTCAACAGCAAAGAACGCGGTGATTTTGAAGAATTTTGGGAACCGCGCATGGAAGATGCGGCCTATTATAAAGTGCAATTTTTTGGGAATCGTTTGATGGATGAAATCGCTCCGCTCGTTGTTTCTCCGCGCCCAGACACCATAATTCGAATTCTTATGGATTATACCCCGCTTGCGCATCCCATACAGATTGAACCTCAAACATTGGTTGCGCCGGCACGTGATGGATTCACTCTTGTTGAGTGGGGCGGCGTGTTGAGATAATCATGCCTTCAAAAGTATATTCCGCAGCAGCTGTTGGACTACATAGCGAACTCGTGGAAGTGGAATGTGATGCAGGAACAGGACAATTCTTTTTTATTTTAGTTGGACTTCCCGACACTGCGGTGCAGGAATCGCGCGAACGGGTGCGTACTGCAATAAAAAACAGCGGGTTTGCATTTCCGCGAGGAAGAGTGACGGTCAACCTTGCTCCTGCTGACCTGCGTAAAGAAGGTCCTGCGCATGATCTTGCAATTGCGGTGAGTATATTATATGCCGACCCGCAGAATCTTGGCGGGCGCTACGAGAGCGCGCGCGACGAGCTTGGTTCGAGTCTTGTCTTGGGTGAACTTTCATTAGAAGGATCGGTGCGTCCCATCAATGGCGTGCTTGCGCTTGTGTATGCCGCGCGTGCGCATGGGTTTTTGAGCGTGTATGTGCCCACTGCCAATGCGCAGGAAGCGCGATTGATCGAAGGGTTGACCGTATATCCTGTCCAAAACCTTTCGCAACTCATCAACCATTTTACTCACAAGGCGCGAATCGAGCCTTTTACAGGGAGTCCCACAGAGTGTTCGAAAAATTTTCAAGATCAATCGTTTGATTTTCAGTACATCTGGGGCCACACGGCGGCAAAGCGCGCGTTGGAAATTGCTGCGGCAGGAGGCCATAACATTTTAATGTCCGGCCCTCCGGGATCAGGCAAGACTCTACTTGCGCGTACATTGCCCACTATTTTGCCGGAAATGACTTTGGAAGAATCTCTCGAGGTAACGAGAATTTACAGTGTCGGAGGATACGTAAATCCCGAAGAGCCCCTGATACGAATACGTCCCTTTCGCAGTCCGCATCATACGGCATCTCATACTGCTCTTGTGGGCGGTGGAAGCGTGCCTCGCCCCGGAGAGATAAGCCTTGCGCATCATGGCGTTCTTTTTCTCGACGAGTTTCCCGAATTTTCCCGCATGGTCCTTGAGGCGCTTCGTCAGCCGCTCGAAGAAGGGGATATTACCATCAGCAGATCCGCAGGCACGGTAACATTTCCCGCGCAATTCATGCTCATTGCCGCACAAAATCCCTGTCCATGCGGAAATTACGGTTCGCACGTTTCAGTCTGTATCTGCAGTCCTGCGATCGCGTTGAAATATGGGAAACGCATTTCAGGCCCTATCAAGGATCGCATTGATATTATCATTGATGTTCCAAGCGTACCGATAGAGGCGCTTGAGCAACCTGCGCGCGGAGAAAGTTCGCAAGATATTTCATATCGTGTTCAAAAGGCGCGTGATCGCCAACAATCTCGATATGAAAAAATGTCATTTCGCATCAATGGCCAACTTCCCTCCAAACGCATTGAAGAACTTTGCAGAATTAATCCCTCTGCGCGCGCTCTGCTCATCTCCGGGATTCAGAAATTTGGACTCTCAACGCGATCATTTTATCGCACTCTTCGAGTTGCGCAGACGATCGCAGATCTTGCCGACTCTGAGTGTGTTACCGATACTCATGTCGCCGAAGCGTTGCAATATCGGCAGCGTGTGGGAACTATCTGATAAACGAGAGCGGGTTTACTCGACGTCCATTACGAAGTACTTCAAAGTGCAGGTGAGGTCCGGTTGATCTGCCAGTACTTCCCATCATAGCGATCGTTTCTCCCTTATCTACATAGTCGCCCGAAGATACCAACAATTTTCGCGCATGGGCGTACCGCGTCACGTATCCGTTTCCATGGTCGACGAGCAAGGTAAGTCCGTACCCGCGTTGCCATCCCGAGAGCGTTACTCGGCCGCCTGCCGCCGCATAAATTTTGTTTGATATAGGACCGGCAACATCAACACCACTGTGCCGCCAGTTGAAGTATTGAGTGATGCGTCGCGCAGAAGTAGGCCAGATAAATCGCACTGCCGATGATATGGCTGATTCCCCTATGCGTTTTGGCGACGGGAGGATAAAATTACGTAGCCGCGCAAGAAGCGTTGATGGCGTTCTGGGTTGCGCAGGAGCATAGGGATGCGCATCGGGCAATATGAGCGTTTGGCCGATGGAAATGCTATCTGCGCGTGCCAATCCATTGATTTGTATTATTTTTTCTACCTCTGTATTAAAAAGTTGGGCGATGCGTCCCAATGTATCTCCTTTTCGTACTATATACACCACGCCATTCACCGGCGGGATAGTTAATTTTTGTCCTTCGTGGATGAGCGTGCGTTCTGAGAGGCTATTTGCCCATAACAGCGTGGAAACATTCAAGCCAAATTGAGCGGCAATAGTGCTTATAGTATCCCCACTCTTTACAATATAGGTTTGTATGCGTAGAGTTTTTTCACCTCCCAATGTTTCTCCGGTTGGTATGATCGGCTTAAGAAGGGAATCGGCTCCTCCGGCAAGTTCTCCGGGAAAGAGAGCAGGGTTTTCGTCAGTAGATTCTTTGCCAATGGGCGTTGTCGATTTGATAGTGTCAGATTCTGGAGCATATTCTTTACTTTGCGCAAAGTCATTTTGCGCGTCTTGGGAAAGCGATACTGATACTTCTTCCTCCGGCAATACAAATCGTGCTAAAATAGCGCTTGGATGAAATACGTCGTTATCTTCAGTCTCACGAAATAAGGGTGCGAGAATCACCGTTGTTCCAATAAGGAAGAATGCGATGCCGCGAGTGAGATATTCACCGACAGGAGTCATGAGGAGGTGCCCCGCATCTTTTTTTTGAACCGCATACAGGATACGGATTTTTACAAAAAGTCCGTACATCAATAGAAAGACAGGGAATATGGCATGTACAAGGCCTCGCAATGGCGTCACACACCATCGAAGTACACGTCCCATACGTCGGAAGGCAATGCCTATACTATGCACGAGCCCGAATGCGAAATCAAAAAAAACTTTTTTCATAGATTGAGACTATAGAAAAATAGCCAAGAAGAAAGTAACGCCTGATATTTTTCTATAAGTTCAATAGTATAGGATACGCTGACACTATCGAGACTGTCAATATGAAATCATTCACATTACCCCATTCAATTCTTTCTACTATAAGCTTTTTTAATGCGCTATCGTACCCTCTCACTGTAGCTGAAATTGAGGAGTTTTTGATGTTTTTTACCGGTAGCACAAAGGCAATGGATATTATTACCGCACTCGATCTTTTGGAGTCTCGCGGTATGGTCAAATCTGCCGATGGCATGTATACGGTGCCGCATCGCACCGAAATAATCAAAGACCGTCTCGCAACATATGCCTCATGCGAAAAAAAATATCGCATTGCGCGACAGGCGACCCGTGTTCTTGCCTGTATCCCGTTTGTCCGAATGATTTGCGTTGTGAATTCTTTGGCGATGAATAATGCGCACGAAGAAAGCGATATTGATTTTTTTATTGTCACCAAAAAAAAGCGCATTTGGCTCACGCGATTTCTGGTAGTGGCGCTTTTGGATGTATTGGGCAAGCGTCCCAGAGGAAATATGAGAAAAAATATGATCTGTACGTGTTTTTTCGCCTCTGAAGATGCGCTTGATTTTTCCGCATTGCAGATTCCTCCATTGCCAGATCGCCAATTGCCCGACTTGTATCTTGCGTGGTGGGCATCGCGTTTTGTCCCGCTTTACGATGAAGGCGGATACGCAGAAAAAATGTTTTCTGTTAATGAGTGGGCAAAAGGAATATTCCCTCGCCGGCGTTTGTACCGCACCATACAAGAGCACAGGGTCGGACTCCCTTTTTTTGGGGGATGGATAAAACGCATAGGAGAATTTTTGGTGCGCATCATGGGACGCGCTAGCGAACATCTCGCAAGAGCGATTCAAATACGGATCCTTCCCAAATCGCTTCGCGCTCTTTGCAATCGCGATACGCGGGTCGTGATGAATGATCAGATATTAAAGTTTCATGTGCGCGATATGCGCGAAGAGATACGCGCCAAATGGTATAATACGTGCAAAACGTATGATATTAATTTTTTTTAATAGGGCATTTCGATTTTTACTTGCCGCGATCATTTTTTTAGTGCCGGTACACATGGCATATATTTTCTCTTTTGATCCCGAGTCTTCACAGTACACGCGGATCGCGTACACACTGCTTGATCTTTTTTTATTTATTGCCTTGATCGCTTCTGTTCCATTGAGCGCAAAGAAACAAATTCAATGCGTGTTGCCTCGATACATACTCATGCCACTTTTCTTTGCCATGCTATTTGCCGGTGTGTCTATTTTTTTTGCAGTTCATGCGGATGTGGCACTTCTTTTTCTTCTCCATACAGTCCAAGGAGCTGCTCTTTTTTTGATATTTTCTTCAGGGATGCTTTCAAAAAAAACGATTGCGCGCGTGTTCGTATTAGCCGGAGCTGTGCAAGCATTGTGGGGCATACAGCAAATCATTACTCAGGAAATTTTTGCATACTCATGGCTTGGCATTGCCGCGCATTCCGCGGCGACTCTTGGAGATTCTGTTGTCGAGGGGAGCGGATTTCGGATACTGCGCGCATACGGCAGTTTTCCACATCCCAATATGCTCGCCGCATTTTTAGGAATGAGTTTTTTTTGCGGATTATATCTATATAGAGCCGCAATGACTCGTGCGGGGCGGTTGGCATGTTTATTTGCATCAATGTGTATCCTTTGGGGATTTCTTCTTACGTTTTCTCGCGGCGCATGGCTTGCACTCTTTTTAAGTGTCTGCGTTTCGGGTTTTTTTGGGATATTCAGAAAAAATGAATCAGGAACTTTTTCTGTTCCACTGCGGTTTTTTATCGCAAGCGCAATCCTCGTGAGTATTTTTACTATCTTATATTGGCAACCGGTGAGCGTACGGCTTGGCCTTCAAGGCAGCGTACGGCTTGAAGAGCGTTCAATAGACGAACGAAGTTCATATATTCGCGATGCATCCGCAATTATTCGCGCGCATCCTCTGGGTATCGGGATCGGACAATATACCCCCTTTCGCATGGATCGCGATACCGAGCGCGACATATACCTCCCTGCGTATTCGTATCAGCCCGTGCATTCTTATTTTATTTTGATTTTGGCAGAATTGGGAGTTTTCGGATTGTTATTTTTCTTGTTATTTTTCTCGAGTGTCGTTTTGCATATTATAAAATTCGGAAATTATATCGCCATTGCCGGAGTATTGTTTTTGTTTTTCGTAAGCTTTTTCGACCATTATTTTTGGACAGTACAATCAGGCGTGCTCTTGTGGTGGATTTGGTTAGGATTTCTACTCGGAGAGCAGAGGACCCTCCTCTTGACAAAATCAAACGAACTCTGCTAGAGTGCTGGATACTTTACGGCTTTTTAAAAAGCCTCTTATTATTCATAAAATTATTCGCTATGAAGCTTACACCACTCAGCGATCGTCTTATCGTTGAACCGCTCAACGAAGACGCAGTGACGCTGGCAGGCATTATTCTGCCCGACACTGTTGATAAAGAAAAACCCGAAAAGGGGAGAGTCGTTGCTGTGGGGCCAGGCAAAGTCATGGACAATGGCTCTACACGCCCGATGTCAGTGAAGGTCGGAGACATCGTTCTCTTTAAGAAATATTCTCCAGACGAGGTAAAAGTTGACGACAAGGAGTATCTTGTCCTCTCCGAATCCGACATCCTCGCTTTGGTGGAAGCATAAAAGAAAGGAATTGAAAAACGATATGGCAAAACAGATTCTTTTTAATGAAGCAGCGCGCGGCGCATTAAAACGCGGTGTCGATAAACTCGCAAACGCCGTAAAAGTGACGCTCGGCCCAAAGGGGCGTAATGTGGTATTCGATAAAGGATATGGCGCGCCGACCATTACAAATGACGGCGTGACAATTGCAAAAGAGATTTCCTTGGAAGACAAGTTTGAAAATATTGGCGCAGAACTCGTCAAGGAAGTTGCGACAAAGACAAATGATGTTGCCGGAGATGGCACCACGACCGCAACGCTTCTTGCCCAAATTATGGTTTCAGAAGGATTGAAAAATGTTGCCGCAGGAGCAAACCCCATGGTAGTGAAACGAGGTATTGAAAAGGGAGTAGTGGCAATCGTGAAAGAATTGAAAGAAAAAATTTCAAAGCCGGTTGCGGGTCAAGAAGAAATTACTCAAGTTGCATCTATTTCTGCAAACGATGCTGAGATCGGAAAGATCATCGCAGAAGCGATGAAAGAAGTCGGCAACGATGGAGTCATTACAGTGGAAGAGTCCCAAGTGTTCGGTGTGGAAAAAGAAGTGGTCGAAGGCATGCAATTCGACAAGGGCTATGTATCGCCCTACATGGTGACAAATCCCGATAGAATGGAATCAGTATACAACGATCCTTACATTCTTATCACTGACAAAAAGATCTCAGCGATCCATGACATTCTCAAGCTTCTTGAGCAGCTTGCCCAAACAGGTAAGAAAGAACTGGTGATTATTGCCGAAGATGTCGAAGGCGAAGCGCTTGCAACGCTTGTGGTAAACAAACTCAGAGGCACATTCCATTGTTTGGCAGTCAAAGCGCCCGGTTTCGGCGATCGAAGAAAAGAAATGCTTCGTGATATTGCAACCCTCACGGGAGGCAAGGTGATTTCAGAAGAAGTCGGCTTGAAACTCGATCATGTTACTCTCGAAAGTCTCGGCCAAGCGCGCAAGGTGGTTGCATCGAAAGAGACCACTACGATCGTTGGCGGCAAGGGCGACGAGAAAGACATCAAAGCGCGTATCGCCCAGATTAGACAAGAAATCGAAAACACTGACTCTGACTTTGACAAAGAAAAATTGCAAGAACGGCTTGCAAAACTTACCGGCGGAGTCGCCGTATTGAAAGTCGGAGCAGCAACAGAAGTGGAAATGAAAGAAAGAAAGCTTCGCATTGAAGATGCGCTTGCAGCGACAAAGGCAGCAGTCGAAGAAGGCATCGTACCTGGCGGTGGAGTTGCGCTTCTTCGCTGTATGGTTGCGTTGGATGGCGTGTCTGTGACTGGCGAAGAAAAAATCGGCATTGAAATTCTACGCCGTGCGCTTGAAGAGCCGGTGCGCCAAATTGCCTCAAATGCGGGACATGATGGGAGCGTCATTGCCGAAGAAGTGAAAAAGCGGAAAGGTCCTGAGGGATTTAATGCGGCAACCGGAGTATATGAAGATCTTGTCATAGCCGGAATTATCGACCCTACAAAGGTTACTCGCAGTGCGCTTCAAAATGCAGCGTCAATCGCATCCATGCTTTTGACTACAGAAGTCGTGGTAACCGATAAACCAGAGCCTCAGAAACCCGCAGGCGGCCATGGTGGTGGCGGTATGCCAGGCATGGGCGGCGGCATGGGCGATATGGATTACGGATACTGATAATAGAATATAGAGTACACTAAATCAACGGCTAATCTAGGTTAGCCGTTGATTATTTATAAAAAATGGGCCCCGCCAAAGCAGGGCCGCGAAGCATCGGGAAAAGTTTACTAACGAGAAGTTGCTCCGCATCCGGAGCAATAATATTTTTGCGCCTGCTCATCCTTGAGCATTCGCTTGTTACAGTTTACACAGAGCGGACTCGCGTTCACTCTTTTTTCTTGAGTGTTTTTTTGGAGCCCTCCTGGCTCCTGGCTATAGATTTCGACTTCTCGCCGAAATCCCATGACTACCTCCTTCCATTGTCGCAACCCGATGCTATGAACATCATTTTATAGCCTAACTAATTCTATGGCAACTATTCTTTTTAAAAAATAGTGGTATACTCCACTTTATACCTTTAGCGATTACATTTTGTCCATATGAAATTCACAAAAATCGTCTGTACTATCGGACCTGCGTCTGACACGCTTCCCATGATGCGTCGTTTGATACGCGCGGGTATGAATGTCGCTCGTTTGAATTTTTCTCATGGTACATACACACATCATGCGCAGTTGATACGCAATCTTCGCAGGGCCGCTACTTTGGAAGGACAACCCATTGCGATCCTTCAAGACCTTCAGGGGCCACGCATTCGAGTCGGGGAAGTGCCAGATGCAGGAGTACTTTTAAAAAACAGCGAACGAGTTACTCTTGTGCCGCAATCAGCGTACAGCGAGAAATCAAAAACAAAAGAACTTCCCTACCATTACGCGCGTCTTGCGCAAGAAGTAGAGGCCGGTCAGCATATTCTCATTGCTGATGGAGTGATAGATCTTCGCATCCTTCGCATTTCAGGACCTGACATTACTTGCGTTGTTTTAGTCGGAGGGTTGATAAAGTCGCATAAAGGGATCAATGTGCCGGGTGCGACATTCTCAGTTGTCGCAGTGACCGAAAAAGATAAAAAAGATTTGGTGTTTGGAGTCGAGCACAAAGTAGATTATATTGCTCTTTCTTTTGTGCGTACCCCCGAACACGTTAAGTCAGCACGCACTTTACTGAAGCGTTTGAGCAAAAAGCATCCTTCAGCCGCGCACATGGGGATCATTGCTAAAATTGAACGGCCGGAAGCAGTGCATGATTTTGAGAAAATTCTTTCTGTGGTGGACGGGGTGATGATTGCCCGCGGTGATCTTGGGATTGAAATGCCCCCGCAACGGATTCCCGTGATCCAGAAAGAACTGATCCAAAAGTGTATCGCCGCGCATAAGCCCGTGATCGTCGCCACTCAAATGATGGAATCCATGATCACATCACGAAGAGCAACACGCGCAGAAGTATCAGATGTGGCAAACGCCGTGATTGACCATACTGATGCGGTAATGCTTTCAGGAGAAAGCGCTGCCGGAAAATATCCGCTCGAAACAGTGCAATTGATGAGCCGTACGATCCATGAAGCGGAAAAATCTAAGTATGATGATTATGTGTGTTCTTCCATTCGAAAAGAGACATCAATAAAGGCAATGATTGCACATGCCGCAGCAGATCTTGCGCGCACAAAAAAACTGGCGTGTATTGTCATAGAAGATGATGATTCTGATCTTGTACGTTTTATCACGGGTCATCGGCCGGAATTGCAGGTCATCGGATTTTCCCGCACGGCGCGAGTGCGACAGCAATTGAATCTCATTCGCGGTGTGCAGATGTATGCGCCGCAGAAGAATATCGTTCGCTTTTTAAAATCTCAAAAATTGGTCCGTGCGGGAGATCTTTACGCAGTCGTCGAGGCGGATGAGGTGGAGATCACTGTCGCGTGAGAGCGTGAAAGTATGCCTGATACTTTTTTTCATCATCTTAGACAGCGCGATCTGGAGCGAGAGAAATTAAGATCTCATAAAGAGGCCTTTATTGATGAGTGCATGCGAGCACAGGGCCCCACACAGCGCGAAGAACGGGAGGTAGTAGAGCAAGTGATGATGGGTATGCAGGATGCAAGGATTTTCCCTATTTCTTCTGAAGCGGCTCAGAGGCAATACGCAGTGCGGTTGGCTCTCACGACACTTTTTGAAAGAGGACAGCTTACATTATCAATATTGCCACTCTACCTTTCTTTAGGCTATGACTTAATGAAAGGCGATGGAATCAAAGGGATGATCCCTGCGATATCTGTAATTCGAAATAAAGAAGAGCATATACCGCATGCATTGTTGTATCCTCCGGATTTCTTTTTCGTTGACCCTATTCTTGATTTTGTATATGACCATAGGCCTGCGAGCTCGACATCGCGAGGAGTAAAAGCGTGTAATAGAAACCTTGAAGATATTGTTGCGTTTTCTCACGCGATTTATGATTGGAATACAAAATATGTGAGGACGAATCTGGAAGTTGGGAGAATACCATTTGCGTTATTGGAAAAAGCACAGGGTAAAAGAACATCAGAGGTGAGGCGACAGAGGAAACTTCGCGGGCCAGAGGCGCAATATCTCATCCATTGGCGCGGTATCCCATTTCGTCTGTATGAAGGGATATTGAATGGGGATATGCTTGATTTTTTTTCGGTCGGCGAACGGAGAAATATTATGAAAGGAATTTTTATTGATATCAAACATGAAATGCTTACTGCTGAAAATTTGAATCCGGAGATTGCGGAAAAAATCGTTCAAAAAGAAGGTGTGGAGAAAACACTTGTAGCGTTCATGCGGCATTATGTGAAAAGAGACGAGGGGCCTTCTCCTTTTATAGATAGAAAAACATTGCAGGAATTTAAGAGTGTTGCAGATGACATTGACTTTCCGATCCCTCGCGAGGTCAGCCGCATTCTTCGCAACAATCAGATCGTTTCATGAACGAACTTTTTTTATTGATCTCGCCTTCTGCGTATGGATTTATATTCGCGTGCGCGGGGCTAAGCGCATATTGTGTTTCTCGTTTTTTTGTGTTTCGATTCGGCACTGCTATCGCGCGGCCATTCTCATTTGATATTGTTTTTCTTCTACTCGTTGTTGCAGGGGGTATTGGAGGGCGTGCACTTTTCATTCTTTACAACCTATCCTATTTTTTCGAAAATCCTTCGGAGATTCCTGCGATCTGGCACGGAGGATGGGTGTGGCATGGTGCATTGATCGGGGGTGCGTTAGGGCTTTTTTTCTATTCACAGGCAAAGAAGATTTCATTTTTGCTCTTTGCCGATCTGCTTGCGCCTGGAGTTGTTCTTGCGCAGAGTATTGGGCGGTGGGGGAATTATTTCAACCAGGAGTTGTATGGATTGCCTGCGAATGCGTGGTGGGCGATCCCGATTTCAGAAGAAAATCGCGTGGCAGGGTTTGAAGCATATACTTATTTTCACCCTACGTTTTTGTATGAATCATTGTGGGATTTTGGACTTTTTGTACTGCTATTTGTTGCAGTAAGGAAAATGTATAGACAGCGAGATCGTATGTCGCAAGTGATTTTTACGCTCGAAGGAACCCAAAGTTCTGGCACGATATTTGCGCTATATCTGATTTTGTATTCATTGGGACGGTTTTTTATAGAATTTTTTCGAATTGATTCTGTTCCCGTCTTTATTATTTTTCGTTTGCCGCAATGGTTTAGTGTCGTCTTTGTTTTGATTGGCGCATATATACTCTTGCGGGGCTTGCAAAGAAGAAAAAAGGTGGTATAATCGAAAAACGTTATCTCCACCTTTCGTGGACCGGTAGCTCAATTGGTTAGAGCACCCTCCTGTCACGCGGGAGGTTGCGGGTTCGAGACCCGTCCGGTCCGAATC
>JACQSA010000013.1 GCA_016206145.1 Candidatus Uhrbacteria bacterium
CACCCCATGCATGCGTACTACCGGTATACTACAGCCCGTCATGAAAAAAACAGGTGCTGTTTTGCACCTATTTTTTTACTATCGCCTCTTTTTTGGGGGCGGCTTGTTTTTTCATTGTTTTAATACACCGTACGCAGACGAGCAGATTTTTGCCTGCGACCCATTTATGTTGCAGATTCACATATTGCCGTCGAATAGTCGCTATGTTAGAATGACTCCGACTTATAACCTTCTTTGAGCTTCGTCTGCATAAGAAACATTCCCGCGCCATACTGTAGAAATAATAAATCTAAATAAGAGATTTTACTGTATCATATCTTTATGCAAGAGGCAATAGCCCCACTCTTACCCTTTATCGTCGGAGGTAGTGCGATCCTTATCTCCATCACGATCCATGAATTTTCTCATGGTTTTGCTGCATATTTGCAGGGGGATATGACTGCTCGCGATGCCGGCCGTCTTACCCTCAACCCTATTGCGCATCTGGATCTTTTTGGTTCGATACTTTTGCCAGGACTTTTGATTCTCTCAAAGGCGCCATTCTTGATCGGTTGGGCAAAGCCCGTGCCCTATGATCCGAGTAGGTTGAGAAATCTTCGCTATGGGTCTTTTCTTGTGGGGATTGCAGGCCCACTTTCAAATACCATCCTTGCGCTCATCGGAGGCCTCGCTTTGAAATTTTTTTACCCTCTGCTCGGCGCGCATAACTTTTTGATTTTATTTTTAGCTCAGCTTTTACTTATCAATGTCGTACTCGCAGTATTTAATCTCATCCCCCTTGCGCCTCTCGATGGCTCGAAAATTCTTTTTGGGCTTCTCCCGCCTCGATATGAATACATCAGCCACAAACTCGATATCTATGGGCCGTATATTCTCCTCTCACTGCTCGTGATCGAATTTAGCGGCTATCGGATTTTAGACCGCCTGATTGATTTTGGGTTTTACGGTATTACTCGTCTTTTGGGTCTTTCGGGATTGTAGTGCAAAAACCAGACTTTGTTTAAATATTATCATTATTTGTTTCGTTCGCCCAGCAACCCACTTACCGGTTTATTATTTTTTATATCTTCTTGTTTGCCCTTACTTTATATAGTGGTAAACTTTTTAGCACAGTGATACACTACACATATCATTAGATAAATTTACTCTATGCAGGCTTGCCATTTTTCTCTCATACCGCGTAATTTGATACTTGGAATATTGTTTTTTTCTTGTATCACAGTAACCCCTCTTTTCGCGCAGGAATTAGGAGGGGATGAGCCAGATTTGAGCACAGAGACCATCGACCATAAGGGAGTATTCTTTGTAAATTCAAATGTAGGATGGATAGTCAGTACAGTGAACGCTGAGAAAGGCATGATTTTTAAAACAACTGACGGTGGTGACACTTGGGATACGCAATATACGCACGATATCCCACTTCGTAATATATTTTGCGTGAATTCTTCTATCTGTCTTACTGTCGGAGATAAGGGATCGGCGCTGAAGACAATGGATGGTGGGAGCTCGTGGACAGAACTTCAAGTCGGGTCACAAGAAGATTTGCTTGGTGGCTACCTATTGAAGGGAGGGCAAACATTGATCGTTGTTGGAAAAAATGGGGTGATTCGGCGTTCAACGAATGGAGGGAAAAAATGGTCAAATGTTTCACCGGGTTCCGCACTTACTTTTACGTCAATCCGTTTTGCGAAGAGTCGCAATGGATGGATTACAACAGCAGGAGATATGCTATTCAAGACAACAAATGAAGGCGCGCAGTGGAAGCCTATAGAATCTGAGACGGTTCAAAAATTATACGATCTTGACTTGATGAACAGCAGCACCTTCTTTGTCGTGGGCACTCATGGAGCAATTCGTAAAACGTCAAATGGCGGTGGACAATGGGTATCACAAAGCCCAGATATTGATCAGACATTGCGAGGAGTTGATTTTATTACTAATAACTATGGTGTTGTTGTTGGAGACCACGGCACATTTTTAACGACAGATGACGGAGGGTCGACATGGGAGACAATTGATGTGGGGGTAGACGCAACGCTTCGTGATGTTGTCTGCCCAGAGCAGGATTTTTGTATTATCGTTGGTGACCAGGAAACTATTTTTACCTTTAATCCTTCCACGGGAGAGATAGAGAGTAATCAGGCTGAACAAGATCAGAGTGAGGATACATCGCAACAGGAAGAACAGTCACAGCAAGAAGAGGAACAACCGCAGCCCTCAGCTGATCTTCCCGACCTCACAGTCACCGACGTGGTATTTCTCTCCGGCGCGAGCGTCGAATTCAAGGTTAAGAATATCGGCACCGCCTCGTCTCCTCAGACCTTCCGCGTACAACTCGAGTGGCTCCTTGAG
>JACQSA010000018.1 GCA_016206145.1 Candidatus Uhrbacteria bacterium
ATTGAACACAAAATGTGTTCAATAAATATATGTCCTTAGGCCATAAAATCATTCTCAATACAGGCTTCCAGATTTTTGCCAGAATTGTAAGTACTCTATTGGCGGCTATTACTCTTGGACTTTTAACGCGTTACCTAAAACAAGAGGGGTATGGCGCCTTTACTATTGCCACCACATTCCCCCAATTCTTTGGAGTGTTCGCTGATTTTGGGCTTTCCCTTATCGGCATTCAAATGATTTCCGAGGCTGGAGGAAATCACGCACGGAATTATCATGCAATTTTCACCCTTCGATTCGTTGTTACATTGCTATGCACTCTTCTTGCGCCTCTTGTTGCATTGTTTTTCCCTTACCCAATGATAGTCAAGTTTGGCATTGCGATTATTTCGGTAAGCATCTTTCTTTCTTCGCTCATTCAAATATCCACAATCCAATTCCAAGTAAACCTCGCGATGGCAAAACCGATGATCGCAGAAATCGTAAGTAAAATTTTTCTTATTGTCGGCATCGGCATCGCAGTAATTTGGCAAGCAGATCTTTTATTTATTCTCTGGCTTATAGTGATCAACAATCTGATTCAATTATCATTGTTGCTTTTTTGGAGTAATCGTTACTGTCGTCTGCGCTTTGTATGGGACATTCGTCTGTTCACAGAAATAGTAAGGCGTTCATGGCCTATCGGGCTTTCCATCATCTTTAATCTTGTATATCTCAAAGTAGATACTATTATTCTCTCGCTTTACTATCCTCGAGAGATAGTCGGGGTGTATGGCGGGGCATATAAGGTATTTGAAGTTCTTGTTACTTTCCCGGGAATGTTTATGGGGATTGCGCTCGCGAGCTTTTCTCGCTCGTGGTCAGGGGGCGACAGGATTTCCTTTCAAAGATACTTCCAAAAAAGTTTCGACTTTATGATGCTCTCTGCGCTACCTATTGTGATCTTTACTCCATTCGTTTCGCGTCCTCTCTTAAAAATTCTCCTCGGACAAGACTTTGAAGCATCCGGAGAAATCTTAAACATCTTAACGATCGCAGCGGGATTGGTGATTATAGGATCTTTCTTTGGACATTTGATAAATGTAATCCATAAACAGAAAGTCATGTTGGGGGGGTATGCGGCAGGAGCACTTCTGGGACTTATTGGATACGTTATCACCATACCTATCTTCTCTTACTGGGGAGCGGCATGGATGACAGTAGGTGTGGAGCTTCTTGTACTGATCGCGAGTGCTTTTATATTCCTTCGCAGTACGAAAATCTCTATCAATTTTGGATCAACAAAACGAATACTGATCGCAACACTTACTGCTGCCCTTTTTCTTGGGATATTCTCTTCATTACCGACTATTGTCACTCTGCTTATAGCGTGCGCCATCTATACCGGAACTCTCTACCTTTTTGGCGTAATACCGAAAAATCTTGTCCATGAACTGTTCAGAGGACGCTAATTCGAAGAAACCGCCACGGTAACCACACAGCTCTTGCCTTTTCCCAAGCCCTCTGCTAGGATGAGCGATATATTTTCTGCTATGAATCATTACGAAGTACTCGCTATTATCACAAGCACTCTTGCAGATACTGAGGTGCCGTCTGCGATTGTAAAAATTGAAGAAACACTCAAGAAACATGAGTGTACTATCCACTATTCTCAAAACCTTGAACGCCGGAAGTTGGCATATCCGATTGCCCACCAACAATACGGATCGTATGCGTTAATCGAGTTTGATTGCGCGCCCGAGCATATCGGGAGCCTTGAGCACGATTTTCGCCTTGCTCCTGAACTTCTTCGTCATGTGATAGTAAAACGTTCTGAGGTTGGAAAACCGCGGCCACTATTTAAAGAGGTAGAAGCTTCCTTCACAGAAAAACGGCCTGCTCGAAAAGAGATAAAAACCGTAAGTCTTGATGAGGCGCTACAAACTGTTGAACAAGAAACAAAAGAAGCGCAGAAAAATCCCGCACATGCACAAGAATCTTCTGTCCAGCCATTACGCGAAGATCTTATGGCGGCGCAACCCGGAAGCCCCGACATATCACAGCCGCTAAGTGACGAGGATCTCGAAAAACAATTGAATGACAAGCTCGCCGAAATTCTCAAAGATGGAATTTAAAAAATAAAATCCTTCTATGGACTTAAATAAAGTGATGATTATCGGTCGAGTTACTAAAACTCCGGAATTACGCTCCACGCCCTCAGGACAAAGCGTAACGACATTTAATGTTGCTACGAATCGTTCTTATACTGATTCCTCAGGACAGAAGCAAGAAAAAGCAGAGTTTCACAGCGTAGTTGCATGGGGTAAACTTGCTGAAATCTGTAGCCAATATCTTACGAAAGGACGCCGGGTGTATATCGAAGGCCGTCTTCAAACTCGTGATTGGGTAGGACAAGATGGATTGCGGCGCTACTCAACAGAAACCATTGCCGAAAACATGATTATGCTTGATGCGCCGTCTGGAGCAAGCGGTATGTCTTCAAGACGAGGAGAAACTCCCACTGCCGCCGCCAGCTCAGACTTTATGACAGACACAAACGATGGCGGTCAACCACCACAACAAGTAGAGCAGACGATTGAAGAAATTCCATTTTAATATATCTTTCTATGGCCGTACGACAAACAAGAAAAACACAGCAATCAAGAAAACCGCGTGAATGTTTTTTTTGTAAAAATATCAATACTGAAATAGATTATAAAGATGTTGCACTTCTAAGACGATTTATTTCTTCGTACGGAAAGATAGCTCCACGGAAACGAAGCGGAGTATGCGCAAGCCATCAAAGAAAACTTTCACTTGCTATCAAACGAGCACGCATCATGGCTCTCCTGCCATTTGTAATCCAATAATCCAATGGCAATATTGCCCACTCTCAACTCTATTCGCGTAGGGGTTACTGTGCTTGTGCAGGGCGAACCATATCAAGTGTTATGGGCAAATTTCGTCCGTATGCAACAGCGCAAACCTGTCATGCAAACAAAGCTGAGAAATCTCAAGAACGGAAAAGTTCTTGAAATGAGCTTCAAACCAGGTGACAGTGTGGAAGAGGCGGATCTCCAAAAAAGAAAAAGCAGCTATCTCTACCGTGATGCCAATGGGATTTATTTTATGGACGCTGAAACCTATGATTCTGTGCAGATCGATTCTGCTTCTCTCGGCGACCGTATGCTGCTCCTGCAAGAAGGGATGTTGGTAGATATCCTTTTCTTTAACGATTCTCCTATTAGCGTAAGTCTTCCGCCAAAAATTGACCTCAAAGTTACTTCAGCTCCACCGCCTATCAAGGGCGACTCTGCAAGTAATGTAACAAAAAGCATAACCCTTGAGACGGGCCTTACACTTCAAGTTCCTCTTTTTATTAAAGAGGGAGATATGATACGCATCAATACGGATTCACTCGAATACGTAGAGCGAGTAACCTAAGACAGAACCCCTAGCTCACGGCTACAGCTTCGCCTGTCGGCGCCTCTTCTGTTTCGTTTTGAGAGGGCACCATTTGAACCTCTGCGCTTTGTGCAAGCAATTCATTCAAAACATCTGAACGAATCTGAGTAAAAAGCTCTGCATGTTCTTTAAGAAATTGCTTTGCAACCTCTCGACCCACACCAAGCCGCGTTTCGCCATACGAGTATGTGTTTCCTGTTTTACTGATCACGCGTTGAGTAACGGCAGTATCCAATAAATCTCCCGAAAGAGAAATTCCCTCATTATACATGATATCAAATTCGGTTGTCTGAAATGGCGGAGCAACTTTATTTTTGACTACTTTCACTTTTACTCTGCCTCCGATCACTTTGTCGCCGAGTTTAATCTGAGCTGCTTTGCGCACTTCAATTCGAATAGATGAATAAAACTTAAGCGCTGTTCCACCGGTAGTTGTTTCTGGGTTGCCAAAATATACGCCAATTTTTTGGCGTGTTTGATTGATAAAAATCACGATTGTTTTTGTTTTTCCAACGATAGCGGTTAATTTTCGAAGTGCCTGCGACATGAGACGGGCCTGTAATCCCATATGGCTATCCCCCATATCTCCTTCGATCTCTGCCTTTGGTGTAAGGGCTGCTACAGAGTCGATAACGATCACATCAACCGCATTTGAACGCACAAGGGTCTCAACGATCTCAAGCGCTTGTTCTCCGTTGTCAGGCTGTGAAATAAGAAGTTCACTTACGTTAATGCCTAGACGCCGCGCGTATTCCGGATCCAACGCATGTTCCGCATCAACGAACGCCGCAATACCTCCCAATTTTTGAACCTCTGCAATCACGTGTTGGGTAAGGGTAGTCTTGCCGGAAGACTCCGGTCCATAGACTTCAATAATACGACCACGCGGCATACCTCCGACGCCTAAAATAATATCAAGGCTCAATACGCCTGTAGAGATGGAGTCCACATTCATTCGCTTTGCATCACCGAGCTTCATAATCGAACCTTCTCCAAATCGATCGCGAATCTGATCGATCGCTTCTTTTACTGCACGTAT
Organism: Candidatus Uhrbacteria bacterium; assembly: GCA_016206145.1. Classification (GTDB taxonomy): domain Bacteria; phylum Patescibacteriota; class Patescibacteriia; order JACQRZ01; family JACQRZ01; genus JACQSA01. The sequence continues at coordinate 4,481 of JACQSA010000018.1, forward strand.
TTTTTCTTTGTCTCCCAATCGCATGTCAACATCATTTTTTGCCATACTCGCTTTTCTGTTTAAGGTTAAATTGCGTCTTTTTTCGAAAAGAGTGCGCGCGGAACTTGAGTGCTTCTCGTCGTGGATTCATCAAACGGTTTTTGAGAGAAAATTACTGTACGCTCTTCGCTGCGGGATTGGCCAAATTTTTTTGCAGCAGTGACAGTGATGACGTTCACTCCCTCTTGCAGTCCTACCATCTGCCGAAAAACTCCCTCCTCGCTTTTTACCACATGTTCACCGTTGATCGTTACCTGCGCATGGGTATCTACACGGCCAACCACCTCGATTGTATTGACGGCGCTGAGCGAATTATTATATGGGCTCACAATCAAAAGCTCTGGCGCGCGCATCATCCGATACCCCAAAAAAACAATATAAGAAAAACAGGCAGTGGCAATGAGTGCAGTCACGCCGGTGCGTATGATATGCGGAGTTACCCAAAAGTGGGATGCTCGAACTTTTGGCGCCAACGTGGATGGCGCGTCGTCATCTCGCGCAGAAGCATAAAACGGTTTTGCCGCTCTATACAGTTCGCAGACTTCCTCCCACTCAAACCCTACGTATGTGCTATACATGCGGAGTACGTTTTTTAAGTATACTTCTTCGCGAAACGCTCCAAATTCATTATTTTCAATACGCTCAAGATGTTTTCTCTGAATCACAAGAGTCCTTGCCACGTCATCCAGAGTCAATCCATGGGCAAAGCGTGCGGAACGAATATGATCACCAAGCGTACGCACGGTGCGTACTGGCGTACGGGTAAATGTCGCCATATTTTTCAGTCCCATCTTAACCTTAGTGACAGAATTGTTCAAGGGGATAGGTTTTCTCCCTCATTCTGCGCACGAAAACCGTCACTTATTTCCATAGACAAAATCTCGCGGGGCTTTGCGCCATCAGCAGGACCGATAAATCCTTGCGCTTCGAGTAGGTCAAGAATACGTGCGGCGCGAGCGTACCCCACTTTTAATCGCCTCTGAAGCAGTGAAGCTGACGCCTTTCCCGCCTGCATAATAACCTCACGTGCATCGTCGAGGAGCGGATCATCATCGCCGCTTCCATCGTTAAAACCTCCGCCAATACTCGTATCACTTTTAAAACTCGTAATTCCGTCATCATATGTAACCTCGACGTTTTCTTTCAGCGCACCCACGATACGCTCAATCTCAGTATCAGACACATATACGCCTTGCAAGCGTGTGGGCTTGGAAAGTTCAGCAGAAACAAAAAGCATATCGCCCCTCCCCACAAGCCGCTCTGCCCCGGAAGTGTCAAGAATAGTGCGAGAATCCATTTGCGATGCCACTGCAAACGCAATACGAGAAGTAATGTTTGCTTTTATCAACCCGGTAATCACATCAACCGACGGACGCTGGGTTGCGAGCACGAGGTGAATACCCACTGCGCGTGCCATCTGTGCAAGCCGAATAATAAGACTTTCTGCCTCAACGCCAACAGTAACCATAATATCGGCAAGTTCATCAATAATAACAACGATATAGGGAATTTTTTCAGCTCCCGACATATTGTATGAGGCAATATCACGTTTTCGCGCTCGTGAAAGCAGATCAAACCGCCTATCCATTTCTGCAATAGTCCATTTCAAAGCATGAATTGATTTTTTTACGTCTGTAATGACGGGGGTGAGAAGATGGGGAATTCCGTTATAACACGGAAGCTCAACGCGCTTTGGATCTACCATAATAAATCGAAGGTCTTCCTCAGTGTTTTGAAAAAGCAAACCAATAATAAGACTGTTGATACACACTGTCTTGCCGGACCCTGTAGACCCGGCGATAAGAAGATGAGGCATGCTTGCAAGGCTTGCGATTTTTACGCGACCGCCCACATCTTTTCCAAGAATAACGGAAAGGTTGCTGGGTCGCTTGCGAAAATCCTCCGATTCCAATGCTTCTTTCATGGAAACCCGGGCAATTTTTTGATTTGGCACTTCAACGCCAACGAGCGACTTTCCCGGAATGGGCGCTTCGATACGAACCGATTGAGCCGCAAGAGACAATGCAAGATCATTATGAAGCGCGACAATAGAAGAAACCTTAATTCCATCGGCTGGCTTGAGCGTATATTGCGTCACGGTCGGACCAATATGAATCTCCCCCATTTCCACCGGTATCCCGAAATTTTCCAATGTTTTTTGGATGACAATCTTATTTGCCTTGATATCTCCGCTTGTCGGTTGGGAATTTACAGATTCCAAAAGATCCAATGAAAGGTGGATTTTGCTTTTCACTTTTGGCGCTAATATCTGTATTGATCCGTTTTCACTCTTTCCTTCAAAGGAAGGTTTCGGCGGCGACGTCGATAGGTTCTCTTCCTTTATGTTCAGTTCTTTTTTTGAAAAATCAGGTACGGGAGGAAATGAAGCCTCTTGGTGTTCACGCTCAAATTGTACTTTCTTTTCAGTGTGCAGTTTCCCACTCAAAATCCGGATAATGGCGGCCCACATCACGTGCAGAGTACTGAAAAGGGATTCCAGAGAAACATTAAGAATAATGAGAAGAGAGCTTGTGCACAATGCAACCAATACAAGCAGTGTCCCCCAAAATCCAAGAACACTTATGAGCGAATATGCAAAAATAAATCCGATAAGCCCTCCCCCGTCACCCGCACTCGCTTTGAGATATGATTCTTCGGGTAAAAATTGCACATGCCAAAACGCAGTGAAAGAAAATAAAAATAACAATGCGCCAAATATAGATATCCATGACAAATGATATTCATTGCGATATCGAAATAATGCCCCTCCCCACAGAATTAACAACAGAGGGAATACGTATTTTGCTGCGCCAAAAAAAAGAGAAAGCCCTTGAGAAATGGCATCGCCCGCACGGCCTGCTCCCCCCACAAGGCTCAAAAGAAAAAGAATGCCTCCGGTAACAAAAAAGATGGCTTGTATCCCTTGGCGTACATGCGGGGTAAGGGCATTCCAAAAATTCTTCGCCGGGTTCAAAGACATCCTTTTTCTTTGGCGTTCTTCATTTTTCCTCTCTTTGTTTTTTTTCATACGCGATAGAAAAATATAACTTGGCTAGTATATCATAATTGCAAGTAAGAAAAAACAGGAATATGCATATACCATATCCCTGTTCATCAAAATAGTCTTCTATTCTTTTTTACTGTTATAGCCAGTACCCACCGGAATCAAACGGCCGATAATGACGTTTTCTTTAAGACCTTGAAGATAATCAATTTTGCCCGTAACTGCGGCATTGATAAGTACGCGCGCTGTTTCTTGAAATGACGCTGCGGACAGCCAGCTTTGAGTGGAAAGGGAAGATTTGGTAATACCCATAAGCAAGTAGTCGCCTTTTGCCTCTTGCGTGCCGCTTTCCTTAGCGCGCGTATTTTCCTGAATAAATTCTGTCCGTTCTACCACTTCGCCGGGAAGAAGGTTTGTATCTCCTCCTTCTGTCACATATACCCGGGAAAACATCTGCCGTACGATTACTTCAATATGTTTGTCGTTCAGCTTTTGGCCTTGAGAAAAATAAATGCGTTGGATCTCCCGAATAATATATTTCTGCGTTTCCGTCGTGCCGCGATACTTATAAAGTAATTGAAGATCCATATTCCCCTCGGTAAGCCGCGTGCCGGGGCCGACAAGATCGCCGTCTTTGACGACTACATAGAGATTTTGAGGGACTACATACTCTTTGACCTTAGATACAGTACACGAAACTGTAATTGCATCTTTGCCTATCTTTACAATACCCCCTCGTTCTGCGTGAAGTTCGTGTGCGCCAACAAGAGCGAGTACATCGCCTGCGTGTATTGACTGGCCGTCTTTCACTTCAATTGTCCGCTTGGTTCGCTTTTTCTTTTTCCCTTCTCCTTCCTCTTCTTGATCGGAAGGTGCGCTCTCCTGCCCGCCGCGCAAACGATATACATCGTCTTCTTGCGCTTCGTGGTGTATGGCGACCACTTTTTGTCCTTCTACGCCTCTTACAATTTCTTTGCCAGACTCATCAACAACTGATCGTTGCTTCTTTGAAATTGAAACAGTGCCTGCGACTTCACTTATAATCGCGCGTACTTTTGGTATGCGAGCTTCAAAAAGTTCTTCCACGCGAGGAAGGCCCTGTGTAATGTCGACTCCCGCAACACCGCCAGTATGAAAGGTACGCATAGTAAGTTGTGTTCCCGGTTCACCAAGACTTTGCGCGGCAATAATGCCGACTGCCGTACCTTCCTTCACCAGTGAATTATACGCGGGATCAAGTCCGTAACACTTCTGACACACTCCCCGAACAGAAGCGCATGTAAGGAGCGAACGGATACGCAGGTGTTCTATTCCGCTTGCACGCAACGCGCTGACCTGCTCTTTGGTAATGTATTCACCCCGTTTTATAATCACTTTGCCTTGCGCGTCGGTAATGTGCTGAGGGCTCACACGTCCGAAGGCGCGCGCATAAAAATCAAGATCAAATTCCGCCCCTTCCTGCTTCGTGATTTCCAATCCTTCTTTCTCAAGACAGTCTGACTCTGTAATAACTACGTCCTGAGCGACATCAACCAAACGGCGAGTGAGATATCCTGCGTTTGATGTTCTGAGCGCGGTATCTACAAGACCTTTTCGAGCTCCATGGGTAGAAATGAAATACTCAAGCACGCCAAGGCCTTCTTTAAAACTGCTTTTCACCGCAAGCTCGATAATTTCACCGGATGGGTTTGCCAACAGTCCCTTCATACCAATAATCTGATTCAATTGGGCCCATGTACCGCGCGCGCCAGATTCAATAATGGTAGCAACTGAAGATCCTTTCGGGAGTGCCTGTTTGGCAAGTTTTGAAATTTTATCTCGAGTCTCTGTCCAAATACCAATAATTTTATTACGGCGCTCCTGAAAGGTGAGCAGACCGATTTCGTATTGGCTCTGCACTTCATCAATGCGCTTCGTCGCTTCTTTGATAAGCTCAGGTTTTTCAGAGAGAAGCGGAATGTCGTCCATGCCAAAAGAAAGGCCTGATTGCGTAAGATAATGCGCGCATGTCTCTTTAATCTCATCAAGAATGCCTGCGGTAATATCCATCCCTGTCATTTCAAGACATAAAGACACGATTTCGCCCATCTTTTTCTTGTCAATCGTATCGTTCCAGTACGGCAACGTAGCAGGGAGCAGATTATTAAAAATAATTCTTCCAAGGGAAGTTTCCAGGCGCGTATGCGGGGCTTCCACACGCGCGCGTGTTGCAAGGCCTTCTGATACGCGGACAAGAATCTTTTCATTCAAACGGATAGAATCAAGTGAATATGCAAGGATCGCCTCCTCTTCTGAAGAAAATTTCTTAATGGCTCCCTGGTCTTTTGTGTCCTCCCCCTGCGCAAACGCTGTCATATAATACGCGCCCCAGACAATATCCTGGCTCGGCATCGCGATCGGATGCCCTGTGGCAGGCTTTAAAAGATTTCGAGAAGCAAGCATTATGGTTGAGGCCTCTTGACGGGCTTCTTCGGAAAGCGGAACATGCACCGCCATCTGATCGCCGTCGAAGTCTGCGTTGAATGCAGCACATACAAGCGGATGAATCTGAATTGCTTTCCCTTCAATAAGTACTGGCTTGAATGCTTGAATGCCAAGCCGATGGAGTGTGGGCGCACGATTAAGGAGCACATACGAATCCTTTACGATCTCTTCAAGGATGTCCCATACTTCAGTCCATCCCGCTTCGATAAAGCGAGTCGCGCTTCGCACGTTAAATACATATTCCTGCTTTATAAGGCGGCTAATGACGAATGGCTTAAAAAGATCAAGGGCCATTGTTTTTGGAAGACCGCATTCATGCAGTTTCAGGTGTGGTCCGACGACAATGACACTGCGCCCGGAATAATCAATGCGCTTACCCAAAAGATTCTGTCGAAAACGCCCCCGTTTGCCCTTCAACATATCTGCAAGAGATTTTAGTGTTCTCTTTTTCCCGGTAGATGCAATGACGGTTTTCCCGTGGCGGGCGGAATTATCAATGAGCGCATCCACTGCTTCTTGAAGCATGCGTTTCTCGTTTCTGCAAATAACTTCCGGGGCCTTGAGTTCAATGAGTTGTTGCAGTCGATTATTGCGATTGATCACTCGACGATATAAATCATTGAGGTCTGAAGTAGCAAATCTGCCTCCGTCGAGCGCAACCATAGGGCGAAGATCCGGAGGAATAATAGGGATCGTTGAAAGAACCATTGATTCAGGCCGGATTCCGTTTGCAATAAAACTTTTCACGAGTTTTGCTCTGCGGATAAGGCGCTCACGTTTTACGCCGCCTGCAATTTCAATCTCCTTGTCAAGATGTGTCTCAAGCTTCGCGAGATCAGTACGCGCAAGAAGCGTACGGATCGCTTCCGCGCCGATCCCGGCTTCAAAAAGATGCCCATACCGCAACGAAAGGTCGCGATAGGATTGTTCACTGAGAATTTTGAATGGTTTTAAGCTCTTTAATTCTTCCTCAACAATCTTTGTGCGTTCGTCGAGTTTTGCATATGCGGCGGCTTTTTCCTTCTCGATTTCTTGCTTTGCTTTTTCTTCTTGCACGGAAGAAAATTTGCGCGCAATCTCATTTTCCACACTTTTCCGTTTCGTCTTGTATTCCTCGCGCAACGCGTCGAGCGTTCCTTTCTTCGCAGATTCAGAAACATTCATAATGATAAAACTCGCAAAGTAGATGACTTTCTCAAGATTTTGAACCGAGAGATCTAAAGTCAGGCCGATCTTTGAAGGCACACCGCGAAGAAACCATATGTGGGAAACAGGAGCTGATAAGTCAATATGGCCCATACGCTCACGACGCACGATAGATCGAGTGACTTCCACTCCGCACTTATCGCAAACAATACCCTTATACCGAATCTTTTTATATTTTCCGCAATAACATTCCCAATCCTTTGTCGGACCAAAAATCCGTTCTGAAAAAAGTCCGTCTTTTTCAGGACGCTGGGTGCGATAATTGATTGTTTCAGGACGCGTTACTTCGCCGTACGACCAACGATGAATATCTTCGGCTGACGCCACCTTGAGGCGTATTGCATCGAAATCTTGCACTGTAACACTATCTCTTGTTTCTTCGCGGTTCATAGTAACTATTGTTCTTCCGGTTTGATTTTTAAAAGCTCCACATCTAACGCAAGTCCTTTCAACTCTCTGATCAACACATTAAACGCCTCTGGCACATTTGATTTCACAATTTTTTCACCCTTGATGATCGCCTCATAGGCTTTTGATCTGCCGGAGATATCATCAGACTTGATCGTAAGGATTTCTTGAAGCGTGTGAGCTGCCCCATACGCCTCGAGTGCCCATACTTCCATTTCTCCAAAACGTTGCCCGCCTGATTGCGCTTTTCCTCCCAATGGCTGCTGAGTGATTAAAGAGTACGGTCCGATTGAACGCTGATGAATCTTGTCTTCCACCATATGAATAAGTTTCATCATGTACATCACGCCAACCACGCTTTTTTCTTTAAAATATTCGCCTGTCCGTCCGTCAAATAGCTGAAGTTTTCCGTCATTGGGAAATCCTGCTTTCACAAGATTTTGCCGAATCGTGTCTTCTTGAATGCCGTCGAGCGCAGGGGTTGCGATATTGATATTCATTGTATGGGCAGCAAGTCCGAGATGGGTTTCGAGAAGCTGCCCCAGATTCATACGGGAAATCACGCCCAACGGTGAAAGTATAATATCCACTGAAGTGCCGTCTTCCAAATGTGGCATATCTTCCATAGGCACCACACGGGAAATCACGCCCTTGTTGCCATGACGGCCTGCCATCTTGTCTCCCACTTGAATTTTACGTAAATGTGCAACAGTGATTTGCACGGTTTTGATCACTCCTGCAGACATTTTGTCTCCATTCTCGCGAGAAAATACCTTAATATCAATAACCTTGCCGTGCTCGCCATGCTCAAGATACATGGAAGAATCGCGGATGTCCTTTGCTTTTTCTCCAAAAATGGCCCGCAACAATTTCTCTTCCGGAGAAAGTTCGGTCTCGCCTTTTGGCGTAATCTTTCCTACCAATATGTCACCGGAAGAAACTTCTGCGCCAATACGCACAATGCCGTCTTCATCGAGATCCTTTAATTTCTCTTCGCTCACGTTTGGAATATCGCGGGTGATCATTTCCGGTCCGAGTTTTGTATCGCGTACGGCAAGTGTGTAATTCTCAATATGAATCGAGGTGAAACGGTCGTCATGCATAAGGCGATCCGAAATAAGAATGGCGTCCTCATAATTGCCAAGCTCCCATGACATAAATGCAACAACTACGTTTTGCCCAAGCGCAAGCTCTGCATTTTCTGTGGATGGCCCATCGGCAAGTACAGTACCTGACGCAACCTTGTCCCCTTTTGTGCAAAGCACTTTTTGGTTGATGCAAGTGGAAGCGTTTGACCGCCGAAATTTTGCCAGCGAATAATTTACAATCTCTTGATCATCTTTTTGCACAGTAATTTGATCACCCTCGACCCCGATCACAGTGCCGGAAGTGTCGCTTACAAGCATACGGCCGGAATCAAGCGCAACGCGGTATTCCACTCCAGTACCAATACGTGGCGCATCAGGACATACAAGAGGAACTGCTTGACGTTGCATATTTGAACCCATCAATGCACGAGCGGCATCGTCGTGTTCAAGGAATGGGATCAGAGAAGTTGAAATGCTTACGATTTGATTTGGCGCAACATCCATGTATTCCACGTGCTCAACTTGATCCAATGCCGGCTGTCCATATTTTCTCACCTCTGCTTTATCATTGATAAAATGTCCTTTCTCATCAAGCGGCGTGGGTGCGGCAGTTGTGATATGGCGTTCCTCAGTGAATGCGTCGAGATATACGACATCATCTGTTACCACAGGAGTTCCTTGTTTGTCTTTGGTGACTTTTCGAAAGGGGGTTTCAATAAATCCGTACTCATTGAGCCTAGCGTAGGAAGCAAGATGGCCCACCAACCCGATATTTGGGCCTTCCGGAGTTGCGATAGGGCAAATACGGCCATAATGCGTAGGATGCACATCGCGCACTTCAAAACCAGCGCGCTCGCGAGAAAGGCCTCCAGGCCCAAGAGCAGAAATGCGTCGTTTATGTTCGAGTTCTGAAAGCGGATTGGTCTGATCCATAAACTGAGATAACTGCGAAGACATGAAAAACTCTTTCACCGCAATAATCACCGGCCTCGCATTGATAAGTTTTGCGGGTGTAATCACGTCGATATCCAATGTGCTCATGCGATCTCGAATAATACGCACCATGCGGCCAAGTCCGATGCGAAACTTATTCTGCACAAGTTCACCAACTGCGCGAATGCGGCGATTTCCCAAATGATCGATATCGTCAGGCTCAACCTGAGAGTTATTGTATTTGACGATTTCTGAAATAATTGCAACGAGATCTTCTTTGTGAAGAACGCGACCGTCTTTTGTTTTTGTCAAAAAATCAAGATCAAATCGCAAGTTCATTTTATGCCTGCCAACTCTTCCAAGATCGTAGCGGTCAAACCAAAAAAACATATCAGTGATCAAAGAACGGGCATTATCGGGAGTTGCGAGATCCCCGGGACGAATGCGTTTGTAGATTTCCACCAAACCTTCTTCTTCGCTCTTTGCCAAGTCTTTTGCCAATGTCGCCTCAATATGATGCCGATCGGGATCAGTATCCACTTTCGCAAATAACGACTGGATTTCCTCGTCACTGCCGTATCCGAATGCTTTCAGAAGAGAAGTAACGGCGACTTTGCGTTTACGGTCAATTTTTACCCATATGCAATTGTTTTCGTCTGTTTCAAATTCAAGCCACGCACCTCTGTTTGGAATAATTTTTGCGCCATAATGCCGCCGATCTGAACCACGGTGGATCTCAGAGGTAAAGAAGACTCCGGCAGAACGTATTAATTGCGATACCACAACGCGCTCAACACCGTTGATAATAAAGGTACCGCGGTCAGTCATGAGAGGAAAATCTCCCAAATAAATATCTTGGTCCTTCTCTTCGTTTGTCCGTTTATTTACCAGTTTTGTCTTTACCCAAAGCGCAGATTCAAATGTGAGATTTTTTGCAAGGCTTGTCTTTTCGTCAAATTTTGGCTCGTCAAAATAATACCCAATAAAACTCAGCTCCAAGTCGCGGCCCGCGATATCTTTAATGGGAGAGATTTCATCAAAAAGTTCTTCAAGACCGGTGTCTCGAAACCAACGATATGAATCCATCTGAACCTCGATTAAGTGAGGAAGAGGAATCACGTTATGCTCCTTTGTGTAATAGGCTCTTGTGTGGAGCTGTTGTCCCTGTATGTTCATGCGCGTATATTTTATGAACTCGATCCCTCGATACTGTCAAGAAAAACAAAAAATTTCACCGGGCTTATTGTTTCGGTGAATTTCTTATGTGTACGTGTTTAATTACTCGCCCTCATTCCTATAGAAGTGGTGGTTATGTGGGATGGGGTTCCACGTTATTTCGATAACACGCCTTGATATAAAACAGATAAATACTACTATGGCTCTTTGCCCTTGTCAAGGGTTTGTGGCCTCTCCTAGAATTCCAAGGATCACAAATCCTAAATTTTGTTTAAATTATAAAGAAATTCTCGTTTTTCTCTTCTATCGCATTATTTTGAACAATTTTAGGTATCAACAGAAATACCCCATTCATACACAGGTTATCCACATTCTATACGTGGTGCACCCGCCAGGAATCGAACCTGGATTTCGGGCTTCGGAGGCCCATGTTCTATCCATTGAACTACGGATGCGAACGTGTATATGTTCTGCGCACCGCTCGAACGCATGAATACAGTGTATAGAGAAATGGGGAAAAAATACAATCTCTGGCAGAAGGGTATGATATCACAGTACCCCCAAATCCTTTCTTGAAGCGTGTAAGTCCTGCCCATGGATGAGAAGGGTCGTCTGTATCGGCGACTCCCCAAAAATCATAATATCGATACCCAAACATTTTCGCTTCTTTGATGATATGCCAATGTAACGCAAATGGAGCCATGATATTCCTCTGCGCTGATGAGCTTGCGCCATGGACATATGTCGCAGTATCTCCAAAAAATAACACAAGCGCTCCGGCGAGCAATTGTTCATTTGCATATGCGGTGTACAAACGGACAAACGGTTGCGGATAATTTTGTGGCGATTTTTTTTGAAATAATTGAAAAAGTGTGCGATAGTACGCCTCTTGGTGAAGATGAAAATGGTCCCTCTGCGCTGTTTCTTTGAGTAAAAACAAAAATTCTTTTTGTATCTTCGAGGAAGGAAAATCGTCAACGCGTATCTGGACTCCGTGCTTACCCGCCAGGCGTATATTGTATCTTGTTTTTGGATGCATCTCGGCCAACAGAGCCTCTTCGGTTTTGTCCAGCTCTATAAAAAGCGTTGTTTGAGGTTGGGTGGAAACGATTTTTTTTTGAGCGCGGCAGAAAAAAAAATCATTCGTTCCTTTCTGAGACTCCCAGCGTAAAAAAACAGCCTTTGTCCTTTTTTGCACTTCCTGCAGCTCTTTTTTCAGGCGAATGTCTTCCTCCTCTCCATACTCTCCTACCGGACCGTGCGGCAGATAAAGATAGGAATATCCTGCCGCAAGCGCGTAGACAAACATTTGGATAATTGCAGTGCCCTTCCCCTCGCTGTATAACGAAAAACGCTCAACCCTATGCCCTATGATTTTTTGAAACTCCCCCCACTCATAACTTTGCAAAAATGGGGAGTGCGGTTGTCCTGCTACGATCGTATTCCATGCGCCAATGTCAAGTAGGTGCCTCATATGCCTACTTCCCCAGGGATTTCAAGGCGGCTTTCATGCGTTCCTCTACTTCAATAAGAGTGTCAGGAAGGGATTGTACAACGCTTCGCGCAATAGTGGACGAATAGCCAAGACGGATGAGCGCTTCGGTAATATCGCTGTCATCTCCACTGCCGCCATCTTCTGCGACGATCACTCCTATACGGTCGCGCAATTCTATTAAGATGCGATCGGCTGTCTTTCCCCCTACCCCTGATACGCCCGTAAAAATTGTCCTGTCTCCGCGTGCGATTGCCGCTTTTATTTTTTCAACCGGCGCCGCATTCACTATAGAGAGCGCACTTTTTGGGCCAACGCCAGAAACGGATAATAGTTGTTCAAAAAAATCCACCTCGTGTGCACCGATAAAGCCATAGAGTTCCATGCTGTTCTCCCGTACATGGTGATGGAGATAAAGCGCTATCTCTTGCCCCTCACTGATCTTATGAAGAAGCGCTTCTATTACCGCGATGCGGTATCCAATATCCTGCACAACTACAATAACTTTCCCTTTTTCTCGACGAAGTATAGTTCCTTTAATATATGCAAGCATACACTACGTCATAAATGCGCATGCCACGCGCGCACCTTCGATCGTACACTCTTTACCATCTGTTGTCTGGTCAAGGGTAATGTCGGTAGCAAGAGTTGCCTTTGCGATGCTATCTTTGTGTTGGGAAATAATCATCTTGAGATTCTCATCTTTTGTACTTAATACGACCCTCACGTGATCTTTCACTGTAAGACCTACCTCTTTACGGCACGCATTGATCGTGCGCACGAGTTCACGCACGAGCCCTTCTTGTTTCAATTCTTGCGGAATATCTGTGTGAAGAGCCACAAACCCATCTCCTTGCATTTCTGAAACCCATCCCTGCCCGACAGGTGGTTTGTCTTGCACTGCGATTTTCTTCACATTCAACTCCTCACAAAGAAGCTCTTGCAATTCATCGTTCAAAAGAAAACTAACAGAAAGGGCGGGAAGCGGCTGTCGAACTTTAATGCCGCTCTTTGCTCGAAGCGCGTGGCCTATTTCTACAATTCTCCGGACAGTGGCCATGTCCTCCTCGATATTCTGTTCGCGAGAAAAAGTATTTGCCTGAGGAAAAAAATCAAGGTGGACAGAAAGCAATGCCTTGCCCTCAAGGGCTTGGTATATCTCTTCAGCAATGAAAGGAGTAAAGGGCGCAAGTAATTTACTTATCTCGCGCAGACACAAAAAAAGCGTTTCCCTTGCGTGTGTCGCAATGTCTTTGTCGCTGCTCTTGCATCGCTCGCGAGATCTTCGCACATACCACTGAGAAAGATCTGAAATAAATGAAGACAAAAAAGTGGTTGCGCCTACAAGATGGTATGTGTCCAAATTCTTTGCCACTCCCTCGATACAACCGGACAAACGAGAAAGGATCCATTGATCAAGGACTGGAAGGCGCTTTGTCGCAAGAGTAAGAGTAGAGGTGTCCGCGTCTCCCTTCTCGGCGAAAAGAAGATAAAATTGCAATACGTTTTTGAGGGTATTTATTATCTTATTGTATGTCTCGCGCACTCCGTGTTCAGAAAAATTCAAATTTTCCCCATGCATAACCGGCGAAGACGCAAGATAAAAACGTAGTGCATCCGCGCCGTACTGATCGAAAATATAATTTGGATCCGGGTAATTTTTAAGCCGCTTACTCATCTTCTTTCCGTCTTGAGCAAGCACAATGCCGTTTACAATCACGTGCAAAAACGCGGGCACTGTTCCTGCTGGTACGGGAATAGAAGGCTTGTCTCCTCTGCTGAGCGCTGTGGCAAGCACATGAAGGGTATAAAACCATCCCCGCGTTTGATCCTGTCCTTCGGCAATAAATTCTGCGGGAAAGCCGCGTTCAAATTTTTCTTTATTCTCGAAAGGATAGTGTGCCTGCGCATAAGGCATAGCGCCTGATTCAAACCAACAATCAAGGACTTCGGGAATCCGATGGAATACTTTTCCGTTCTTTCTTATCTCAATGCCATCAATCATGTGCTTGTGTAAATCGCTCACAGATACGCCTGACAACTTCTCCAATTCCTCAACGCTTGAGATGCATATGGTTTCTCCCTCTTCACTTCTCCAAATAGGAAGTGGCGTGCCCCAAAACCGTGTCCGAGATATTGCCCAGTCACGAGCATTTTCCAACCATTTACCGAACCTCCCTTCTTTCATGTGTTCGGGCACCCATGCAATCTTTCCATTATTCGCGAGAAGATCATCTTTAATCTGAGTAACCCGCACAAACCAGCTACTTGTGGCGTAATTCAGCAGAGGGGTCTCGCATCGCCAGCAATGAGGGTAACTATGAGTGTATTTCTTTTTGGAAAAAAGTGCTCCGTGATGCGCAAGCCACTTAATAATCTCAATATCCATTTTTGAAGGATCCTCTTTTGGTTTGACCTCTTGCGAGGCAAAGTCTGTCACGTCGCCGGTACACTTTCCGTCCATTCCGACATATTGTACAAACGGGATATTTTCTCTCGATCCAAGCTGATAGTCGTCCTCGCCAAATGCAGGAGCAATATGAACAACGCCGGTCCCTTCATCTGTGTTTACAAAATCAGCGGTCACCACGCGAAAAGAATTTAGGTTGCCAGAAAAGTACGGAAAAAGCGGCTTATAGGTAAGGCCGACAAGATCCTTGCCTTTGAGTATTCTTTTGTGCTGTTCGTATCTATCCGAAATAATGTCTTGATATTCTTCTATCTGATCTTGGGCAATGATAACAATATCTCCTGCGCCCTTTTCTTCAAGCATTACGTATGTGATCTTTTCGCCTACTGCAAGAAGCACATTGCCGGGCAATGTCCATGGTGTCGTAGTCCATACAAGAATAGAGATGGGTTTTGTTATTCCGAGAATTTCCTCCGCGTTTGTGAGAGTAAACTTTACTGTCGCGGTAATGTCAGTGATTTCCTTATATCCTTGCGTTACTTCAAAATTAGAGAGCGCCGTAGCGCACCGTGGGCATATATGCATTGCCTTTTTCCCTTCATAGATCAAGCCCCGTTCCCATGCCTGCGCAAACACCCACCACACGCTCTCCATATAGGAAAGCTCCATGGTCATATACGGGCGATTCATATCCACCCATCGCCCCATGCGCGTAATGGTCTTTTTCCATTCCTCTGCGTATTCAAGCACTTGAGCGCGGCAGGTTTCATTGAATGCGGCAATGCCGAAATTTTCAATATCTTTTTTTGTTTTGAGGTTCAGTTTTTCTTCAATAATGTTTTCAATGGGCAATCCATGGCAATCCCATCCCCACACGCGTTCCACGCGATAGCCCTTCATGGTCCAGTAGCGAGGAATGATGTCTTTGAGAAGAGATGCGACAATATGTCCGTAATGCGGCAGTCCCGTGGCAAAAGGTGGTCCGTCATAAAAAACGTAGGGCATGTGTTCATCACGCACGGCAACCGATTTTTCAAAAATGGCGTGTTCTTCCCAAAAATCTAAAATCTTTTTTTCGCGCTCGGATACTGAATGTGCGTCTGGCATAAAGAGAGCTTGTGGCAAAATTGAGTCTGTAGAAAATTGTTTCTACAGACTCATCCCGAGGTCGCCAAAGGCGGCAATCGAGGGATCGAGTCCTTAATATTAAGGTCTATCTCATAGAAACATCACAAAATAGGTCAGTAAAAAACGTTTTTCTACAGTCTCAAATTAGTTTTCTCGACGATTGACCATATGTGCGATAAGCTGTTAATCAGTATACCCAAAAATCTATGTACTACAAGACCTATCTCCTTACCTTAAGCGTACTGCTATTGATGCTTTTTTCATACCTTCACAGTACTCCTGTATTTCCAGATCCTGACTCCTTCTATCACGCGCGCATTACTGCATTGATGGTGGAGAAAAAAAATATCATTACTGATTTCCAGTGGCTCCCTTTCACGACCCTAAAAAAAAATTTCATTGATCATCATCTTATCTATCACCTCTTCCTCTCTCCATTTGTTGCTGTCCTAGGGCCTTTGTGGGGAATAAAAATTGCAAGCAGCTTGGCGGCGACTGCCGTGTGGATAGTATTTTGGCTGTTGGCATGGCACCTCGTACCTATTAAAAATTCGCATAAAAAAGCTGCTCTCATATCGCTCTTTACTGTAAGTCTTCTTTTTAATGAGACCTTTTTTTTGCGCATGAATCTTGAAAAAATCCCGGCAGTATCCGTCCTTTGGCTTTTTGGCGGAGTGTATTCGATCTTGTATAAAAAAACGAAGCTTGTTTTTTTTCTTTCTTTTTTTTATGTATGGTTGCATTCCGGATGGCCGCTCCTGCCATTGATTGCTCTATTGACACGCGATCGCGCCATTATTCTTGCGAGCTTTCTCGGCGCGCTTGCCGGCCTTATCATCAATCCATACTTTCCGCAAAACATTTCCTTTTATCTCATTCAAATCTACGACATCGCGATAATCAATTATCGCCACATCCTCCCTGTAGGATCTGAGTGGTATCCTCCGGGTTCAAAAATGATTATATGGAACCTTCCTGCGATTTTTTTCTACTGCATCTCAACAATTCTTCTTTTTGCTCGGCCAATATTCCCACCTTCTTGCGGCAATACAAAAAGAAGCCCGCGGGAGTGGTTTCTTTTTTGCGTGTCTACTCTTTTTTTTCTGCTCACCATAAAATCCGCTCGCCACGGTGAATACTTTGTTCCTTTTGCGACTCTGTTTGGAGCGCTTGTGATAATCCCCCATCTATACAGTATCACGGCAGAAGAAATGCAGAAAAAAATCATGGCATTTCTTTGGAGAGGATTTTATTCAACGTTCGGTGTGCTTACATTTGCATCTCTCCTTATGATTGTGCTGTTGAATTCGCTGTGGAATGTGATTCGCACATTCACGCAAGGTTCTACGATATATAAATATGAAGGGGCTGCCGCTTTTCTTCAAAAATTAACCAAAAAAAATGAAATCGTATTTCATGACCGGTGGGATTCAATGTATCCATTATGGTATTACAACCAAGACAATAGGTATATTTCCGGATTTGACCCCACCTTTTTATATAAAAAAAATCCGGAGCTGTTCTGGATGTATGAACGCATCTCGCAAGGAGCAATTCAAAAAAATATCGGAGAACGCATATATTCCCTCTTTGGCGCCCGCGCGATCATGGTAGAAAAAGAAAACAAGCCCCTGCAGGCTGCTCTTAAAAAGGATGAAAGTGTAAAAAAAATGTACGAGGACAAATTCCTAGAAATTTACCAATCTTACTAGAAAGACTAAGCTACCTTAGACACCCCTATTTCCCCAAATAACTCCGGATAGTGCATTGGTTACAAACCATGTAACGGCAAACGATGCAAGCACGATTGCGATGCCAATGATAGAATTTTTGATATAGCCTTTGGCAGCTGTTGTCTGTTTCTCGTCTCCTCCCGCAGTCATGTAGAGAAAACCCGCGTAGACCAAAAGGCATACCATAAAAAGCCCCAAGAATCCAAGAATAATATTAAGGATTCCCACGATAATGTCTGCAGGGTGGCGTACTTTATTCGGATCTGTAATCTGAAACGCCTTAAGAAATGTTCTCCATGCGCTTCCCTCTCCCACGACAATATCTTTGATATTTTTTTGCGCGCTTGCTCCCTCTATGAAAGACCCTGCCGCAAAAAAAAGTGTAAGAAAAATGAAAGTAATAATGCGGTTCATAAAAAAGGTGTTATTCCTCCTTTGTTGCAGTGCCCACAAGCTGCGTGAGGACAAAATTTGTAATTACGTATGCAGACACCAGAATAAGAATGCCTATGACTGAGCTTAAAATACGATCTCTTGCTGATTTTGTTTTCTTCTCATCGC
This sequence comes from Candidatus Uhrbacteria bacterium, assembly GCA_016206145.1. Taxonomy (GTDB): domain Bacteria; phylum Patescibacteriota; class Patescibacteriia; order JACQRZ01; family JACQRZ01; genus JACQSA01. The sequence continues at coordinate 22,143 of JACQSA010000018.1, forward strand.
CGCCTGCGTTCATCCACTCTACTCCCGCAAAGATCATCTGGATCACAAAATTGATTCCAAGAAACCCCAAAAAAATCTGAATAATAAGCGCAACCATTGTCGGGATATTTTGAGGAGCAATGCCTTCGCCGAACAGGGCTTTTTTTGCGTTTTGTAATTGATCGCTCAGTGGTCCAGCGGCGCTTGCTCCAAAACCCGCAAGCACAAGCGCACTCACTACTACTCCCCCGGTAGCTATTTGTATTGCTCGATTTACTATGTGTGATATTCGATGGAGCATATCTTTTATTATTTTGGGAATCCTGCGGATTCTTGAAGCGCGCCGATAAAAAATTCTGTTATTGCATACGCGCCCAATACAATCGCCATGCCCACAATCGCTTGGAACATAAGCCCCATTGCCTCTTTAACTGTCTTTTCTTCGCCTTTTGCCTCCATATATTTAAACCCGCCGTAAGTAAAGAGAATCAAAAAGATGAGGCCCAAAAGTCCGAGCGCAACTCGAATGACATCGCCCACTACTGTGCCAATGGTCCGCGTGGTGTCTATCCCCACTCGCTCGCCTACATTAGTAAGCATCACATTGATTTTGCCTCGCACGCTTCCTTCCGGCGCTTCCGTTTCTGCGGCTATCGGTAAGGCAAACAACATTGCCGCCTGCATCACGAACAGCATTGCGCACATCATCCCAACTAACATATTTTTACTTGTAAGGCTCATGCTATTTTATAATATTTTTGGTAAGCTCGCCAACAACGAAATTCGTAATCGCAAATGCCGCAAGGATGAGTATAAGTCCGACAACCGAGTGGAAAATAAAACCGCGAGCGGCATTCACTTTTTTTTCTTGCCCTTCCGAGAGAAGCCAGAGCATGCCTCCATACACCATGAGGCCTAAAAAAATCAAGCCCAAAACAGCGAAGAGTCCGTTTAGGACTCCTCCGACAAGCTGTGGAACATTTCCTTGCGTATTGAAAATATTCTCTCCGGCCTTGTTCAGGCCCGTGCCATTGATATCTAGGGCGAACTTCATTGGACTCTAGCTCATCCAAGGAGCTGTTCTTCAAATGTAGTAACAACAAAGTATGCAATGCCCCATGCGGCGAGGATTAAGACCAAACCAATAAACCCCTGAATCAAAAGTTTGCGGGCTGTTTCAAGGCGCTTTTCATTGCCACCGGCAGTCATCCACATAAAACCTGCTGCCAAAATGATAACCACCGCGATCAACCCGAGGAACCCAAGAAGGATATTGAGAACCTTAATAATAGTGTCTCGAAGGTCTTGACGGGCCTGTTGAGGAACGCTTACATTTTGGAATAAGTTTACTCCCCTTCCAAATTCTTCCACACCATAAGCAGTCGGCGCGGGCACTACTGCAATTGCCGCCATACTGAGCATCCCCATAAGAAGTGATGTCGCGAGTATTCGCTTGATCATATATATTCGTTAATAAATTATTTCCTTGTCATTCCTGCGTAGGCGGGAATCTAGACTATTATACCACTTCTATAAAAACCGCAATGGGGATAAAGATTACGAACTATATTCAGGCTTTGAATCTCCTCCACCTGGCGCAGTACTATCCATAATTGCAGGTGGCGCGGATGCCGGAGCCGCCCCACCACCCCCACCAGGCGGTACTGTAGGCGGCAACAGAATCCCGAGCAAAAACTGCACTATGATATAACTCCCAAATATAAGCGCTAGACCCAATGCCCCCCACGTCAAGGTATCCCAACCCTGTTTGATCTTTTTCTCTTGTCCCTGCGCGGTCATCCATGTAAACCCGCCATACAGAAAAATCAAAAGCGCAACTGTTCCCACAATGCCGAATAAACCTTTAAGGATGAGATTGACAAGCTCGGGAACATTGTCGGCAGAAATCGGATTGACTAGACACACATACTTTGATTTATCACACTCCTGCGCGGCAAAAGCTACTGACGACGACAAAAAAAACGCACACATCACTATTGCCAGCACACTCACTGCGAATTTTTGTTTTTGATTTCTGCTCATGGTGTTTATTGTACCACCTATACCATTTAGAGTACAGAGTATGTAAATATCCCTCGACTCACATGAGATAGCAAGAATAACCTGCTTTTTTTATGCAAAATGGGATCTGACACGGTTTTTCCACAAAAGACCAAAACAACAAGGTTTTGCGGAGTAACTATTCATACAATTGTGCATGTGTCCCAACCTGATCAAAAACAATCTCTTCCCCGCGTATTAGATATAATGCTCGATAATCTCCCGTGATGTTTATGCTTCCGTATGCTTTATACGCTCCCTTAAGTACATGGTTGTGCAGAAGCGGATCAAAGGAATTCTTGGAAAACCGTTCGACGCGTTCTACGAGTTGTTCTCGAACGCGGGAGGGAAGTTTCTTTGCCTGCTTAAGGAAATACTTCGAATACGAGATGTTCATCGAAGTTCGTCGCGCAAAAAGTCAACGGCTTCTTTGTTGTTGCGAAAACGATAATAATCCCCTTTTTCGAGTTGCGCGCGTGATTGAGCAAGCATTTTACGGGTCCGCGCATTTGGCACAGGCGGCATATCAAAAGTAACGCTTTCTTCCGAAGCGAAGCGACGCAATTCGTTATTCAACACTGCATTTATGCTGATACCAAGCTTCTTGGCAACCCGCATCGCGCGATTCTTGATATGAGGATCTGTTTTTATATTGATAACGGAGTACATGTTCATACCAAAAGTATACACTTTTGGTACTTTCAGTGTCAAGAGCAAGTTTTAATGGTCGCAATCTGATGGGGCCTCTGCCTGTCATACAAAATGGGACCATGCATCGTTTTCCTAGAATATTTTCGCATCAGATCACAGACCCGGGTATCCTCTTTTTGTGTAGATCGACAATCTCTTTTCTCTGTAATGGCGTTAATCTCGTTCTTTTGTGAATAGTCATACGGTTGCCTACAGGATTTCTTACGTCTTACTATTCAATACGAACCCCCGTTTTTTTTATTTCATACACAATCGGATCGGCGCTGCTTGCAAATTCTTTCACTGTAAACCCATGAGGTTCAATGCGTGTATCCACACTCATTCTTAAATCCCAAAGCAATAACCTGTTTTTATCCAAGTTCCTCTGCAATTTGTCAGAAACAACTGCGACATCAATGTCGCTCCATATATTTGCCTTTTTTTTGCGTGCGAGCCAAAAAGGTACATCGCAGAAAACGGATATTGCGCTTGACGCAACGCACGTGCGTAACGCTTTGCTATTTTTTTCGCTTGACTTCTTGGCATAGCCGTTTATACAATGAATCAATTTTAGACTTAAAAATCCTCATATACATGAGAGGTGTTTTTCGTTGTGTGAAAAATAGAGAGGTGTATGCCATTTTTCGAGTTTCGTAATTCAGAACAGAATTGGAGGTGGGGAAGCCTTTGGAGGTGAGAGTACGGGAATCAATCACAAAAAGCATTTCTCGATGAATGGCAGGCCAAACGTCCTCATGATTATCTTTCATGGGTCAACCAAAATGAGTCTGATGAAAAAATTGAACGACTGCGTACATGCGTGAATCGCGGGCAGCCGTTTGGTAGTAATTCATGGACGGAAAGAATAACAAAAGAGTGGATACCTGAGTCAACTTTTCGCAGAGAAGGAAGGCCGAGTAAGCAAAGAACTAAAAACTATTCCTGACACCGTTTCCACCGTTTCCACGCGGGCTCACGGAAGTTTCACCGACATTTTTAAGTGATAGAACCGAGGCGGTTTCACCGACCTAGTTAAATGATTTGACACGGGGGTGTATTCGATTTCACTGATGAAAAAAAATGAGACCTAACACTGTTTTCCTTAATCATAATGCTATTGGCTCCTTAACGGTCTCACACTCTTTCCCGATAGTATAGTCTCCAGCACTAAACGGCTTACTCCAACAAACTTCCTGCTCTGTTGCCCCAACTCGATTTGTTGGAAAGGGACAGAAATAAGCAGGCGTATTTTTAATACGGACTGGAGTAGCGTTAAATTCTTCTTGTAAAAATTGCTTGCACCTTTCTAGCTTCATCCGACGAGCTACTTTCCCACCGTCAACCTTCACTCCACAACATCCTCCCATTACTTCGCTTATATCAAGACCTCCCCCCCCGCAAAAACCATTATAACAGTTCCCTGATACACATTCACAATCTGATTTGCATGCTTTTGCATTCGCAATGGTTCCCCTACAAGCTGTGCCTGATGGTACAGTTGGAGGAGGAGGAGTAATAATTTTTGCAGGAGCGGCAAGGGCTTTTGCGAGTTCTGATGATGACATTGCCCGGTAACAAAGGGCATCCTTATGTATTTGATACCACTGCTCGCCAGCGCTTTGAAACGCAAGCTTCCCTGAACCTCCCGTGAGCGTCACAACGATCAAGTTCACTCCGACCCATGCGCCGAATACTATTAAAAGTCCGATCACGGCATTTTTCAATGTAGTCATACCTGCCTGTATGCGTTTTTCTGTTCCCCCGGCAATCAACCATTGAAACCCGCCCCAGACAAACATCAAAAGCGCAAGACTTCCGACCACACTGAGAAGCAAGTGATATGCTGACAAGACAGTCTGGACAATACCTGAAAGGCTGTGATAACAAGATATTTCTTCCCCATCATGAATGACACTGCCACATCCGCCAATCAAAAAACCTGTGGCTCCCTTCTCTGGTCGAGATCCTTTAATCAATTCGTTATCTAAGCAATATTGAACAGCCTCAACAGGCGCTGCAAAAAAAATCAATGAAGCCGAAAAGACAATCATCGTCAATACAGATACAAGTTTCCAGCTATGAAAGAATCTGTGGCTCCCCGATCGGACCGAGGATGATACTATAGGCATACAATCGTTCATATCAATACCCATTCTGGATTATTTGCTTGATTGAGTAGGAGGCGTTCCTATAGAATTTCGCAAATCAAGATTTGGAATGCTCTTAAAATCCTTGATGTTCTTTGTGATTAGTGTGAAGCTCCACTCTAAAGCCGTTGCTGCAATAAGAAGATCAGGAAGCCGAGTTGATCGTGTTCTACCAAGTTCCCCTGCGCGTTGCGCGATACTATTGTCTACGCTCACTGGCGTCATTATGCTCATTAGATCAATCAGTGATCGAATGTCATCATCTCCTAACCCGGGATAGCGTAACGCTTCAGCGACTGTAATAGTTGAGATATAAAATTCCGTTTCCTTTGGAGCAGAGGAAAGAATATTTTCTGAGAGATGCAAGAGAAGAATATTTGTGTCAAGTAACACTCGCATAAAGTGGCGACAATGTCGCTAATTCCAATCGTTGCGAACCTTCCTCTGCCAGATAAGAATATCTTTTTCCGAATATTTATTACGCGTTACTCCTCCCGTACGTGTAAGAATACTGTTTTTTGTACTGTAATTGCCAGAAACTGGAGAAATGCAAACAAGGCGGTCCTTTAATCGATGAAGCGCTTCATCGATATGCTCAAGTTCGCGATATATTGACTGAGACTGAATTGGTTCTTGGTGCATATTGGGTTCCATATAATTCAATACTAGCAAATAACGCAGTATAAAGCAATCCACACGCACCGTTCAACCTAATACCCATTCTGGATTATTTGTTTCGTTTTAGTAAGCAACCCCCCAAAAAAAGTCTTTTGTTCTTCCGGAGTGCCGCCTTTGCCAAGCAGTGCTTCGGTGATCAGGCTCGCCATGGCGCGCTCCATTGTATCCGGATTTTTTCCATAAAACCATGTTTTTGCCATCAGGAGTTGTGCCGCAAACGGATAGAGCGCATCAGCCTTTTTCTGACCCTCGATCAGATCTCGAAGCGCAGTCGGTTTGCGCGTACTCTCAAGATATTTCTGCGCTTGTTCTTTTGCAGTGGCAAACAAAAGAAAATCCCATGCATAATCTTTACGCGCGGATCTTTTTGATACGACTTCAACCCAATAATTCGCCATAGTCGCAGGAACTTCGGGATTTAATTGAGGCAACGGCACCACTCCATAGCGGATCCGCGGATTGAGTGCGCGCAGCTGGTCCAAATGATACGAATACCCAAACATCATTGCAGTACGCCCTTGAGTGAATGCCTCAAAGCTGTCTGAAAATTTCTCATCCCATGTATACAATTCCGAAGTGGGTGAGGCAAAATCAGTATAAAACATCAATGCGTTTATGGAGGGGTGCACTGAATCGTCTTTGATGTAATCAGGAATCCTGTCAAAAGTAATGCCCGTAGGGCTGCTCATTTGCGCGCCATTCTGCATCATCAAGGTAGCAAGGATATCTGTCGATCGCTGCACACTGCCCGCTCCCCCGAGCGCGGCACCGGAAATTTTGATCTCGCGCGTATTGGGATCGCGGACAGTTAAGCGCCCTTCAGAAACCATATTGGTAAACTCTGTCCAGCTTCGTGGCGGAGCTCCAATGCCTGCGTTATTAAACAGGTCTTTGTTGTAAAAAAGCGCAAGCACATCGACAAAATATGGAACCCCCACAAGAACTGTTTTGCCGTCAATATTCCTTATGACATCGCTGGTTACTGCGTCAATAAATTGCTCTTGCAATTCACGAATGGTGGGCGCAGGAATATCTTGCAGTTTGATGTCTGTTTTTTTTTGAAATCCGCTTGACGTCTGAATAAAAAACGCAATCTTTCTGGTGTCAGGCACCGGCTCAATTTTGGGTTCATATTTCCCCATCCATGTATTGTGGATAGAAAAAATATCCGGTCCGCGATTTTCTGCCAAAGCATTGACTAATTCAGACTCATATTCTTCAAATCGAAGCCGCCTATATTGGATAGTAACATTCGGATGCTTTTGTTGATATTCGGCAATAATATCCTGTATCGCTTGATCGCCATCAAACACTCGCCAATAAGTAAGTGTGACGGGCAGTTTTGCCTCTTTGAGTTCTTTAGACGACGGACCTTTTGGTTTTAAGGCGATAAGCGCTGCAAGCACCCCAAAGATTACTACAAGCGCGAGTCCTAAAATAAGCAGTATTCGATTTTGCATATGATTAGTATATCCCAAGCGCTGCAAATGCACCACCGAGCGCACCGATCGTGATAAGAGGAAGCGCAGGAATAGGATGATGGCGGCTTACAATCAAAAGATGATTCAGTGTGATGCCCACCAGCATGCCTGCAACGCTCGCGATTGCCGCAGGGAGGCTTGCGCGCACAAGGCTCGCAGAAAAGATCATGGGCAGTACGATATCCCCTCCTCCAACGATTAAAAAGCCGCTGCCAGGCTGCACGTCGCGGATCTGCGCAAAATACTTTTTCACTGTATCCGGAACAAACAACGCAAAACTTGCTTGGCGCCGTATCAATTCATGCGCAAGAAGGATCATGTGCTTTGTAATGTACACAGCAATGATGTCATATACGGATAATGCCAAAAGGAGAAGCGCGGCAAACAGAAAATGAAACTGCAGTCCGAATATCGGGCCAATGCCCACGGCGGCTGCAATGACAACCATATTATGCACCCATACGGCAGGAAGAAGAAACAAAGCGCATAAAAACAGTGCGGAAACAAGCAGAGAAAGCTCGGGCGGAAACACTAAAAGAAAAAGCTTCATAAGTCCAAGAAAAACCACAAACAAAAACAAAAACCGATACAATGCACGCCCTTTATATAAATGGAGGAGAATAAGGAGCGCGGCTGTTGCTGTAAAAAAGAGGATAAGAAACTGAAAAAAAACGGTTTGCGCTGATTCGGTTTCCCAAAAAAGAAACGGGTCTGTGGTCACAAATACAGGGGCTTGAGATGCGATAAACACTGCCGTGCCCTGCGCAAGCCCGAAAAGTGCAAGTGTGGAAAAAAGCAATGAGAGGCGAAGGCGAGTCATTGAAGAAGGGTCCCGCTAGGCGTGATAGTGATCTTGCGTGTCGAGATACGATAATGCAATACTGGAAAAAAAGATTGCGATATCGCGAAACACCACGTCAAGAAGAGTAAGATTTGAAATGATGATCCCAAGCATTACACTTGCCGATAGTATCCCTGCAAAAAAAACATATCTTCCCCATAGAAGCCACGCAGCAAGAATCAATTCTCCAATAGAAAATAGGGTGAGGAGTGTATGTTCTGGGATCATGTCACGGATAAACTTCGGAAAGTACCCTACCCACGAAATAGGATCAAGGAATGCCGCGATGGCGGCGTATCCAAATACGCTCGCAAGGCCAATTCGAAGAAGAAAAGATACAACCCGCTCTTTTTTCATAAAATTATCTATGAATAATCATACCATTTTTTTTATCGGAGAACAACGTGGACAGCTTCACGCCTGCGAAAAGAGAAGCAAGATTTCCCTTACGATCAAGATCGAAAAAAAGAATACGTTCGCTAATACCGATACTCTTCGTTTTTGTATGGCCCCTGCGCGCGTACGCCGATATATGTTGCCTGTGCGTTGGTCAGTGTTGTGAGATGAACGCCTAGTTTTCCAAGGTGCAAACGCGCCACTTCTTCATCCAATTCTTTTGGCAGGCGGTACAGCCCTGCGGAAAGTTCATTTTGCCATAAATATATTTGCGCCAATGTTTGGTTGGAAAAACTAGTGCTCATGACAAAAGAGGGATGTCCCTGCGCGCAACCGAGATTGACGAGCCTTCCTTCTGCAAGAAGATAGATTTCATGTCCGTCGTTAAACCGATACTTATCTACCTGGGGCTTGATGGACTCCCGCTTCACACCTGACAATGCATTGAGCGCATCCACCTGAATCTCGTTGTCAAAATGACCGATATTACAGACAATTGCCTGATCTTTCATTTTTTTCATATGCGCAAGACGGATCACGTCGCAGTTGCCTGTCGCAGTCACATACAGATCTGCCAACCCAAGAGTTTCTTCAACGGTTTTTACTTCATACCCTTCCATGGAAGCCTGCAACGCGCAAATCGGATCGATCTCAGTAACGATCACATGCGCCCCGAAATTTTTTAATGCCTGCGCGCAGCCTTTCCCCACTTCTCCATATCCACACACAACCGCGGTTTTGCCGGCAATCATGACCCCTGTTGCCCGCTTTATTCCGTCCATTAAAGATTCACGACATCCATAGATATTATCGAATTTCGATTTCGTCACTGAATCGTTTACATTCACTGCGGCAAATAATAACTTGTTTTCTCGCACCATCTGTTCAAGACGATGCACTCCCGTAGTGGTTTCTTCTGATATTCCACGAATCTTTTTTGCCATGCGTGTCCATCGTATTGGATTTTTTTCGTATTCACGGGAAAGCAACCGCATCAACTCTCGCATGTCCGGACTTACGGATTTTGTGCGCGTTTTTAGAAGAGCGGAGGTTTTTTCCACCTTGACCCCCATATGAATAAGTAGCGTAGCGTCTCCTCCATCATCAACGATTAAATTTGGGCCATGTTCGTTGCCAAAATCGGTCGAGCGCTCAAGGCACCACCAATACTCAGACAGGCTCTCGCCTTTCCATGCAAACACGGGAATGCCTGCTTTTACAATTGCGGCGGCGGCATGGTCCTGAGTAGAAAAAATATTACAGCTTGACCATCGGATATCAGCTCCCAATGCGCACAACGTTTCTATCAACACAGCAGTCTGTATCGTCATGTGCAGTGAACCGGTGATGCGCGCGCCGCGCAAAGGCTTTTTCTTCGCATGTTTTTTTCGGATCGCCATAAGGCCTGGCATTTCATGCTCGGCAATGGTGATCTCCTTTCGTCCCCACTCGGCAAGCGAAAGATCTGCGATTTTAAAATCAAAATTTTTCATAAAAATCTTATTGGTATGTCTCTTGATAGCGCCTTTCAAATTCTTCCAAAGAAAAGCAATGATTCTGTGTTCCGTACTGCTCTATTGCATACGCGGCGCTTACGCTTCCTGTGCGTGCGCAAGTTGTAAGATCTTTTTTTTGGGCATATGCCCAAAAAAATCCTGCGCGATACGCGTCACCGGCTCCGGTGGGATCTACAATCTGGCGCGGCGCGGATGCGCGCACTTCCATCATTTCCGCTCCATGATTGCTAAAAACCTGCGAGCCTTGCGCACCTCGAGTTATGATAAGTGTTTTTATTGTTTTAGACAACTCTTCTTGCGTATGGCCTGTTATTTTTTCCGTCAGGCGCATTTCGTAATCATTCACAATATAAAAAGAGCAACGCGGTAACAATTCTTCAAGCTCTTTACCGGAAAATCCGGGAAGCTGTTGTCCCGGATCAAATACAAATGGAATTTTTTTTGAAGCAAACGAGCGTGCGTGCGTGATCATTGCCTCACGAAGCGTAGGCACTACCATGCCAAGACCATACTCTTCTGAAACATCCTCTATGCGAAGATCTCCCGCATGATCCGACGCGCCATTGTGATATGCCGTGATTTGATTATCATCTTTATCGGTCAGGATAGATGCGTAAGACGTCAGGCGGCTCTCATGTTCCGCAATATATTTCGTGGAGATTCCATGCGTGCGGAGATAGTTATAATACTCACGGCCGTCTTTGCCAAGCACGGAAAGAATAATAGGGTTAGCGCCAAACAGTTTCATTGTATATGCGATGTTTCCGGCGCACCCTCCATAATTTTTTGAAATATCATCCACTAAAAAACACACGTTCAAAATATGGATCTGATCGGGTAATATGTGGTCTTTAAATCGACCGGGAAAATCCATGATAGAATCGTACGCAAGCGAACCGGAAATGAGAATGTTCTTCATACCATTTCTTTATATATCCCGCCAAAATCAATTCCTCCCACTATTCCTTTTACAATATATTTTTCCGCGATCATTGTCTTTGCTTCAATAAATTTCTCACTCACACATCCGTTTTTTATTGCCTCAATGCTTTCAATATACGCGGAAAGTTCGTCTGCCGCTTTTACTATTTCTCCGTCGCACGGATCGTGCTCGTCGGTATTGTACCGACGATTTATCTCATCCAATGATGCGATATGGCGCTGTCCTTTTTCTTGAACAGAATTTTCCGCGTCAAGTTCTGTGAAGAGATGAATTTCATCATGAAAAAAACTAGGAAGAAGCGGATATACGATTTTTGCCATCTGCTCTTTTTCGTACTCGATAATAAGTTCGCGCAAGCCTTCTGAAGAACGTTTGACAGGCGCAATAATATCACGGGTAAGCACTTCAGGTAAATCGTGAAACAATCCTCCAAAAGTATTATTATAGATGCGCTTACCGCACGCCCCCAAAGAAAGAGAATACAGATACGAGATCATAGCAACGAAATAGCAATGCCCGAGAACAGATGTTTTTGGGATTCTGTGGACATGCGCCCATCGCGCCTGAAAACGAAGTTGGCCGCACAAATCAACAAATCCTTGAAGTCCTTTTTCCTTCTGTATTTCCTGAATGCCTTGTAAGTCCTCATATTCATGCACGCGGCGCAGAAGCGCTTCGCGAATTTGAGACATTTCAAACCCGTGCGGATTTGCGCGTTCGATAATATCAAATTCCCATATCGAAGCCAAAATACTTGCCGCCGAAAGAAGTCTTTTCTCTTGCGTGGCGTCTTCTGTAAGATGCTGCCCGAAACGGTTGGCAAGCGAGCTATCCACCGATGCAAGAAACGGCGAGACTTCCTTTGAAACAAAATCCATCAATCTCAGATATTGATCAGGACGTGTTCGAATCGCGTAAAGCACTGGAGATTTAATATCTGTAAGCACTATCTTTTCCAAACAAGAAAACAAACTCTCTTCGATAAGAACGTTCCAAGAAATTTTCTTTTTTCTCTCTTCAAATCGTCCAAGCACATATGCAATAAACAGCGTGTGCGCATGCTTGTCAAGTTCTGTAAATTCAATAGGGCGGAGTTTGTCATTCCACCGCTGAATATACGCTGCTTGAAAAAAATTAAAAACGAAATCTTTTGTGATCATATATCCCCAAACAAACACGCATAAAGGTGTGCGCGTTCATCCTTGTCATACCGCGCTTTTAATAAAGGCCCTGTCAAATCTGTGTTTCGAAATGCAGGATCGTCAGGAAGCAGTAAAAAATCATCAAATGAAATTCGAAGTTCTTCAATCTTTTCGCCGCTATCAAGAGAGGGTTCTGCTGTCTTTTTGCAATCTCGTGCGATATAGGTATAGATGTTCCATTTCATTCGCGACCGAAACGGTTCATGCTGCCTCCACATACTCCAATCAGAAGATTGGTATCCCATTTCTTCGCGCAATTCCCGCTTGCCGCAATCCACAGCGCTTTCACCTTCATTTCTTCTCCCTCCGGGAAGACTCAAAAAGGGTTCTTCGCTATCAGATTGCATCTGCCGTTGCAATAGAATCTCCTGCCCTACTATTGCAATAATCTCAACCGAATCGCTTCTGACAATACACTCATACACTTCCGTTGTTCCATCATACATTATTGCATCCCATTGCCATATTTCATACATGACGCCTTTAAAGGCGAGACGCGCATTGAGAGGAAGATTTTTTCTGTTCATAAGCTATTTTGCAAAGGGCTATACTTCACTATGTTCTTTACAATACGCGCGAAATAATGTCTGCAGTTCCCGTGTCTTGGAAAATGGCCCCTTACATTCATGCGTGTCTATATAACGAAGCGGCATTACGTTCATTGACGTGCTCGTGATAAAACATTCACTATATGTGGCAATCGCTTTTAGGGATATTGGCGCTTCTTGAATCTTAAACCGCCCTCGAGCCGCCTCCAGAATAATTTTTTTTGTGATTCCATCCAATACAAATTCGCGGGGCGGCGTAATGAGAACATCGTCCTTAAACGCAAAAAAATTCGTGCGCGTACCTTCTCGAATTGTTCCCTCTTTGTCAATAAGAAGCGCATCTAGCGCGCCGTGCGCGAGCGCTTCCCGATATGCCAAGAAACCTAAGAGCAGATCCTTTGTTTTCGCATTTGGAATCCTTCGCTCTCCCGCATATGTAATCGCTTTTGCTCCGTCACGATATAAGGAATCAGGATAAAAAGTAAGACCCCCGAGAGGAATGCAATACAGTGTTGCCTGACCCAAGGCATCAGGATCTCCGATCAAAAGAATCCGTAACAATGCATCTTTCAACGCGTTTATTTCTACTGTTTTTTTGAGCCAAGAAAGAACATCTTTTGTGGTAAACGAATGAACAATCCCGATCAATGCGGCAGACTCAAACAACCGCTCGATATGATAGGTGGGAAAAAAAATTTTCCCTTGAACCACCTTGAGCGAAGAGTATACGCTGAAATCGAAAAAATATCCTTTATCAAATACCGATATGCACGCGTGTGCTTCATCAACTGCGTTACCATTTACTATACATGTTCGCTGCATGCGTACGGCAAATGAGTTAAGCGGTTGCAGTGACTGGTACAGAATACTGCCGTGCCGGTTCTGCGCATACTGTTTCGATCAGACGCGCGCATACTTTATACGGATCCATATTTGCGGCTGGTCTGCGATCTTCAAGATACCCACACCCATTTTTTGCGGTATAGATTGGTATACGGATTGATGCGCCCCTGTCTGAAACCCCATATCGAAATTCTGTAATGGGACATGTTTCATGTTTCCCTGTAAGACGCTCCTCGTTCCCTGCTCCGTAGACTGCAATATGCTCCTTGTGCCGTGCGCTGAGACGCTGACATGCTTCTTCTATAACTTTCAATCCTCCGAGTGCGCGCATTGCTTTTGTGCTGAAATTCGTATGCGCTCCTGCGCCGTTCCAATCTCCAAGCAGTGGTTTTGGCGCAAGAGAGACGGTCACTCCATACGCTTCTCCAAGGCGATGCAAGAGCCATCGAGATAGCCATAATTCATCTGCAACTTCCAAAGGACCCACAGCGCCTACCTGAAATTCCCACTGGCCCGGCATAACTTCTGCATTGATGCCTGAAATATGAAGACCCGCTACAAGACATGCTTCAAGGTGGGCCTCCACAAGATCTCTTCCGCTTACCTTGTCTGTTCCGACACCACAATAATACGGACCTTGCGGACCGGGCACGCCTTCTTGCGGCCATGCAAGGGGCTTTAAACCTTTATAGAGGGTATACTCCTGCTCAATGCCAAACCATGGCTCATGATCAACAAATCTCTCTGTAACTTCCCGAAGGTGCGCACGGCTATTGCTCGGATGGACTGTCCCGTCAGGATTTAATACCTCGCAGAGCACAAGCACGTGCGGATTTCCTCGAATAGGGTCCTGCACCATTCGTACGGGCTTGAGAATACAATCGCTGGACCTCCCTTCTGCTTGTTCGGTACTTGATCCATCAAATGCCCAGTCGGGAAGCTCGGCAAGTGAGCGGACTTCAGTGTCGAGTATCTTTGTCTTAGAACGAAGCGAGGCGGTGGGCGTGTACCCATCGAGCCAAATGTACTCAGCTTTTATTGCTGCCATAAAAATGTGGTTAGCGGTTAGGGCATAAAGTCTAGGGCATCTCTTTTTATAATATACACCTCGTGCCTCAAACGCCGACTCTTCTCTTTATCTTATAGAAACGATGCATTCCTGCAAGCCCCCTTTTTCCACATATTTACCGATATGCTCTATTTATTCTCTTTCCCATTCATAATTTCATATCGTCTATTTTTGATGAAGCGTACAGCCGGTTTTTTCTGCCAGCTTTTCTAAAGATACCTCACCAGACTCGCGGCTTGAATCAGCAAATTCCCATGTCGGGTATCCATCTATTTTTTTTTCAGTACACGCTGGCAATTGTCCTTTCCCGTCAGCAGTTGAACATTCTACATACGGCAATAATTTTGCCGACTTGCCAAACATTTTCTTTTGATTCTGGCAATGAGGACACCAAAAGGCTCCATAAAAGGTTGCGCCTTTATCTTTAAGACATCGGGCGAAATCGTCGAGAGGGCTTGGCTTACTTTCCGATAATGCGAAGGCATAAATCCCTGCCGCGATTACAATACCCCCGAGAGAAAAAAGAATTATCTTTGTTGTATTTTTTTTCATTTTCTATTCCTTGAATAATAAGTACTG
>JACQSA010000017.1 GCA_016206145.1 Candidatus Uhrbacteria bacterium
CCAGCTTGATTACTATGAAGCATATGCAGGCGCGCAAGTGCAATTGTTCTGGAGTGGCCCCGCCACACAGGCGCAAGAAGAGCTGATACCGCAGACAGCGCTGATTCCGGCGATGTAAGAGGCGGATCATTTGAAGAAAGAGGATAAATGGTATATAGTTTTTCTATGTCGCCGCTTATATACATTTTGATTGCAAGTATTGCCGTAAGTTGTATATCGCTTGTCGGTGGATTTATATTGTTTCTTTCCCGAGGTCTCGTGGAAAAGCGGACAATTTATCTCGTAAGTTTTGCCGCAGGCACAATGCTTGCGGCAGCATTTCTCGATTTACTTCCCGAGGCAATTGAAGGAGGGGATGGCAAACCTATTTTTTTTGCAGCTCTGCTTGGAGTTGTCGGTTATTTTTTCTTAGAACGTTTTCTTCTGTGGTACCATCACCACGACGAGATGCATGGATCAAAACCGACCGCAACCCTTATTTTGTTTGGAGATGCTCTGCATAATTTTATTGATGGGATCGGTATTGCCGCTGCGTTTTTAGCAAATCCTATTCTTGGATTCACCACGACGCTTGCGATTGCAGCACACGAAATTCCTCAAGAGATGGGAGATATGGCAGTCCTTGTGTACAGTGGCATGTCGCGAAAAAAGGCTCTTTGGTTGAATTTTTGTTCAGGCCTTACCGCGCTTCTCGGAGCTTTGATAGGGTATTATTTTCTCCAGTCCGTTGAGACTCTCGTTCCTTTTTTTCTCGCATTTACCGCAGGCATGTTTATTTATATATCCTGCTCTGATTTGATTCCCGAAATTCATGGCCACGGACAAGGAAGGAGGGGCTGGACGCAAGCGTTATTATTTGCTTTCGGAATCGCTGTGTTGTGGGGTATCCTGAGAATTGTAGAAGGTTGAATAGAGGAATATGAATGAGGAAGATAAAGGCAAAATAATATCGTTTTTAGAGTGGAAGAGAAAGAAAGAGACTGGAGAAGGGGCATCTTCCAAAGATCATCATAGAGAGCAAGACAAGCGACTTTTCCATTATTATCTCGAGAGTGAAGATCGATTTTTTCAAGTTGCTTCTCTTCCTGATCTCACTCCAATATCGGTTCAAGGGGCTACTATAGAATTTCCATTCAGAACAAATGCGCAAATTGCCAATTTCCACGCCAAGCAACGTGATACGATTGCAGTTCTTGCGAAAATGAGACCCCGCCAGCAATTCAATACAGCGGAGCAAAAAAAAGCGCATGAGAATATACCCTTTGCGTTTGCTGAATTACTTGGGGTTCGTTCAGCGTTATTGACACAGCATGAGTATATCCATACGCTTGATCCAAAAGAAATACTTCGATATAGCGGAGCATCGTTTACTCTTTTCAAGGCACTGACGCAAAAATTTCATCCTGAATCGAGTCTCATGATATTTAATGCGCTGAGAACAAAACAAAGCGCAGAGGTATTTGATTTTATGAAAGTAACAGCTCGATCTCTTTTGGACAGCATGGCAGACGCATATCCGAAAGCCGATTTTTCACCCATATATAAATTGATTGCAAGTGCAAAGATGTCTGAAGGGAAGCGTGGCAAAGCAAGCAGCGAATTTGCATATGCAGTTATCTTAGCGGGAGGTGCTATTGCGCGACGCGAGGCAATCAGTTGCTATGCAGTAAAGGACATCAAGAAGATGACCGCGGCGAGAGACAGACTTTTTGATATTGAGAACAGAATATATCATCTTTCAGAGATCGTTGACTATTTCGAAGGGATCCATTTCGATGAGTGACACTCCCCAGTGGAGATCTATCCATTTTTTAAGAAAAGAGTATGATGAATATAGTCTATTATTTTGAATACTATGGCTCATCATGAACGACTGGTTTCATTTCTTTTGCGCGTAGGACTCGCCGTGGCATTTTTATATGCTGCAGTTTCTTCATTCCTTGATCCGTCCTCTTGGATCGGGTTTTTTCCATCCGCAGTGCGGCAAATCTTTGCCGGACAAATTCTTCTTGTGATCTATTCTTTGTACGAGATCGTTCTTGCTATTTGGTTGCTTACCGGCAAATATGCGCGCAACGCAGCATGGTGCGCACTTGCAACACTTATCTTGATTATTTTGTCGAATATTACTCTGCTTGATATTCTCTTTCGTGATCTCACAATTTTTACAGCTGCCGGAGCGCTTCTTGCGCTTCACTGGCATCAGAAGTGAGTATGGTATTTTTTACTACATTTATCGTACTCGCCATTTTCGGCCTTATTGATACTGGATACCTCATCTATACGCACAATAAGAAGAAACCCATGGTGTGTCCTTTGGATCATGATTGCAGTAAAGTAACCGAAAGCAAATGGTCCACAGTGTTGGGAGTGCGTAACGAGTTTTTAGGATTTCTTTTTTATTTTGGCATGGTGTGCGTGTGCCTCGCCGCGATTCTTGCGCCCTCGGCGCAGGGATTGTTTCTTTTATTGCTCTTCATGGGGACAGGCATTGGCGTGCTGTATTCCGCGATACTTGTAGGCGTACAATTTGTTGTCATAAAAGATTATTGTTTTTACTGTATGATCTCCGCATCAATCACACTCCTTCTTTTCATAAATAGTATTGTGCTTCTCAATAAGTAGAATTTATCCATACTGTTATGCAAAAGTATCCTTTGATCCGAACAATTTACCTCTATGTATTTGCGCTTCTTGGCCTTGTGCTCGTTACCATCGGCACTGTGCGATTTGTGAATATGGCTCTCAAAACGTTTGTGTTTACTCAAGCGGACCAAGATCAACGCTACATGTATGAGCCGCCCATGCCGCCTTACGCAGTGCCTGTCAAAGGGGAGAAGATATCAAATAATACAAGTACCGCGGTGTTCACTGAGGCCGAGCAGGAAGATCAACGTCGTTGGATGGCAGCATATAAGGATTGGCAGGAAAGACGATCAAAGATTGATTATCAGGCTGTCCGTAGGCATCAGGATGCAAGCATGAATCTCGCTCTCATTCTCGTCGGTCTTCCTTTATATCTGTATCATTGGCGGGTAATTCAGAAAGAAACAAAAGACATAGCATGATAGGTGTATTCCTTTGGTCTTGTTTCGTACTCCTTGGAAGCGGAGTATATGTGTTGTTTGGGATCACACAGATATCATCCTTTGTTATTTTAGCGTGCGTTATTTGCATTGCTCTTTTTTTGAAGAAAAGAGAATTTTTTATATCTGACACACAGGAAACGACCAAAAGTAATTCTATTATTTCTCTTCTTATCCCGTTTCTTGTTGTCGTGCTTGATATGTATGTGGTATTTCAGATTTGGCAGGTGCGTACGGACGCTCCCTTGCAGACACCATGGACGAGTGAATCAATCTGGATATTTGCCGTGTTCAGCACGACGACAGCACTTCTTGTCCTGAATGCGTTACGCGCATATTCTCGGTGGTGGTGGGTGGGATGCTTCACACATTTTTTTACATTTTACGGAGTAGCCGTCATCGCATTTCGTTATGGGTTTGGCTACGATCCGCTTATTCACGAGGCAGCTGAGCGGTATATCGTAAAGTTCGGACAGATCACACCTCTTCAACCGTATTACATCGGCCAGTATGCGGTCGTGGCGGTCTTTCATTTTTTAACGAGAATACCGATCATATATGTTGATCGTTTTCTTGTTCCTGCGCTTGCATCCCTCACGCTCCCCCTTGTCATCTATCATGGTTTGTTTCGCAAGTATGGTGTATCTGTGAAGCGAGCGCGTTTCTTTACAATATTATTCCTTCTAATCCCACTCAGTGAGCTTACATTTACTGTTCCCTACAATCTTTCGGTTCTCTATGCAATTTGGTGGATTTTTTTTCTTCCATTTTTTGGCAAGAGCAGGGGACACGAAATGACTATATGGGGAATTGCGTGTGTCGCCCTTGTTACCCATCCATTGCTCGGGATGCCATTGATAGCGGCAACTCTCCTTGCACGGATGTATCAAAGATTTGTTCAGATTACTTCTTGTATTCAAAATATCATAGTACGACTTTTAGGTATTGCGATCATTGCGTGTTCAATCGTCCTTCTCTTTGGAATCCATCGCGTATTACAAGGAGAGCTGTTTTTTTCAGAATTCTCTCCAGAGGGCGCTCAGCTTTTTTTATCTTTATTCAAACCTCCTGAATTTGCATTGGATTCAGATCCCAGCCTTAAATTTATCTACTGGTATGAGTATGCGATAAAGGTAGTAATTCCTCTGGGGGTCTTTGTCTTCCTTGTGTTCCGGAAGAAATTGCTATGGATCGAGTGGATCAGCATTAGTGTCCTTGGTGGCATTCTTGTTTCACTTGCCGCTCTTGCAACAGTGATTCGTATTCCCGGTGTGTTGGCGTACGAACAGAGCGAATTTATCCTCCGCCTGCGTGATACAATCCCGTGGTTTTCGTTTCCCGTGCTCGTGTGTGGGATCGGAAAACTTGCAATCGGAAAACTGTCGAAGGTCGTAATAGTGCCACTTGCTCTTGGTGTGGGACTCCTTGCTTCTATGAGCCTCTATCTTTCCTATCCTCAAGTGAATTCAATACGCCCGCAGGCCGGATGGAATGTTTCGAAATATGATATCGAAGCAATACATCAAATCGAAAAGGATGCGGCCGGTGCGAGCTATGCAGTTTTGGGAACCCAACTTTTTTCCGTCACAGGACTTCGTGAGATAGGATTTGAGAGGACGCATATTGCGATCGATGGAAGAAAATTCCATACCTATGCGATTGAGTCAAAGGAACTTTTGTTTCCTTACGCTTCGCAAGCATTGTACAGTGAACTTTCTCAAGAAATTTTTGATTCTTTGAAAGCAATAACCGATCTCTCAATTCTCTATATCGTTGTGCCGGATTCTTGGTTTAGAAAAGATGCGACTGTGAAAGAGATTCGTGCGTTGCATGGAAAGAAAATACATGGTCCGCCTTCACTCGCCATCTATCGTTTTTCTTTATGAGTGCGTATGTATTTGTGCACTTTTCAATTTCCCTGCATATTGTATAATAAAAGCCTTTATGCATAATGACTTTGTATGAAAAAAATGTGCCGTTTTTTGATGTCAATTGGCATTCCCTCGCTTCTTTTATTGGGAGCGTATGGGTATGCTTCACCCGCCCAGGCGCAAGAGGACGATGAGCTTTTGGATATTGTGTTTGTAGCGACTCCTTCCGTGGTCGGAAAAAACAATTTCGTCCAACTTGAATGGGAATCACCCGATGCGGATTATTGCATTGCTTCAGATGGATGGTCAGGAAAAAAATCTCCACAAGGTTCTGAAGCGGTGAAACCAAAAAAAGTAAAAAAATATACTTACTCTATTGAATGTTTTGATAACGAAGGTGGAACTTCAGACGAGGTGAGCGTAAAAGTGACTGTACTCAAGAAACGCCCTGCTCGCGGTCCTGCCCCCAAAGAGATTAGTTTTCGTACTACGAAAACAAAAATCGCGCCAGGCGATACGGTGAGTATTATTTGGAAATCGAAAGGCGCAGCAGCTTGCAGGGCATTTGGAAGCGATGATTGGTCTGGACTGAAACTTCCTTCAGGACGAGAAATACTGTCTCCCCAAGGCACGACGCAGTATAGCCTGCATTGTTGGGCGCCCAATGGCAGTATCTCTGATTTAAAGACAGTGGCTGTGAGTGTGGAAGAGCCTCCTGTTGAAATAAAGTCGGGATACCAATCATTTTTTAATGGGTTCCCGAGTGGTCAACCCATCCTTGGGGGCTACCAACAGAATCAACCTGGACCTCCTGCGCCACCTTCAGGTTCAAATGGGCCTACACTTGGTAACACCCTTCCTTCGTACGCGGGTGTTACCTGTAGCAATGACATACCTCGAGCAGTACAGCCCGGGTGTATTGAGCCTTTACCCCCTCAGGTTATTATTGTGAGTCCTCAGTTGTATCCTTCTTCAGCGCCAGCTCGCGTGAGTTCTTTCCGCGTGAGTTCAAAATATTATGATCAGACAGGCGATCCTATTCTTTTAACATGGAGAGCAGTGCACGCTACATCGTGCGCGGCAAGCGGTGATTGGGACGGTACTCGTCCGCTTGAAGGATCCGAGCATGTGAAACCGACAAAGGATTCAGAATACCGTCTTACGTGTTCAAATCCTGAATCAAATACTCAAGATACCCTTTCAGTGGCAGTAACAAAACGTCCACCACCGCGTGTTACGGGTACGATTAGTATGACACTTTCTCCAGTAAAAACCACTATTGCCCCAGGAGGTTCAGTGCATATTGCATGGGAGGTGTATAATGCTACCACTTGCATAGCATCGGGGGCATGGGCAGGCGCAAAACCTGGCATTGGTTCTCAGATAGTGACTCCTCAAAGTTCAACTACTTATTACCTCGATTGCAATAATGATAATGTATCCAAAAGGAAAAGTGTATACGTGGAAGTAAAATCACCATATGAGGACAAGTCTGGATACAAGCCGTTTGACGCGCCGCCTCATGCAGCACTTTTCCCTCAGATAAGTTCAGCGTACCCTTCTCAGTGGGTTGAGGCAGGCGCGAAAGATGTCCTTATCGGGGCATTCACGGTAGCAAATAGCGTTTCATATGATGTATACTTTCACACGCCATATTTTTCAGATGGAGATGGCACAGAAGGATTGGGCAAGGCTTTGAGCAATCTCCGCCTGTATGCAGAGGCGCCCCTAGGGCAAGGAAAGACAGTCGGTTCGTCAGTTGCTTCACTTCCTACACAGTCTCGAGAAAGGGTGAGTATGGGGAGATATAATTGGCAGCGAATAGGAGGTAAAAGCTCGGTCGCATTTTTTGTGTATGCCGATATCAAACCAGATGCGGTATTAACTGGAAATAATGACAGACTTCAGATCGCGCAATGGAGTGAAGATCATGCATTGTATGGCAAAGGTATTACAGTAGGACAAAATATTACTTTGCAGGAATATACACTGCGACCATTACTTGGACCTCTTCCGTGCCTTCCTTCTCTTCAGCAAGGTGTTGGACCGTGCACTGATGTGGTACCTCCGCAACCTCCTGCAAGTTCTGCAACATCGACGCAAGTACAGCAGCCGCCATTACCGCCATCTGAAACGCCCGTAGCTACTACTGCCACATCAACACCTGTAGCAGACATGCCAAATCCGGTTTCGCAACCTCCTGCAAGTTCTGCAACCTCGACACCCGTAACGTCAGGCACATCAACCTCTCCTACTTCCGGCACTTCTACACCGGCAACCTAACATACTATGCGTAACACAAACTCGGAATCAGAAAAAAGATTTAATGCTGGCGAGACACTGAAGGATGTGTACAAGCAAATGAATATGCTCGCTCCCTTTATTCTTTCAGCTGCAGGTGTGGGCGTCGGGAGCGCGTTGGATTTAGGATCAAAACAAGATGTTGCGTTTGCCGCAACACAGCTTGAGAAAGGACCGCCGCAAATCGGAAGAATGGTGAATACAGCCGCAAAACCCGAAGCAAATCCTCCATTCATGAAAATATTCCCAATTTCAGAAAAACGCACAGTGGAATGGAGTAAAATCAGACCGCTGTATTCATGGCTTGTGCAAGACAAGAAAGGCAATACGTATTTTGATTTGCTTGGGGCAATTTCTTTAGGAGTTGAAATTCCCACCAATCTTCGATTTCAGAAAGTTTCGATTGGAGAATTGACATCCAAGTATGCACGGAAATTTAGCCAGGACAAGGAAGCAGGAAAGCCTGTTCGCGAACAGGATCGTGCATGGCTTGCTGATGAGGTTCAACATGAATTGCAGGAAGTGTTTGTTGATCTCCTTCGGTCGTGGGACGTAACAGGAGGAAGGTTGACAGAGGGCGTTGCCCGCTATGCACATCGGTCAGACAAGGCCTCAAAGATAGGTGAACGAGTAAAAGCAATCTATATGGCAGGGGTCGCCGGAGCATCACCAGAAGGCCCGCAAGAAAAGGGACCCAAGACAATAAGCTGGGGAAGTGTTGACCCGGAAAATATAGATCTTGCGTTGGTGCGCGCAGGAAACCTTGATACTGCCTATCGCGCAGCGTTTATGAGAGAAGGCATTTCACATCCAAAAAAAGTAGAACTTCGAGGGAAAGAATATCAATTTTCATTGAAAGAACTTCAGATTCTTGAAGCATTATCAAAAGAGTATCCTGGCGATACTGTTGAAGAAAAGATTTTTAATCTCCATGTCGCATATAATAAGACGATCAAATCGGGCGTGAATCAATTGAAGGATCCATCGATGAGGCCGATCCTTGATGCGATTATTGGAGGAAAGCGAAATGCACGGGAAATTTTGGAATGGGAAGGAAATCGTAAAGAAACATATATGGGATCAATTCCGGTTCTTTTACTCTTCCTTCCAAAATTAGGGAAAATACTTATTGACCGGCTTAAAAGGAAAAAAGAGCACAAGCCTCCGCGCGGGCCATTACAAAAACCTCTTCGAACACTTCCTGAAAAAACACGATTGCCGGGCGTACCAGATGCTATCCGCAATTCTACATTGCCGCCTTTAGGAAGCAAGGAGTATGAAGATTTCAGAGAGCGCGTACTGCTTGACGATTTTGATCTTTTCTTTCGACACGGACCAACGGAACGAGGAGGCATTAACTACGAAAGTCTATTAAACCAGACAAAGAAAGAATTAAGAGGAAAGAGCCAACAATATAAAGCAATCGATGAGATAGAATTAGTGCTTGCAGAGAAGATATTGAAAGCATGGGAAGAGCACGATAAAAAAAAGAATCCCAGAGCGTATTACCAGAAAGACGCTCAGCAGATCAAAGAAGCCCGCATGCATGCGCAAATAGTGGTGGATCTTGCGTTAAAACAGAAAGAAAAGCCTTTGCAAAAAATAACAGCAACATTGGACGAGATCACGCGTCCCTACAAACATCGTCGCGCAACACGGTATGCAGCCGACATGGCAAAAAGTATGCGGAAGACAAATTCGCCGAGAATGGAATAACTTTCTACCTTTTTGAGGTCTGTCCTTGCCATACGCCGAATGTGTGTTTTATAAAACAATTCACATAGTGTGGTTTTTTTGACTTGTTTTCATGCTATACTATATTGACTTAATTTTACTTTATTATGAAACGTGTCATCGGTAGTATTGCTCTTTTTCTTTTTTTTATACAAGCCCAACTTGCATCTGCATGCGCAATCGCAACATTTGAGCCCTCGCTTTCCGTAGTTGAGCCTTCAGGGAAAAGCAATGCCTTGCTTGTATGGGATGGGTTCACTGAGCGGCTTATTCTTGACCCCAGACTTAAAGGAAATGCGCAAGATTTCGGCATGGCCTTTGCGTTCCCTTCTCGGCCGAAAGTGAAAGAGGCATCGCGCAAGATTTTTTCTCAACTGGAAGAATACACAAAACCTCGATCCGTTCAAAGGACAGAAGGAGACGCGATGATGTTTTCCGGCACAGGTGCTTCTGCCCCTCAGGCCGCATCTCCTGTGGAAGTGCTCGAACGGCGTGAAGTGGGGGATTTTACCGTATCGATCCTTACGGCGACTGATGCGGGAGCATTGATTGAATGGCTTTTGCAGAATCAATACGGTTTTTCCGAAAATGACAAGGCAAATTTTGAGTACTATGTCGCGCAAGGAGGGTACTTTTTCACAGCACTCAAGATCAGAACAGAGGCACGAGGTGAAATCCCATCATATTTGTCAAAAACAATGTCCAATGAATACGGTTTTACACCAATTGAATTTGAGTTTGATACATTCACTCCGACATTTCCCTTGCGATTAGCGCGAGATACAGATCCCATCCAGCAGCTCCATTTGTATACGTTGGCAAACCTTCCGTTGGTAGTGTGGGGAGGTGATATTTCTTTTGCAGGCAAAATGAATTTTACTCTTCCTCAAGAGCTTTCCGCGCTTGCCGGTTTCGATACAGAGAACCAATGGCTCACTGCTCTTGATCTTTCTATTGATCCGGCAAAGATCGAGGAGGACATGGAACTATCATTATGGAGCACTCCTTTGGCAACCCATATTTTTCAAGATGAACGCCCCACTGTGTTGTTTCCTGAAGACATTCCCTACAGATCGGGCATTATCTTATCCCACGCATCATCAGTCATACCTGAGGATCCTGGCGTGTACCCTCCTTATCCTGAATATCTTACTGTGCGGGAGAGTCTATTCGCTGTCTTCACGTTTCTTTTCCTGATTGTTTTATATGTGTATATAAGCAGCGCGCTGTTTTCATTGGCGCGCAAATTGAATACTCGCAGGTCTTGGATTGCATGGATTCCGGTGGCAAATATTTATCTTTTTGTGGCAATGGCAAAAAAAAGATGGTGGTGGTTTATTTGGTTGTGCGTTGCTCCTATTATTGCCATCGTTTCGTTGGCGATATTTGAGGAGCCGCCGTATGATTTTTTTTCTGACGAAGCAATAGATATCGTATTATGGTATAGTCTTTATGTTCTTTTTGTTTCAGTCGTTGGATGGTTTTTACTAATTGAACATGTGATGACAAGCCTGGCAAGACAACGCAATCGCCCGCTGTGGTGGGGTCCTGCGAGCGTTATCCTGCCCCCTCTCGGTTTGATATTTTTGGGAATCCTCGCATGGGGGAAAGATAAAGAGGCAATAGAGCCTGAATCAGCGCCAGCCTTATCAGAACAGATACCTGTTGTTCTTGCTTCTTCTTCTGGTAAGACGACAAAGAAGAAAGTCAGAAACACTGTAAAGAAGTCAAAAACCGCAAAGACAACGCGAGCGGTTTTGAAAAAGAAGAAGTCCTAGACAGTATGCCTCCGCGGACAGATTCTCGTGATATTATCCTTGCTTCGGGTTCAGTAAAGCGAGCAGAACTTCTTGAGAAGATTGGCATACCTTTTCGTGTGGTGGTGAGCGGATGCGACGAAGATATGTCGTCTGCAAAAGATCCGAAGATTCTTGCGCGTAAACTTTCACAAGAGAAAGCGCGGTGTGTGGCGAAAAAATATCCTCGGGCGTTGATTATTGCTGCCGATACGTTTGGCGTGACAGGAAAGATTCTGCACGGTAAGCCAAAAAATCGCAGTGACGCAACACGCATGTTGCGCCACCTGAGCGGTCGGATGCATAAGGTGATTACAGGAGTAACTGTTATTGATGGCGAGAAGAGAAAAGAGCATTCATTTGTTGCAGTGACAAAAGTGTGGTTTCGCCCGATTACCCCAAGAGAACTTACATGGTATGTGGATTCGAGAGACTGGGAGGGCAAAGGCGCAGGATATACCCTTCTGGGGCGCGCGGGGATGTTTATTGAAAGGGTTGACGGAGAGCCGGGAACAATTTTAGGGCTCCCTCTCTGCGCGTTGGTTCAGACTCTCAAGAAATTTGGCATTACATTTTAGACTCCCATTTAGACTCCCATGCTTCCGCCCGGCCATGTTGCAGGAGGATATCTCATAGGATATGCGTTCGTGCGTTTTTTTGAGCCATCCCTCACTAGTGAAGAAGAGTGGCTTTTGATTTTTTTGGCAATGGCAGGAGCGTGTGCGCCTGACCTTGATATGTTTTTTTCATTTTTTAAAGTAGGTGGCATGCGTCTTGCCACTCAAAGCGCAAATCATCGTCTTCTTTTTACTCATACTCCGTTTTTTTGGCTGACTTTTGGGGCAGGTATTTTTTTTCTTTTCGGTTTTTCCGAAAGCGCCTTCCGTAGTGCCTGCGTTTTTACGTTGGGAGCATTCAGTCATCTCATGCTTGATTCGATACAATACGGTATTCGATGGCTTTATCCCTTTTCAAAACAATTATTTAGCATCCGCGATCAAGGAGTGGAGTTTGACCTTCCGCGCGAGAGGTTTTTCATGCACTGGATGCATTTTTTATTTGCATATTCGCGCCGTTTCGCGCTTACATGCCTCCTCGAGATCATTCTTATTATCGCCGCGCTTATAATCGCTATTTAAAGCAATTTTTTTATAATTGCGTTCCGTTCGCGCATACTTCGCGCATGAAGCACTACGATCGTTGATCCATTTTTTGAAAGCGCGACATTGCGTTGCGCTTCAACCAGAAATCCTGTTTTCGATGCATCGGGTTTAAATTGCAGGAGGCTATAGTTGCGGTTTGCCACAGGGAGTTTCTTTGCCGTGCCGTCAGGACGATATGTGGTGATATAAAATTGTTCGCCTCGTGTTCCTTCACTGATCTGTTCATTTTGAAATGCTGTATATGCAAGGATCGCCATTTCTTTGGCAGTAGAAGTGTTGTGCGCATCAAGTCCGGCGCAGTCAAAGAAGCGAGTTTTGGTAAGTCCGAGTTGCATTGCTTTTGCATTCATTCGCGCGACAAATTGTTCTGACGAAAGCCCCGTACTCGTGGCGAGAGCCGACGTTGCTTGGTTTGAAGATGCAACCAGCATGGCTTTCCAGAGATCTCCAAAACTGATTTCCATGCCTTCTCGGATAGGCACTTCACTGGTTTGGTCATTTCCAACAAATTGTTTTGGATAATTGATCGCGGCTTTCGAAATTGTGATGCGTGAGTTCCAATCAGGATTCAAATCTAAAAGCACAAGGGCACTTGCGAGTTTTGTCAGCGATGCAAGAGGAAGAAGCGTATGGGAATCCTTTTCACCAACAATCGTTGATCCGTTGTATTTCGCATACGCTACGTCATGGTATACCGTGTCGGGCAGTATCTGCTCCGTGTTCATTGGGATTTTTGATAGCAATGCATCAGTTGCGCCAATACCAATTTTTTTTACTACTTCAAACGCTTGATCGGCATTTCTCATATCATACGACACAAACGTTCTAGGGTGGATATATGTAAGCGTATCACTGTGTTGTGATGTAAGGATCAAGCCTTTATATTTTTTCAGAATGGAAGAATTTTTTGTGATTATTTCTTTTGAATCAACAATACGAGCAGATTTTTTGAAAATTTCATATGCAGTATCCTTGTCTTTAAGATAATACCGTGCCTCATTGAGCGGAGACACATACCATGCGCGTCCATAGCTTTGGGTTTGAATTAAAACCAACCCCGAAAGTTTATTGAGCGACGGACTTACCTTTGCGTGCGCAGACACAGGAGAGATTAACAGCAACATTAATCCTACAAGCAGAGAAATTGCAAGCTGAGGTATGATTTTTTTCATTTTTACACACTCGTTGGAAATGGTTCGAGTTGCAACAGGTCGTTTGCTTCTTTTTTTGTCAACATATTTTTTGAATGTAAAACTTTGATGAGTTCTTTTACTTTTGTGTCTTCCTTGCGGATGACTGCAACGAGATCTCCTCGGAAGTCAAAAAATTTATTATCAAGATAATCAGTAATATCCGATCGGAATTTTCCCAAAGCAAGATCGACGTCTTCTTTTGTTACCATCCGTTCCTCTATAGAACCCATTCTTTGCTCCATTTTTGAGGCATAGCTATTTACAGCTTCTAGAATCTCTTGATTTGTGGGATCGTGTGGTGTTGTCTGCATAGGTTTATAAATCGAATGTGTTCATAATTATACTATTGAGAAGAAAAAAAACAAGGCCGAGCGCGTGCGCACCCGGCCAGAGGAGAAAAATTTACCACCTTAAATGATAGTGCCAGTTATGAGGAGCGGGAAGCTCCACGAAGTTGCGAGGCGTGCCCCGCTTTTTTTATCTATTGCACAAGCCTTATACCATTTTGAGTCACTATTTATATCAGGGATTATTTCTATTATACAGTTATCGAGCATGATCCCATGCTCTCGTAATTTTTCTATTATATCTTGTTTTGCCTCCCGAACAGGATCGATGGTAGCCATAATTTTCCTTTCTTTACTGCCAT
Organism: Candidatus Uhrbacteria bacterium; assembly: GCA_016206145.1. GTDB lineage: Bacteria > Patescibacteriota > Patescibacteriia > JACQRZ01 > JACQRZ01 > JACQSA01. The sequence goes on from JACQSA010000017.1 coordinate 13,794, forward strand.
GTCTCTTGCGGTAGCCATATTACCATACAGGCAACATGAGTACCAATGCAAGGACATGGACTTCCTATCGCCTCCGCGCAGAGGCAAAATAGCCGCTCTGCGGAAACGATAGGACACGTCATTGTAAAAGAACAAGTCAAAAAACAAAACAACCCCCGCGAAACGAGGGTTGTGTTATGCTTTTTTAGATCGATTATCTATCTCTATAACAAATACACCCCTCGCTTTTCAGAGGACATCATCATACCCATCATCATTGTGGCGTACTGTTGCATAGATTTGATAGGGTCTAGATTACTCTTTCTATTTTTTTTCGTCAAGCCAAAGATTGCGATTTGTCGCTATATGTCTATTCTCTCCATTTGCAGAAAATGAAAATCGCGATAGTATTAACCATGCCATCTCATAAGTATGACAAGAGAACCTTTTCGAGGAAGGGATCCACAATGGGCAAAACACGAAAAAAAGCATCTTGAGCATGAGGTGCGTGATTATGATTTACAAAATCAAGATAAGCATCCTGAGGGAGAAAGGGGATTGATAGCGAAAGATGCCCGCGCATATGTTATTTCTCACGCAAAGAAAACTCTCGAAGAAGATATTTTTCGCGAAGATTCGGAAATTCCCAGACAGATTAGAACAACCGTTCTGGATCATGCGATTGAACTACTGGGAGAGTTTTGCAAGGGGAGTGTTTCTGACAGGGACCAGAATATGTACACTCTTTTGGTGAGGGAGCTAGAAAAAAGAATAGGGTATTGGGCACAAAATAGACCAACTATTACAGGCAGGATCGCTGAATCACTGACGGGTTTTATCCATGAATATGACGACCTTGTAAATTTGAGGCCACGAGACGCTTCTTTTCGCATACATAACAAAGAGGAACAAGCACTTTTTTCCGTTAGAGTTCTGCTTCAGCCAGAATATCGTGACGGAGTGTTTAGTGTAAAGTCGATGCAGAACGTCATCTACCCTCATGCGTTTCCCTATCGCACCGCACCACCAGATCCCTTGTTTTTTAAAAATGTATTTGGCATTGAGATTGGATCCCCCTACGCGCTTGATTATTCCTTTTCTCTGAATACAAAGAGAGATGACGGAAGTATTGAATATGAATTGAATATCCAAAGAGAGCGAAACGTACTCTATCGTGGAGTATTTTCTGGAGCACTACAATCCCTCGATGATGCCTATACGCATCATTCCAATATCAGCAATGCCCGCATTGAGGATGTATTTCGTCAAGCCCAGCATGATCGAGAAGAATTTGCTGAAACCAGCAAAGCAAATCTTGCTAGAGGGATCGAATATTTTGGCGAATCTCTGAAACGCGCCAAACAAAAGTTTGTCGGTGTCCGCGTCCAGCACCTTGAAGAATATGGATCTCAAGGAAAGAAACAGCACGGATTTTTCCATGAAGGAGTTGAAGAGCTTGAAGCGCTTCTAGCGCAGTATCCGGACACAATCGCATGGCCCGTCTATGGAGATGATCTTTTTTCTCTCGATAATGACTATGTCCACAACCTAAGAAAAGATTTCCATTTAGGAAGTAACCAAATCGCAAAAGAAGAATCCTTTCCGGATGAGGATCGAGTGGAGTATAGCATTTTTAAATTGTTTGTTACTCAGAGGGATTATAAAGAATTTTTTAAGGCAGTGCACGAGATGCATGAGAAAAAATTTTCTGACACGAAACATATCTTGCCTTCCGATGTGCAAAAATTGCTCAGTGACGGAAAAATCATACTCAGGGATCCGGAAACTGAATTTTCTCCGCAGAGGGCGGATGATATGGTGATGCGGGAAGTATTCGATAATATTCATACCTATGATCAGTTTGTAGCATCTCAAGATTCGCGTGCGGGAGAATTGGGAGCATCATTTAAACAAGTACAGCAAGAGCAGCTGAAAAATTATTTGCGGGATCAGAATACTTCCATTCTTGTCGATGTCGTCATAAAGTTTTTTTTTCAACCAAATACCACATATGTTCCCCTGATACTGGGTGTACTTTTCGAACGGTCTATGGGAGTATCAGGAGGGCTTGAAGAGTTATGTAAAACCTTTCAGAGAAAGGTGTCTCAAGACCGATGGATACATCTCCGCCGTGCTATATGGGCAGAGATTTCCGACCAATCTTTTCTCAAAAAAACTCTTGACGATATACTCGCCTCGGGTGGTGACGGCCTTGGCGAAGTCGCAGGAACAGTAAGCGTTCTTGATCCTTACAAAAAAAAACGGACAGAAGAAAATTATCAATGGGGTAGGGGAGATATTATCGCAATTCTTGACCGTCTGAGCGAGCTTGCAAAGGCGGGTGAGCAGCCTATTTCTCAGTCTGAGGCAAAAAATGCCATAAAACAATTGCTTGCCAATCGACATAATATGAACGAAGTAATTGCTCGGTGTATTCCTTTCATCAAGGATTCTGTATTTTTTCGATCGGTTATTGCCCGATGGTCTGCAGATTCGCCGAATCCGCGATTTCGCGATATCCCGCGCCGCATTGCGCCTTTTGCTTCTGTCCCGTGCACTATTTTAGCGTATGGAAAAGAGCGTATGGCGCATTCCGTACTTGGAGATGAAGCATACAGTTATGAAACGCGTCTCTTTGCGTTGTCGCGCATAAAAACCTTACGCAGGTCAGAGCTTGCATGGGCAGAATATCTTCTTCTTCAACCAAACGTTCATAATCATGGACAATCGGAACTCCGTACAGAAACTATAAACCGCGGTCTTCTTGACGTATATCCAGAATCCTTGCAGAAGATTTTTTTGCTTTCAGAATCAACTGATTTAAATGTTAATAAAGCCGCACAGCGCAGACTCAATTTTTTATGAAAAACGATTATTCTTTTTTAGGGGAAGCAAAAACAGTCGCTGTCGTATGCAATCAATGGGGTGATACCGGCAAAGGCAAGATTGTAGATTTCTTGACTCCGTGGGCAGACGTGGTGGCGCGCGGCACGGGGGGCGCAAATGCAGGGCATACAGTCGCATGGGAAGGCAAGAAATTTGTCACGCACCTGCTTCCATCTTCCATCTTTCACGATAAAGAAGGAAAAATCAGCATCATCGGATCGGGAGTCGTATTTGATCCGCGGCAATGTATTGCTGAGCTTACTGCATTGCACGCAAATGGCTACGCTTCAGAGCACTTGCGGATTTCTCGACGGGCAAAACTTGTACTTCCGCAACACATTGTTCTTGATCGGTTGAGCGCATCACGCGTAAATGAATCCCTCGGTACCACGGGGCGGGGGATTGGTCCCGCGTATTCAGACTATTACAACCGTAACTCTCTGACTGTCGGAGATTTGTTTCATCGAGATACATTTGCAAAAAAATTACAGAGAAATATCGAAGAAAAAATTGCGCGCATTCGAGAATATGACCCCTCTCTTGTCAGAGAGATTCTTTTCCATACACATTTGGGGGAGGGGATATTTTTTAACGATGAAACTATACTGAATCGTGATTCAATCGTTGAGCATTTTACTGGCGAGTATGCAGAGGCTCTGCGCGCATATGTGACGGACACTGACGAGCTCATCCATAACACAGTTGGCAAAAAACACATACTCCTCGAGGGCGCTCAAGGGTATCTTCTCAGTATTGATTATGGGACATATCCATACGTTACTTCATCGGATTGCTCGATCGAGGGGTTGGCAAAAGGCGCAGGACTGAGCGTGCGAGATGTTGACCTGACGTTTGGCGTTATGAAAGGGTTTTACATGACGAGGGTAGGCAAGGGGGCATTTCCCACAGAAATGGGCGGAGAAGAGGCACAAGAGTATTGTTCTAAGACAACCAAGGATGAAGAGTTGCGCACCCACGTCGATTATTCCATCAATGAACAAGACGGATTCAAACAAGGAATAGCAGTTCGTATCAATGGAAATGAATACGGCGCTACGACAGGGCGGCTCCGTCGGGTAGGATGGGTTGATCTCGTACTTCTTAAGAGGGCGCTCCATGTGAACGGCATGAATGTGATTCTTACAAAACTTGACGTTCTTGACGGATGTGAAGAAATAAAAATATGCATTGCATATCAATACACGGGAGAAGCATTTTTTTTAGGACGGGATACGCTTGCGCATGGCGCCATTCTGACTTCCGTGCATCCCGATAATTCACTCTTGAGTTCCTGCGAGCCGATATACAAAGTATTTCCGGGATGGAAAACAAAAACGAGTAATATGCGCTCGTATCAAGATTTACCTCAAGAAATGAGAACAATTATTGATTTTATAGAAAATGAAACAGGCGCGCGAGTGCGAATGATTTCTATAGGTCCTGAGCGAGATCAGACGATTGTTGTAGATAAAGACGTCTAAGAGAACAGGAACTCTATCTGTCTCGAAAAAATCCGTTCGTTCTACACACTCCTCTATGGTTTTAAATAGAGTTTCTGTTCTCTGCAGAGGAGTTATTCCAATGCATCAATAATCGCCTTGCAAAATGCTGGCAAATCATCGGGTTTGCGGGAAGTGACGATCCGTTGATCGCTTACAACCTCTGTATCAATATACTCTGCTCCTGCATTGACCATGTCAGTTTTGATTGCAAAAAATGAAGTTGCTTTTTTCCCACGTACAAGGTTTGCCGATATCAGCATCCATGGTCCATGGCAGATCGCAGCGGCTACCCCTCTATGGGCGTAGATATCTTTGACAAATTGCACCATATGCTCCGATCTTCTCATAAAGTCTGGAGAAAACCCGCCCGGAATTATGACCGCGTCAAAATCTTTTGCATTTACTTCGTCAATGGATTTGTCGGGCGTGACAGGATATCCATATTTTCCCTCATAGGTTTTTGCGGTACCCGAACCGATGCGCACTACTATTGCCCCTTCTTCTCTGAGGCGGTAATACGGATACCACAATTCAATTTCTTCATAGTATTTTTCTACCAATATCGCGATCTTTTTTCCTGAGAGTTTCATGCTTTCTTTTCTAAATAATTATGGTACAATTTTACCATTCAATACATTATCACACAAGATTGATGACCCCGTCGGAACTCACAATTAATAAAGACACATATCGTTATGTGCGCACACGCGAGCAGCAGGACGTGAGTGTATATCAAGGCAAAAATACATATCTCCGCATGGGTTCTGTGCGTACGATCCAGTCAGAGATCGGCAAACACAATGCACTTCTTTATTATAGATTTCCCGTGCCAAAAATTACTGAAAGCGGATGGTTTTTGGATCATGCGTACTACGTTGAAGAATCTTTTGGAAAAAAACAGTTGAGCAAATTTTTTATTCAGGATTATAACACACGAAAAGAAATATCCAAAACCCACTTTACCGATCTCCTCTCGATTGTTGACAAATTTGCTCGCGCGCAATTAGGCAGCGCCACGCACAAGAAATTTTGGAAAGATTTTTTTCACGCGATACACCTTGCCATTCTACAAAAAGAAGCGCCCTCATTGGCAAAAGACCTTGAAAGAGCATGCAGTATGATCAAGAAAAAGGTATCAGTATTTCCGTTCGTGGTGTCACATGGGGATTTTAATGTGCATAATATTTTTTCAAAAGGAGTGATTGATATGGAGCATGTGACATATGCTCCCGCAGGTTACGACCTTGTCACTCTGATCGCGCATACAGATCTGTTTCCGCGCGCTGCCACATATGAATATCACCGTTGGTATGAGTTTGGACGGGATCAGAAACAAGCGTATTTTTCTTTCATTGACAAACTCTACGTGCGCGCAGGACTGCCAAGGCCTTCGTTATACAAAAAGGAATTTCAATTCTGTCGGGCAGTATGGTCTGCGGCACAGATGCAGAGGTACCCAAAACTGCAAGCATGGAGATTCCAAATCGTGAAAAATCTTATGAAACATTTTTTTTGATCCATGATGATGGAGCGAACATATCATAATTATCAATCGAATTACATTCATCACAACCCATCGCCTTTTGATGGAGTCATTCGAGAAATTGTGTTTGGCGTGGAGGATGGAATGGTATCCACCCTTGGCGCCATTACCGGTATCGCCGTTGGCAGTCAAGAACATTCAACCGTCCTGCTTGCGGGTTTCGTCATTATTGCCGTTGAATCCATATCCATGGGAATAGGATCGTATCTTTCCAATCGTTCAGAAGAGGAAATAGAAAATAGGAAATTGATGGAGGAAAAAAACGAAATTGAAAAGTATCCAAGCGAGGAAAAAGAAGAGCTCGCGCAGATGTATCGCGATGACGGCTGGCCTCATGCATTGGCGCAAGATATGGCTACGGTCGTTTCAAAAGATCCTGATTTTATGCTCAGGGAAATGGCCTTGCGTGAATTGAAGGTTTTTCCGAAGGTAACACCATACTCACCTCGAGGAGCAATGTACATGTTTGTGTCGTATGTGGGAGGTGGGATTATCCCTCTTTCTGCGTATCTCTTTCTTCCTATCCCGCAGGCGATTCCCGTATCTGTCGGTATTACATTGGTGGGCCTTTTTTCCTTGGGCGCAATAACTACGAAACTCACCAAAGAGCCATTTGTGCGAGCAGGGCTGCGCATGCTCCTTGTCGGTGGTATTGCCCTCGTCGTTGGTTTGGTTGTCGGGAGTGTAGCAGGAAGCCCACGATAATCCACAGCATACATCGAAAATCTATGCTATAATATATATCTAATCCACCTTCTTAAATAAGGTGTAATATATTTTATGGCAAAAATGAAACGCATCGCACAGGGTTTCATGGCGGGATTCCTTGTTTTTAGCTTTTTTGGCTTGGTATCTGTCGGATCCCTTTATGCGCAATCCGACGAAGGAGCGCCATCTGAACTCACTGAGCAAGAATTGCAGCAACTTAAGGACTTGTATAGTTCGCCTGAGTCGAGTTCTGGATACGATTACTCCAGCGGATCTGCCTCATCACTTGGCGGTAACGCTGATGTGCTGAGTTCGTTGTTGGGGGGCAGTCAGGAGAACCAGATGTTGCTTGCGAGCCTTCTTTACATGTTTGATGATTATTGGTGGATTCCTATGGCGCTTTATTTCCTTGTGCTTCTTTTCATTGCGTTTGTCCTCTATGCAAGCGTGTTCAAAAAATTTAAACGCTTCGTACGTGAGCACGCGATGGTGTTTTCGTGGAATGAAGCAAAAAAGCATATTTGGTTTTTTGTCTTGATTACTTTGATCCAAGTAATTATCTACGCGGTATTGTCTATCCTCATTTCAATGCTTGTTGAGACAAATCCTTTCATACCAATACCGGTATTGAAAAATACAATTCCGTACGTAGGGTATTATGCGGGAGTGCTTGGAATAGTGCTTCTTTTCTTTTTTATATTATTTGCGGCAGGAACAACTAAAATTGCATTGAAATTTACTGATGGAGCGCGCGCAAGTATTGCAGATCTCTTCACCGCAATCACATATCTGCCAAAATTTATTCTCGCCGCTCTCCTCTATATGGTGATCATCCTCGGCCCCTATGTAGCGCTTGTCTTTGGGGTATGGCGATTGGCATCCTTAGGTGAACCTTTTGGCCAATCCTTTAGTATCGGCTTAGGATCCGGTGCGTTTTTCCCTTCATTAAAACTTACGATCGGCGCTTCTGTGATTGCCCTTCTGCTTGCAATTCCCGTATCTCATTGGATCCTTAAATTTTATTTGTACTATATTGCCGTTATTGATAAAGGAGTGTGGCCAATCAAAGCACTGAAGCTCGCATCGCAGTATTCCAAAGGAGCAAAGACAGACATTGCATTATTTTTAGTGCTTTTGACAGCAATAAATATGGTCGGTTCAAACGTCCCTCTTATGTTGGGGCTTTTTTTGACATCACCGATTACCTCGCTTGCGTTCGTACACGCCTATCGTCAGCTTGAAAAAGGGGCAACAACAACCGCAACAGAATAAGACATCCTTTTTACGCTGACTCGTTTTCAGTGTGTTCTCTTCTCTTGCGATGCACCGAGGGCAAGAGTTTTGGGTAGAGGGAATGGGGAAATCGTAATTCCGACAAGGAACGGATACCATACCGTTCGAGATATCTTCTGACTTGAAAATCATAATCATCGTCTTTTTTTTCTTCAAGATAGTAAAAACCCGATTTGCCGAAACCCGGAACAAAAATTTGAACTTCCTCCGCGTCCTCCCTGCCGGTTTTTTTATTGCGGATGATAAAAGTAAATTTGGAAAATCTGATTTTTCCTCCGCTTCCGGGACGCTTTCCTTCAAAACGGTAATCCTGTCCTTCAGGCGTAGGGTCATAGTCATATAAACGGCATTCCCAGTCGGTGCCCAAGGCTTCATTCACCTTTGCTTCAAAGGCTTGAATGATTTCAAATACCACCGCATGGTCATTTACCCTTGCTTCGCCTTCAACGAGCGAAGCTCCTTCAACGTTTTTTTCTTCGTCTTCGAATAGGAGCACCTTATGGTACGTTCGTTCTAAAAGTTTTGAGGGGCAAAATACAACAGTGATTTCCCGCGCGAATAAATCTCTCGGCTTGCCTTTGCCATGCAGTCTTTTTCGGAATTGAGAATGCGGGTCTTTAATCTCGCGTACGTCAATACGGATAAGGATCTTTATTCCTTTTCCAAGATCCAATTCCCGCATAATATCATTTTGCCAATCGTCGATGCGCGCTTCGCCTTGTTCTTGAAGCTCAGTATAACGCGCAAACGTGTGTGCGTCCTGCGGTTGGTCTGTAATCACATCAAGCAGCGCTCCTGTATGGGCATCATAGATGGGGTATTTCTTGATCGGATGGCGCGGGATGGATTCAAATGCGCGCCAGATTTTACGGAATTCATAGTGTCCCTCCTTCATCTTTTCCCGATGGTGCTCGAATACCTCGCGCATGATTTTTAAGCAAAAAAGCTTCCAGCGCGCTTCGAACATAAGGCGATCGGGAATTGTTTCTGTCGCTTCTGTTTTTTCTTTTTCATATTTATCTACGATCTCTCCGACGCCACATGCGGTTTGCAGAAGTTCAACCGGATTTTCAGAGCGTACATCATTGAGCGGATCAGCCTCCGAAGCGCTTACTTTTTTTCCCAACGCGCGCCTGATAATGTCTTCACTCAATTTTTTTGAAAAGCTGTCATAGTTTGAGGAGAGATCATAGAATTCAGAAGAGGGAATACCAAATGTTTGTTCCAGTATTTCAAGCGCAGTGCGCACGTCACCTTCTTTTCCCGCATCGAGTGATTGTACGGCGGATTGCAATCCTTCGATACCTGAAACAAGGAAATACGAGAATTCACGCGGGTCAGATTCACTGTGTTGAAGCGCCCCATCCATCAGAGATCGGATGTAAGGAGCAAGATTTTTTGATTGTTTCAGGACTGTAAATGCTTTTGGAGGAAGCGATTTGAGCTGATGCATGATTCCGATCAAACGCAGAGTCGCTTCGATCGGACCGCAGTATTCATCAAGTTGCCGAATTTCTTCTATCAAATTGGCAAGCGTGAGCGCTTCGAGGATTTCTTCTTGTGCAACCGAGTGGCTCCCGATAAATCTGGTAAAAAGGCGTTCTGCTTGTAGCGGCGTACTCGCATCATTTATTTTTTCAATTATTTCTTTGGAAGCCGCGGGATCGGCACATCCATAGCGATCCTCGAACAAAAGCATAAGGCTACGAAGCACATCTTTCTTTTTCACCATTTCAGCTTTCCGCAGTTCGTCCATTAATTTGTTTATCACAGTGTCCGGGATCGGCGTTTTTTCGTGCGTATCAAACGCGCCTTGCATTTCGAGTTTGCCGGATCGAGCAAAATGTCTCAGATCCTCGCCCGTAAGGAATCGGTACTCCTTCCCTGTGTTGTTTGGGCCAAGTCGGTATAATGTATCAAAGGGTGACGCTTCGGTTGCCACGAACCGTTCTTGCACCACAGCGCCATCTTCTTCTACTTCTCGGCGGTAGAACGGCTCGTATTGCGTTCCTCGGATATATCCGGCGTCAAAGAGTTCATCTCCGATACGCCGTCTCAGCTCGCGTTCTCGTTTTCCTTTTCCGCGAAGCTTTTCCGTTCCTTCGGGAAGCGCAACGTGTCCGATAGGGCTCAGCGCCGCATTAGTAATTCCGCCGTTTTCAACAGAAAAAATCGTGTACGAAAATTGAAGGTCTTTGAGCGGTACGCCTTGCGCGATTTTTTCTTTTATGTATTCTGCGTTCGCAGACTTCAATACAAACGCATGCGCAATCGTTTTTGGCATGATGCGCTGCTCTTTCTTTGCATCAGGGGATTCTTCTGCGGGGGATACATGAAACGATATATCCAATGGCTCTCTTGGCGTATCACTCATAACGATTTTATCAGCATTATTTACTTTTATGAAAGCAGAAAATCAATCGAAACGCAATAGAGCCACAAAATGGATATGCGTCGCAATGCTTTTATTTATTTTTTCTTTGCCGATTTCTGTATCCCATGCGGCGGATGGGGATGGGGAATCACTCCTTCTTGAAGTTCCCTTTATGACTCAAGCTCCCACATTCAAGTGGAGCAATGATCGATTTCAGAGCGGATGCGAAGAGGCATCGGTATTGATGGCGCTTGCATGGGCTGGAGTACAGCCTTTGGCAAAGACGCGTGAGCGGCAAGAACGCGCGATTCTCGACCTCGTACGATTTGAAAAAGAAAAGTACAGTGTGTATTACGATACCTCTACTCAAGATACCATTCGTTTTGCCAGCGAATACTCTGGCTTCAAAGGATTCAGCCTCCAACGCAACATCGGATGGCGTGATATTCTTCGCTCCCTTGAAAAAGGCTTTCTTGTGATAGTGCCTGCCGATGGCCGCGTGTTGCAAAATCCAAACTTTAAAGGGCGTGGTCCTCAAGAGCATATGCTCGTTATCCGTGGCTATGATTACACTACGCAAGAGTTTATCACCAATGATCCCGGGACACGAATGGGTGAAAAGTATCGGTATCATCGTAAAGTGCTTTTTGCGGCAATCAGAGATTACAAAACCGGACATAAAGAAAAAGGGAGACCGCGTACCAAGTCTATGATCGTGGCAGCAAAGGAAGCAAAGAAGCATTGAGAAAAAATAGGAAACGCGATATACTCATTTTAGTCACTATTCATAATAAGAGGCATATGACCACTCGATCGTATAGCATTTTTACCGCATCACTCTTTCTTATTATCGGGATCCTCCATCTTTTGCGATTGGGATTATCATGGGAAACGGTAATTGGCGGCGTATACATTCCCACATGGGTAAGTCTGATCGCGTTTGTGTGTGCTTCGTACCTTGCCTATGAGGGGTTTCGTCTCGCACGCGAAAAAAAATAATGCAAGCAGTAATTTTAGCGGCAGGGGAGGGTACGCGGCTTCGACCTCTCACTGCAGAAAAACCTAAACCCATGGTTGCTATTGGGGGAAAACCCATTCTCGAATATACCCTCAGCATCCTTCCAAAGGTTATCGAAGAAGCGATCCTTGTCATTGGATATAAAGGAGAAAAAATCAGAGAATATTTCGGTGAAGAATTCAATGGGCTCCATCTTATCTATGTGGAACAGCCAGAACCAAAGGGTACCGCGGATGCGATAGAAAAAGCGTTGCCGTATTTGAAGAGTGAGTATTTTATGGTGGTGTCTGGCGACGACTTGTATCATCCCGATGATTTGGAAAAATGTGTCACAGGAACCCAGCAATCAATCTTAGTAAAAGAAACAGATACCCCTGAGCGTTTTGGTATTTGCATTGTGGGGAAAGACGATCTCCTTGAAGGGCTCGTGGAAAAACCAAAAAATCCTCCGTCAAATCTTGCGAATGTGGGTGTGTATGTCTTGCATCAAGATATTTTTCAACTTCCGAAGATGATTGACGAAAAAGGAGAGCACGTGCTCGCTCCTAAAATTGGGCAACTTGCAAAAGTCCGCCCTACAAAAGTGATCCGTGCACAATTTTGGCATCCGATCGCGTATCCCGAGGATGTTGCTACCGCTCACGGGTATCTGACAATTCCACACGATAAACGGAAAAATTAAAAAGGAGAAAGATTGTTATAATACGGAAGCAGAGGATCAGCACGCAATTGTGGCGCGATCGGCGCTTCGGGGGAATATTTGAACGATGGTTCGATCGGTACTAGCTTCACAGGCTCAATTTTTTTTATTTCTTTAAGGCTTTCTTGCAATTTGCGCAGTTTTTCTTTTGTGTCTTCTTGTGGTGTTTTTTGTGGAATTGAGGGTGTCGGCACAGGAACAATCACATCACTCGAACTGGAAGACGAAGGCAAAGGTTCTTGGATAAAAGGTGCGATATTCTTCGGCACTATCTTAGTTTTTGCCGGAATTTTTGTTTTTACCACTTTTTTCACAGGGACAATCTTTTTCACAATTTTTTTCTTTGCAACAGTTAGTTTTTCTTGCTGCTTTTTTACAGAAACAGAAGAAACCTTTTGAGCAGCGCTCACAGGCTGGAGACCAAAAGAAAACATTAACACAATGATAAGTATTATTTTCAGCATATGTATGAAACTATAGATACTGTAATTTGAGCCTGTAGAAAAATATCAGGCGTTACTTTCTTCCGGCTCCTTTGCAGCCCAATTTCGCCCCAAAAAGTCGCTGAACTTGTCAGAATACTCCAGTATTCTTCCGC
>JACQSA010000019.1 GCA_016206145.1 Candidatus Uhrbacteria bacterium
CATAACACATTAGCAGTGTGCCGCTTTCGACCACTCAGCCACCTCTCCAATAATAACCACTAGTGTATCAAATAGTTGATAATCGTCAAAGAATAATGTATACTATTCTCGTTTCTATGGACAAGACACATAAAAAATTGATTTTGTTTCTTATCCCCGTCTTTTTATTTGGAAGCGTTTTTTTTGATGTGTATTCAAGTTATGCTCAGGCAAATGTTTTAAGCAAGAAAAAAGTATCAATTCAAAGCGTTCTTGAAAAACGCGTATTTTCTCTTGAAAAAGAAATTCAGACGTTAAAAAAACAGATCGCATCGCTTGTTGAAGAAATAAAGAAATTGACGCTCGTTCAGATAAAACAACGCAAGACGGTGAGCGTGAAAAGTCGTGAAGAAACTCTTCCTCAGATCGTAGCTCGCGTGTCCCCGTCGGTTGTTTCCATTGTGATATCAAAGGACGTTCAGCTTTTAGAGATTGTGTATCGCAATCCTTTTGGCAATGATCCTCTCTTTCGAGATTTTGATATTCGCGTACCTACCTATCGGCAGAAAGGAACCGAACATCAAAAAGTCGGCGCGGGATCAGGATTTATCGCAACGAAAGACGGGTACATCGTGACGAATAAGCATGTGGTGAGTGACCAAAGCGCGACCTATACGGTTCTTCTTCCCGACGGTTCAAAGAAGGAAGCGAAGATATTTTATGTTGATCCGAGCGACGATATTGCAATAATAAAAATTGACGGGAATTCATACACCCCTGTTCCAATCGGCAATTCGGATGCAGTCCAGCTTGGCCAGAGCGTTCTTGCGATCGGAAATGCGCTTGGAGAATTTGAAAATTCTGTTTCTACCGGGATTATCTCGGGATTGAAACGCACTATCAAAGCCACCACAAGCGCGGGTCAAATCGCTGAGTTGAAAAATGTCATACAAACTGACGCTGCGATCAATCCGGGCAATTCAGGCGGTCCGTTGTTAGATTTCTCCGGCAAAGCGATTGGAGTGAGCGTTGCTATGGTAGTGGGCTCTCAAAACATTGCGTTTGCGATTCCGAGTAATAAGATCCGCGATGTGTTGAGCCTTGCGCTTGGACGATAGAGTGCGGTATACTGTTATATATGGCAGGTACAAATAAAAACATGAAGCTCCAAGATGTCAGTTTTATATGGCGTTTTGATGAATTTGAAAAGCATCAGCGAGGAACGTTATGGTACGCTGTGAGCGGTATTGTCGTTGCTGCATTTTTGATCTACAGCTATTTGACTGAAAATTATCTCTTTGGGCTTTTAGTGCTCATCACGACTGTCATTATTTTTACTCATAACATTCACAATCCGCAGGAAGTTGAATGTGAGATCGACGCATCGGGTATTCGTATCGGGAATAAGAGATATCCTTTTCATGGTATTGACTGTTTTTCAATTATCGAGAATGATGATGGGCAAGATGTTCTCTATGTGCAAGAGAAGTCGGGATTTCGTTCTCAGCTTCCAATCCCGATCGTAAATCAAGATACTGAGCACATGAGAAAATTTTTAAGTGTGCATATTGAAGAAGATATTGAGCATAAATATGAGCCGCTGTGGGACTCACTTTCGCGGTTTCTGAAGCTCTAAGACAAAAAACAATTACACGCACCCGTAGTTCAAAGGATAGAATGCGAGCTTGCGGAGCTTGTGATCCAGGTTCGATTCCTGGCGGGTGCACCACTACAAAAAAATCAATGCGTTCTATTACTGAATTTGAATACCTCTTGGTACGCGCGTAAAAGATACTGTTCGACAGGTGCATACTCATCAGTCAAAATAGAAATGTCGTCCTTTACTTTTTTGGGCCATCGTTTCTGCAAATATCCTTGAATTTCTGCATCATCGCTTTCCCACACGATAGGTTTTTCAGATTTATACGCCAGCAGAACTATACTACGAATACTGCCAGCAGTGTCAGATGTGAGAACTGGAAAAATTTCAACGGTTGGAAAAACATTTTTATACGTTGCATACTCTGCTCGCATGAATTCACTTCCCGGCCCCTCAACGGCGCTGGCTATGTTCATTAACACTACTCCGTTCGCAGAAAGATGGTCGTATAATTTTTTTGCAACTTCTTTTGTTGTCAATTGAAACGGTGGGGCAAGCGAATGAAATGCATCAATATATACGGCATCATACGTCCCTTCCATACGATTGATAAACATTCGTCCATCTTCATGGAAGATATGCAATCGTGGGTCATCTTTTAAATCGAAATATGTTCTTGCAAGTTCGGTTAGTTTCGAATCGAGTTCGACAACATCAATTGAAGCTTTTGGAAATTTTTTTAAAAATGCCCTTGGATATGAATATGCGCCCCCGCCAATCATAAGCGTTCGAGAAAGATTTGGTTGGAAATGAATGGCAAGATGAAACAATTTTGCATACTCGAAGGGCAATTCGTCTGAGTCGAGGTACGCGCCAGATTGTATGCCTGCCGCATCAGTTGTCAGTACGCGCATCTTCCTGCCGTTCTGAGGATGCGTGGTCGTGAAAATTTGCACGTGTTGATATTTCGTATCTTCATCGATATTTCCAGTTTTGCGTCCGTATGATTGCGCTGACGCGGCAAAACCCATACAAAGCAAAATAATCAGCAACGGAATAATGTGTTTCCATGGAAACACGCTGCGGTATGCGCCCATTGAGGTGAGAAGCAGTATAATCGCAAGCATGTACATGATATTAGTATTGCCAAAATATGTGATCAAGAAAAATCCTGCCACAAAGGTCCCGATAATGCTTCCAATAGTGGAAAGAGCATACAGTGTCCCGACTGTTGCTCCCGCATGTGCAAGGTCATTCATTTTTAATTTTGCGGCATAGGGAGAAATCATGCCAAGCAGAGTGCTTGCCGGAGCGAATAATATAATGGTACCAAGTGCCGCACTGATGCGAATATCACTACACAGTGCAGTCAAAAAAGTGAGCACCAGGTCTTTAAGGAATGCAGTGCTTGCTATTAGTATTCCCGCAAAGAAAATTATAGCGAAAAACTCTTTATCACTTGCGTGCACGTCGGCGCGTCTTCCTCCCCAATAATAGCCGATACTCAAGCTTGCAAGGATAATTCCGATCAGATTTGTCCACACGACAATAGAAGTGCCAACGTACGGCGCGAGCGCTCGTACTCCGACGAGTTCAAGCACCATGACAACAGCGCCAGCGATAAAGACAGAGAATTCTAAATATTTGTTCTTTATATGGTATACATGCATAGACTTTACTCTTCAAAGTATATATCAAATACATTTTACATAAAAGCCGCAATCCTTTTTTGCAATTTTCTGATTAGTGGAGTATTATTACATCATCATCTATTATTTATATGCCAGGACCTAATACAATTCTTCGAACGCCATCTCCCGGTGCGATGCCGCCTCCATCTCGGTCTACCCTTGCTGCCAATAGTGTATCCTCTCGTTCCTCAGCCGCCTCTTCTGTAAACAAAACAGGACCAATTGATTTTCGAGGAGTGAGTCGTCAAGGAGCTTTAAAAGGAATACGGAGCACGCATCATTTTAAACGCGGTTTATATCGTCAATTAAAATCAATTTTGCCCGGCAGTGCGAATTACGCATTAAGAGAGGAGTTGACTGATATTATCAATAATTCCATCAGCCCCACAGGGAAAATATATCGAGAAGGTCTGCGAAGGTTTCTGAGAGATAAATCAATAGGGGTGGGAAGAATAATGACTCCGGGGCAACGAGATCGTTTCTTTAGAGCAACTGGTTTGGATAAGAGAGAAGGCAACCGTAGAGCCGTCTAGGCATGCGAGCCGTGGGTATGATGCTTTCATTGGATTCTGACATACGCGCAATGGCAGGAGTGGGACAAGTTCTTGCACGAAAGCTCAAAATTCTTGGGATCACGACAGTGCGTGATCTTGTTTTTTATTTTCCTTATCGGTTTGATGATTTTACTCGGATCGTATCTATCCGCGACTTGAAAGCTTCCGAAACAGTAACTATTCGAGGCACCATTCGCCTGATTCAAAATAGGCGTTCATGGAAGACTAGAAAGATTGTTACTGAAGCTCTCGTAAGTGATGATACGGCAGAAGTGAAAGTGATTTGGTTTAATCAGCCATTTCTTATAAAAAATCTTTCTAGTGGAGACTTTGTGAGCCTTTCAGGGCGGACCAGTGATAATTTTTATGATCTTCAAGTGGTCAATCCGGTGTACGAGAAAGTCTCAGTCGATGAGCAGAGTCTTCATACAGGCGGCTTAGTACCTGTCTATTCGCTCGTCGCAGGAATTACCAAAAAACAGTTTCGTACGCTTATAAAAAAAGCATTGGATGAGTGCCTTACTCAGATTCAAGATTTTCTTCCGGAGTATATTGTGAAAGCGGAAAAGTTTTTTTCGCTTCAGGATGCTGTTCGGACAATTCATTTCCCTGATTCACTGATAAACTACAGCAAAGCAAAACAACGACTTGTCTTCGACGAACTATTTCTCATCCACGCCTTTACAGGAATGTCAAAAAAAAATCTTGTAAATATTGCCGCCTATGCGATCCCCTTTGACGAGAAGGTAGTAAAAGAATTTTTGAAAAACCTTCCATTCTCACTGACGAAATCTCAAAAGATTGTCAGCTGGGAAATCATGAAAGATATGAGCAAGTCCTCCCCTATGAATCGTCTTCTAGAAGGTGATGTCGGGGCAGGAAAGACGATCGTGGCTTCTATGGCACTACTGGGTGCGACGCATGCAGGATACCAAGTTGCGCTTATGGCACCTACGGAAGTTTTAGCAAAGCAGCATTTTGAAACATTTGTACAGCTTTTTTCACCGTTTCTTTCCTCAATAGCCCTTCTTACTTCGAGTGGTGTGAGAGAGTGGACTCGACCTAGCGAGCGACGCACGTCCGATGTACCGAAGCAGAGTAAGAAAAAAATGCGTGAGGACATCTATCAAAGAATTAAAACTGGCAGTATCCAATTTGTTATCGGTACCCATGCGCTTTTAGAGGATACTGTCAGCTGGAACAGCCTTGCCCTTGCAATCATTGATGAACAGCATCGATTTGGCGTGGGGCAGAGAAAGCGATTACGAGAAGGAAATGCGGGGCAGGCAATCCCACATCTTCTTTCAATGACAGCGACACCAATACCGCGCTCTCTCGCACTTACTGTATATGGAGATCTTGATCTTTCTATCCTAAAAGAACGTCCTTATGGAAGAAAATCTATTATTACAAAACTTGTGCCTGAACAGTATCGAACATGGGTATATGATTTTATACGCAAGGAAGTCTCGAAAGGACATCAAGGGTTTATTATCTGCCCGCTTATTGACGTATCTGATGCACTCGAAGTGCGATCAGTAAAAGAAGAATATATGCGATTGCAAGAGGGAGCACTTCGTGACATTCGTATCGGCATACTTCATGGCAAGATGAAGCCCCAAGAAAAGGGAAAAATTATGCATGATATGCTTGAGAGGAAAATTGATGTATTACTCAGCACATCAGTAGTGGAAGTCGGTATTGATATTCCAAATGCGACTTTCATTCTGATTGAGGGGGCAGAACGGTTTGGCCTTGCACAGCTTCATCAATTTCGAGGACGTGTGGGGCGTTCTGAATTGCAATCATATTGTTTTGTTCTTCCGACAGAATCAAAAAAGGAAGAGCGTGCACGTCTGAAAATATTCGTATCTTCAAACGATGGTTTTTATCTCGCAGATAAAGATCTCGAACTTCGCGGAGAAGGGGACGTGCTTGGTTCTCGCCAATCAGGGATGCCATTTCTTAAACTTACTGACCTTCGAGATGCAGATATGCTTAAAAAATCTCGAGAATATGCAGCAAAAATTTGCGATCAGCTTTCTATATATCCACTCCTTCAGGCTCATCTGGAGAAAATGGAGGCAGATGTGCATTTGGAATAGCAAAAATATAGCGAGCATGGACCCGAGGGGATTTGAACCCCTATTTCTGCTTGTCAAGGGCAGCGAGTTGACCTGTCTTACTCTACGGGCCCTTGAAATCCATGCTTTGGGGTTCTAGTATAACAAAAAACCGCCAGATTCTCTAGCAGTTTTTGTTGACAAACAGAGTGACTCGTAAAGAAATCAGGTCACTGCCCTATACTCATACTATACTTCATCGGTATGCCTATTGTCAATACTTTTACGATCGTTTCCAAATTATATCTCCAATTCCCGGACATTCCGTATGTGAATTAGAAGTAGCTTTGATTCAATCTTTCCTGCAGAGGCGGGAATATACCCGTGAGTGAACCCAAGCCGCTCTGCTTCCTTGAGGCGCTTTTCGAGCGATGACACTTGCCTCACCTCTCCTGATAGGCCAACTTCCCCGCAAAAAATAGTTTTAGGATCACACGGTTTATTCTTATATGCCGAAATGATACTTGCGCACACAGCCAAGTCAATTGCCGGTTCATTGATTTTTAATCCGCCTACGATATTGATGTGAATATCTTGATCGCCGAGATTGAGGCCGAGCCGTTTCACAAGTACAGCAATAAGTAATTGCAGACGATTTTGGTCAAACCCCACGCTTCGGCGTTGCGGGTAGCCAAAGTAGGTTTTTGATGTGAGAGCTTGGACATTTACCAAAAATGCGCGTGATCCCTCGACGATGACTGTAGTGCATGTTCCGGGTACCGACACGTCTCCTTCAGTGATAAATGCCGATGAGGGATTTGCAACTTCCATCAATCCCTTTTCTGTCATTTCAAAAACTCCGACTTCATTAGTAGACCCAAATCGATTTTTTACAGTTTTTAAGAGTCGAAAGAAATGATTACTATCTCCTTCGAGGTAAAGGACAGTGTCGACGAGATGCTCGAGTGTTTTTGGGCCAGCGACCGAACCTTCTTTTGTCACATGGCCGGTGATGATAATGGGTATGTCATTTTCTTTTGCGGTTTGGAGAAGTTTTACGGTGCACGCGCGGACTTGAGAAATACTTCCTGCTTCAGATTCGACTTCAGAAGAGCCGATGGTTTGGATAGAATCTACTATGGCGAGAGTAGGTTTCTCTTTTTGGATAGTCGCGCAAATTTTTTCGCATTGCGTTTCTCCTGCAAAGAGAAGGGAAGAGGAGGTCGTTTCCCCTAAGGCAAGAATCCGGTCAAGCCGAAGTTTTATTTGCTGTCCAGATTCTTCACCAGAGCAATAGAGAACCGGCCTGTTTTCTTTCTTTGCTAGTACGATAGCGATTTGAGCCATGAGCGTTGATTTCCCCACGCCTGGCTCTCCACCCAGTAGAATTAAACTCCCCGGAACGATTCCGCCGCCGAGGACTTGATCAATTTCTTTTATCCCGGTTTCGATCCGTTGCCAATTCGCATGATTTATTTCAGAGAATGGGATTACCGCTGCAGAAGGCGAATGCGCTCCTTTCTTTTTGATCGATTCTTCCTTCGTCGATTCTATGAGTGTTCCCCACACGCCACATTCAAGACACCGCCCAGCCCATTTTGAGCTCTGCGTATCGCATTTTGTACAGGAGTAGATGGTTACTAGCTTTGTCATGTGCTCTGCGCTTTTAATTCGTCAACATACGCAAATGATTCTGTAGCTAGATCGGGATCAAAATCAGATTCCTTAAGCCATTGCTTCACCTGCGGAAGCATCTCAGGAGAGGTGAAAATTTTAATCAATTGATTTTTGAGATCGGCATTACGCATGAGCATGGATGTCTCTCCTGCTCGGGCATCTTCCTCATCACGAGGGCGAAGCACAAATACGGCACCCATTGGTAATGAGTATTTGTAATTGTATTGGTCGAAATAACCGCGGATTGTTGTCTCAACGGTTTTCGGTGTTGTTACTGACACTTGATCGGAGACATCATAGCTCGATTGGGTATCAGCGTGATCTACCGAAGAAGACAATACCCCATTACGGATAATTGTTTCTGTCGCAAAGATCGGGCTTCCGTGAAAACGTAAGTAGCCTAATGATGATGGTGTTGCTTGCTCAATAGCATCTGGCAGCTCCTTATACACACGCATACGGTATCGCATATCATTTTTCATTGGAGGTCGGAGGAATTTTAATTGCCCTTCAAAACGCTGCAATTCATATTTGTGAGACGCGAGAATGTTTTCTACGGCAGCGACAAATCTTTCACGTTTGTCTGCCGTGAGCGCTATGTCATCTTTGAAAGCTTGTAGCCTCGTTTCAGTTTTTTCAATTTCGCCCTTCTTTCTCTCAATGAGTCTTTGTAGAATACCTTTTTGTTCTTCATATATTCTCTTGGCTTCTGCGGAAGATTCTTTTGTTTTATTGCCTTCTTTGCCTCTTTTTTGTCGGCGTTCTAGTGGAGCTGGTTTTAGCTTCAATCCTTCGAGTGAGTGAATGTATTTGCTGCGATTTTCGGGCATATTTTCACTTTAATATACTCCTACTATTGCACGTGATATATATCATGTAAAGGGAGACGCAATCTGCAAGCTAAAATATGGATGAACGCCTCTCGGATCTGCAAATTAAAATATTGCCCAAATAATCTGTAAAAATTAGAGTATTGGCAAATGGCGAATAAACGCCTGTAATCCAATACTCATATGATGGATATGAAAGTACGAAATCAATATCTGCACACTCTCATCACCAAGCAAAGAGGGTATCATCTCAAACCAAGAAAAGAAAAGTCAGCGATTCTTGATGAATATTGCCGAGTCACGGGACAAAATCGTCACGCAGTGAGCGCAAAAATTCGCTCGGGTAGCTATGTACAAGCCATGAAACTTGAATCCGGAGAAGAACGACGAACGCGAAGCTCTCCCTACGACGCCCAAACAACCGCATACCTCATAAAGCTTTGGAAGATATTCGACCATCCTTGCGGTCAAAGACTTGCGCCAATTATTCGAAGAGAACTTCCTCCGCTATGATACGAGAGAAGAATATATGATCATAAAAAATCTGTATTGCGATGAATTGCGATTGTACAAAAACTTCTTTCAGCCGATCATTCCCTTGATAACCAAGGAACGGATAGGAGGACATATTCGCAGAAAATATGGAGAGCCGAAAACACCCTACCAACGGATCATGGAAGACAGAACTGTTTCGCAAGAAATTAAAAAGAGCCTTACAGCGCAGTATGATTCGCTCAACCCGGCTGAATTGAAACGCAGGATAAAAACCCACCAAAATTTGCTCTACCGATCATACCAAAAGAAACAACAGAGATGCAAAGAGACAAGTGAAAAGGTCGATCATTTCAAGAAACTCACACCTCATTCATCCACATTCTTAATTGCAGAGCCGATGAGGGTTCGACAAGAAATGTTAATTGCTTGACACGGCATGTCTTTCCCCCTTTCCTCACAGTTCTCTTTCTGCGGGTTTAGGTACGCGACAGATACTTGATTTTCAATCTTCGCGTTCTCGTGTTAGGATGACCAAAAGGTCGTCTTGAGTATGAAAAACGTATCAGAGACGATTGTAGTGCGCTGTTTTTCTCCACCCTTGTTATGAACATCGCGGTTGACTTTCATAAAAAGTACCATCGATTTTTTCGATAATTTCTTTTTGAAATTTTTCTAAGATATCCCACTTTCCAATCGAATCACCTGGACTTAATGCACATACAGATGCATGCGTAAATACCCCACCTTTATTTCTAAATTCCTCTAAAGTTGTGGACTTGTTATCTTTCGGAATATTCCATCGGGAAGAGATGTCACTCACAAGTGTCGCGGCGGAATTGATTTGTGCGGGAGTAAATGATTGTCCACTGCCGACAATTTCTATACCAATACTTCCATTATTTGCGCCGCCAGTACAGAATTTACTTGAAATGGATTCCTTCACACAGGGACCCACAACCTCTCCTGTTGTTTTAATCCAGTAATGGCAATCTACTGTATATCCCCCCTCCCTGGTTACAAGACCACAGCCGGCTTGTGCATCCGATCCACCCGAATGATGCAATATAATTCTTTTTACCTGATGAGTTTTACCTCCTTCCGGATCAGGTTTGATCCCCTTGAATTCCTCTAGATTTATTTCTATCTTTTCCACCTGCAATATTCTCAACGGCCTGAACTGCACAAGATTTGGGCTGATAGTCCAAAGGCCGAGGTAGGAGAATAGTGCAATGAGGAGGCCGACGAGAGAATTTTTTATGACACCTTGCGCTTGTCCGACGCGTTTTTCACTACCACCTGCAAGGATCCAGATAGCACCGCCAAACATTAGCGCAATCACAGCCAAAATAATAGTAAATGCGATGAGCCATTCATAGAGAGCAACAATATACTTTGCAATGCCATCACATTTGAGGATCTCACCTTCTTTCGAGCAGAGAGTGATTGTGGAAGGCAGTCCTGGTATGGGCATCGTAAGATCCACCGATGTTTGGGCAAGCAGAAGGGATGCAGGTACACTTACGAACAGTATCGCAAGGAGGGTAAAGAGGATTTTTTTGAATGTCGATTTTTTCATTACTGGACGGAGGTGTCAGCCTTTTTATAGCCCACGAATTCTTGAGAACTCTTCTGGAGTAAGACCGGCTTCTCGGATGATCTGGCGCAACAGTCCCCGACCAATATCCTTTCCACCGTGGTATGGCACAAGTGTTGTGCGTCCGTCCGGATGTTGAAAGAAGACATGAGAACCGCTTTGCCGCATGCGTACAAAGCTAAGTTGCTCTAGAATCCGAGCAACATCTGCCGCTTTCAGGGTCGGGAGTCGTGTCCCCATGATTGTCTTTTATTGATAGTAACAGTTTCTAAACCTACAAATACAGGGTCATACGAGAACAGTTGGATACGTGAAGCATACTGAGGATTTTTAGCTGCAACTTCAAGGCACAATGCTATAGCATCTTGAATATTTTCGTTCAGTTCGTCTATCGTCTCTCCTTGGGTGACGCATCCAGGTAGTGCAGGAACTGAAGCAACAAAAAAACCATCTTCATCGCGCTCGATAATAACTTTGAATTGTTTTGGAAAATTTTGCATAATGGATTTTACTTTTTTATTAAATCACATTTTTAATACTTTGTGAATAGTTACCACGTGGGATCTCTGAAAGCTCTAAATTGAGACTGTAGAAAAATAACAAAACTCGCCTCTTGTCATTGTGAACGACTGTAAGGAGTGTGGCAATCCCGACGCTGATGAAATTTTTCGGAATACTCGAGACCTTCGGTGGGATCCCTCGACTACGCTCGGGATGACATTATTCAAAGGGGGAAAAGGGGTCAGGAGCCTTTTTTAGGTCTCCCTCTTGGCCGTATAGTCGAGTAAAGATTAAATTTCTTTATTATCCTTTCCACCCAAGCAGGAGAACCAAAAGGTTTCCCCCTATTTATTGATGTCCGCACTCTTTCAAGCAGTACATTATCTTCTTGTTCATTCAGCCAATCAAGATAGTTTTTTGGCGGATCGGTTGGCCATGGGTCGAGGAGTTGTTTGTGTTTGTGCGTTCCGTTTTCTCTTCTCCAAGTACTGCTCCATCGCCAATGTTCCGCCCGTTTTACAAGTTGTGCACGAAGAGGATTTCGTTCAACGTAACGACAAACCCAGAGGAAATACTCATCGGTCTGAACAGGAAATGATTTGTATCTTCCTTGATAGAGATGACCTGTACCAATAGATTGATGGGCAGAGTGCCAGCGTTGGGTATGGGTCATAGCAAGCAAGCCGGTAAAACGAGAAAGATCGCCGTCATTTCTTGGATAAAGGATAAGGTGCCAATGGTTTGGCATGATGCAGTATGCCAAGATACGCATATCGGTGCGTTCCTTTACTTCCGTAAGGACAGTCTCAAAAAGATTGTAGTCGTCTGCGGTTTGAAAAATTGGCAAACGTGCATTTGCTCTGTTGATGACGTGATAAACAATATCGCCTATATCGGTACGAAGTGGTCGAGGCATATGATATCATTATATCACATCAACGAGGATTATGACTGTGGAAAAGGCTCCTGACCCCTTTTACCCTATACTTTTACCCCCCTTTTAATTTTCTGCCTTTTACTTCATCTATTCTTGGGACATCTCTTCTGGGTGAGGAGGCAGTTCCAACATTGGTTTGCCATACTTTTCGATAAGAATGCACTTGCATTGATTTTCTACGCAGACTTCTACCTTATCGCCAACTTTTTTTTCTTCTCCCTTCTTGCACGCATCTCTGTTCACGTCGAGCAATATTAAATTTCGATTTATGGCCTCTTCATTGCACTTCCATATGCAGGCATCATTTCTTGGAGCAGAAGAGATAATGTCCATTTTTATTTCCTTCACAGGAGTGAGTATGATATCCCGGAATTGCACCAGATTTGGGCTGATGATCCAGAGGAAGAGATATGATCCAAGGGCAAGGAACATGCCGACGAGTGAATTTTTGATTATACCCTGCGCTTGACCAACTCGTTTTTCACTGCCACCGGCAAGAATCCAGATTGCACCACCCACCATGAGCGCAATAACGCCCAAGAAGAGCGCAAACTCCACAAGCCACGCGTATAGGGTGGTGATATATTTCGGGATAGATCGTCCGGATTTAAATTCCTCCGCTGTTATAGTGGTGAGATCCCCAATAGGGATTTGGAGGTAAAAATCTGGTCCTCGGGGGGGGGTATGGGTTTATTTTACAACAGCAGATGTCTGGCTGAGATTTTACAGTGATTTTTTCACTAAGGTTCTTTTTACAATAGCTGTTGCAGCTCGTGCCCTTTAAGATGGAAGCATTAATCTCATCGCCGCTATAGCGAAGAGAGCATTTATTCATTCTACAACAGTTATACCCCGGCGCTATTTCAAATACAAATGTTTCTTTCCAAACATCGCATTGTTTGCCATCTATATGCTGTTCTATTTCAAAGTCTTTCCCTATGTATTTGGAACATTTGTCATTTGGCGAATGAGGCGGGATAAAACCCTTACAGCAATAATATCCGGATGCTCCTATATTCACTGGTATTGTCTGCTCTCCGGAGGCGTTGCATGGCTTGCCATCTATGTGTCCTCCTTTCTGTGCGCACGTATGCAGTGTATCGGCATACACTATCGCGGTCCCCAAAAAACTAGTAAAAAAGAAAGCAAGTAGTAGGATAGAAGAGAGTTGTTGTGCCAATTTACGGTTCAGTTTGTGCGACATGACAGATGACTAGTTATAAAAAGTTGCCGAGCTGGAATCCAGATGATATTTGCTTAGGAGTTGATTCGAAACGGAATGGATAGTAGGGAAAGGGTTCCGCTTTGTCAAATTTTCTTGTGGATAATGGTATTCGTCTTTTTGCTTCATCATGTTCCAGACAAGGGTGACCATGTATCACCAAAAATTGGTAAAAAAAACACCATTCCAATCTGAAAAATGACTGTAAACGCAAGCAAGATTTTTGATCTATCTTTTTTCATTTCTGTCATTGATTTTTCTACTTTTATATCGTATACTTAGTGTATGGCAGTTCCAAAATTTTTACAATCAGCGCTGTGGTCATACGAGCTTTCTCGTATGGATGCAAAACGTCATGCGTCAACAATCCTTCCCCACATTTTTAATTATGGGACATGGAAGCACATCCGCTGGGCATTGAAAATGTATCCGCAACGTACGATCAAAAAACACATCAAAAATCCTGCAAGGGGGATATGGCGAGAAGACGCGCTTGAGTATTGGACGACAGTATATGATGTCCGTCCATCGCGAATAGACTATGCACGAGCGTTATTTTCTCTTACCCCAACACATCTTCCTCTTCCGAAAAAGAGAAAACTATGAAGAAACAAAAAACGATCCTCTCACATCTTGATATTGTATTGACGCTTCCGCAGGCTCGTTTTTTTTCACAACTTTCTTGGACAAAAAAATCAGGAATGTATCTTGCTGGTGGAACCGCGCTCGCATTGCAGATAGGTCACCGCACATCAGTTGATTTCGATTTTTATGCGCAACAACACTTTCGAAAAGGGACGCTTCCGCGACAGTTTCAAAAACATATCGTAGATCACTGGCAAGCGAAGGTAACTCGAGACGAAGAAGACACGTTTGATCTGATTGCGAAGCCAGATATTCATGTAAGTTGTTTTTACTACGAGTATCCCTTGATTGCGCATTATGTATACATACATGGCGTCGCTGTTGCGTCTCTAAAAGATATTGCCGCAATGAAACTCATTGCAATTGCGCAACGTGGTCGTCATCGGGATTTTGTTGATATGTATTATTTGCTTGGGATATTTTCTTTGCAAGATATGATAAGGTTTGCATTAGAAAAATATCCACTCTATGACTATTTTTTCTTTCTTCGAGGGCTTCTGTATTTTAAGGATGCTGAAGAAGATGACGATATTGATCGGGTGAAACTTTTTGATACATCCGTCACATGGAAGAAAGTCAAAAAGACGATTACGGAAATTGTTCGGAACTATCAACTCAAACAGGCGGTGTAAAAAATCGATGATTTTTAGGGTGGGAGAAATGGTGGCTGTCCCCATTTCTCACCCCATTTCTCATTTCTTCTCATTTCTTTTCATTTCTTCACATTTCCACACCTATTCTTTTAGAGTCCTTTTCCTACTGGCGGAACGCTGCATCCTCTTGAAGCATCGATCGGTTGCACCCAAGTTCCATCTGATTTTTTTAGCGTTGGACAGGCAAGGATACAGAACATCTTTTTTCCTGCCACAAAAGATCGTTTTACCGTTTGGTCTGGCGTAAGAGGAAATACCCCTGTTTCTTCATCCTTATATCCAAGATCAGGTGGTGTATTTACGTTCGAACAATCTTCTTTCCTTTTTTTGCCACCACCCGTAAACCCTACTGAAAAATAGGATGCAGAGCCAGAAACGGAATTGCCGTTTTTATCGAATACCTCTTCTTTCATAATATTGCAACACAGCCCAAGAGGGTTTGTCCCGCCATCCTCACATTTTTTTGTCGCCAAATTGCAGGAGAGTCCGAGCACGCACTCGATCGTATTTGTACAGGGTCCTTGATCTTTTTTGATGCGTTCTCTGCATTCCTCCTTCGCATCGAAACAATAATGGGTGGTAAATTTCGGGCCACCTTCTTCACGGCAATCTTTACAATGGTCAATTTTTGCTTCTTCATCTTCGGGTGGATTATTGTAATATTTTATATCGGTGCCTATTAATTGAACTTTTGACACACGTATCGGCTTAAACTGCACAAGATTCGGGCTCATGGTCCAGAGGAAAAGATATGATCCAAGCGCAAGAAAGATACCAACCAGGGAATTTTTTATAATTCCTTTTGCTTTATCTACTGTTCCTTTGTTGCCACCCGCAAGGATCCATACCGCACCTCCTGCCATGAGCGCAATTACTCCAAGGACGAGCGTAAATCCCACAAACCATCGATAGAGCACGCTAATATACACTGGAATAGATCGTCCGGAAACAAAATCTGCTTTTGTTATTTCTGTTGTAGCGCCCACAGGGATGTGGAGCTTGTAGTCTGTGAGCTTACTTTCTGATCCAAGCGCATCAGCGGGACCAGATGAAGCGGTTTCGGCTCCCAGTGGCAAAAGAAATATTATACCAATGTGGAAAATGACTGTGAACGCAAGCAAGATTTTTGATCTATTTTTTTTCATATCAGATTTCCCATGGGTACGTATCGATTGATCGAGTGCGTTGTCCGCCAAGAGCGATGAAAAATTTCTTTTTTACATGATATCGCTTCTCAAATATTTCGAATGGTTTCTCTTTGAATCGGGCGAAATTCAATTTCACTTCGATGGAGGTTGCTTCATTTCCTTCTCGTAGGATAAAGTCGATCTCTTGTTTGTCTTTCGTGCGCCAGTAGCGAATATTTTTTCGTCCGTACTTTTTTGTAAGTTCAGTAAAAACGCTTGTCTCAAATACACTTCCAAGCACTTCTTTTTGAAGAGATTTGAGCCACAGAAGCTGCATGAGACCAGTATCATTCATGTATATTTTTGGCGTCTTAAATAGTTCGGAGCGTATATTGCTACTCCACGGCCGTACATGGGTGATGATGTATGTTTCTTCAAGAAGGAAAAGGTATTCATTGATGGTTTGCGCGCTTAGGTCACAGGTATTTGAAAGCTCTTTTACGTTGATGAGTGAACCGCTTTGCGAGCTGATTGTTTCAACGAGTTTGTTAAATTTATCTAAAGAACGGATATTACCGATATCCCGAATATCTTTTCGTATGTATGTATCAATAATC
>JACQSA010000020.1 GCA_016206145.1 Candidatus Uhrbacteria bacterium
GGTCGCCAAAGGCGGCAATCAAGGGATCAAGTCCTTGGAAAAAGACCCATCTCATAAAAACATCACAGGATAGACCAGTAAAAAACGTTTCTCTACAGTCTCAATCTATATATTTTAAATTACTTTACTTATCTTTTGGAAACGGCTATGATTATAGAAAAGGGACTTCTGTAATATATATTCATTGGTTCATTATGGCAAAATCACTAGAGCGAAATAAGGCCCTCCTACTCAGGTCGCAGGGAAAGAGCTACAGTCAAATAAAGAAAGAGGTTCTCGTAAGTAAAGGCACTCTTAGCAGTTGGCTAAAAGGTTATCCTCTTAGCACGGAGCGTATTTCCGAACTTCGAGATGTGAACGCTGTCCGTATTGAAAGATATCGTAACACGATGCTAAAAAAAAGAGAAGCAAAATTTGAAACGGTATATAATAAAGAGCAAAAGCTTCTTGCATCTTTTTCCAATAGAGAATTATATCTTGCTGGTCTCTTTTTGTATTGGGGCGAAGGTTCAAAAAATTTGCCATATAGACTTTCCCTTTGTAACACAGACCCAATTTTGTTGCGCTTTTACATTAAGTGGATCACGAAAGCGCTTGGAGCATCAAAAGACATGATACGAATCCACCTCCAGCTTTACAATGATATGAATGTCTATGATGAGACTAACTATTGGTCTGACGCCTTACTTATTCCTAAATCCCAATTCATAAAACCGTATATCAAAGCAACATTTAAATCCTCAATTACGCATAAGGGGTCTTATGGGCACGGAACTTGTGCGATTGTTATCCATAGTGGTAAGCTTGCAATGAGGGTCCATGCAGGGCTAAAATTTATTTCTAATTCTTTGATA
The DNA here is from genome assembly GCA_016206145.1 of Candidatus Uhrbacteria bacterium. GTDB lineage: Bacteria > Patescibacteriota > Patescibacteriia > JACQRZ01 > JACQRZ01 > JACQSA01. The sequence continues at coordinate 855 of JACQSA010000020.1, forward strand.
TAAGTAAGAGCGTATCCACGTCAATCTGTATAAATTTCTAATTGATACGGCCTGTAGCTCATTGGCAGAGCAGTGGCCTTATAAGCCATTGGTAGAAGGTCCGATTCCTTCCAGGCCGACCAAAAATTGTTGATTCTATTTTATGAAAATTCACGTTGATAAAAGCTATGTCTGATTTTAAAGATCGACTTGAGAGTATCATTCGCGGAGCGCAGACATCACCTTTGGACCAAAAAGCAATTACAAGGCAATTATCTGCGGGCGACCACAAAGATGTAAGGGTGGGGGATTATGGAAAAATCTTTGATGACATGATGAGAACAATTCGCAAGATCGCACTCCGCTATGGCCAAGAATCCTTTCCTGATGAAGTTGATGCCACTCAACATGCGCTTGATACATTGGCTACGCTTTGGGATGAATTTTCAAATAGCCATAGGAGCTTCATGCGAGGGAAGACTTCTGCAATACTCAATGACAATCAAGCGGCAACGATCGAGCAACGATTTGTACAAGCAATGAACCAAATAATTGAGCTCACGCAGGATGAATGGAAAAAGATGAAAAATGAAAAGAAAATGAAAATCTATAAAGATGTGGCAGGATCTCATAGCGCTCTATCAAAATACCAAGGAGGGCATGTGGTGCGTTTTGTGAAACAAAAATATAAGATGATGAGGGAATTATAATTATATGTCTTTGCCAAAATCGTATTGTGCATCCGAGCATGAAGATCGTATCTATGCTCTGTGGGAAAAATCCGGATTTTTTAATCCGAACAATCTTGGCAAACGAGCGCGTCCTTTTTCAATTGCCATGCCTCCGCCGAATGCCACAGGCACATTGCATATCGGACATTGCATGATGCTCGTATTGCAAGATCTGATGATCCGCTATCACCGCATGATAGGTGATAAGGCATTGTGGGTCCCGGGAACCGATCATGCATCGATTGCCACGCAAAATAAAGTCGAAAAACTCCTTGCAAAAGAAGGGAAAACGCGACATGATCTTGGCAGAGAAAAATTTCTTGAGCATGTGGCCGAGTATGCAGAAAAATCACGAAACACAATACGAAATCAAATCAGAAAAGTTGGCGCGAGCTGTGATTGGTCCAGGGAACGATATACTCTTGACGCAGGCCTTTCGAAAGCAGTGAGCGAAGTATTTATCCGTATGTATAGTGACGGGCTCATCTACCGAGACTATCGGATTGTACACTGGTGTCCGCGCTGTCACTCCACACTTTCTGATGACGAAGTAAAATACAGACCGGAAAAAACAAAATTTTATTACTTCAAATTTGGTCCGGTCGTCATTGGCACTGCGAGGCCGGAAACAAAATTTCAAGACAAAACGATCGTAGTGCATCCTGACGATCCCCGCTACAAACAATTCATCGGCCAAGAATTTACCGCTGAATGGATTGACGGGCCCATCACTGCGCATATGATAGCCGATCCCATCGTTGATCCCGCGTTTGGTACCGGAGCAATGACTATTACTCCCGGCCATAGTTTTGAGGATTTTGACTTGGCAAAAAAATACCAGCGGCCTATTGTGAAAATAATTGATGAGGATGGAAATCTCACTAAGGAGTCAGGATCATTTGCGGGCAAAAATGCCCGCGAAAGCAGAGAGGAGATCGTGGCAAGACTCGATAAAAAAGGTCTTCTCGACCATATTGAGGAGAACTATGAACATAATCTTTCAGTGTGCTACCGATGCGATACGGCGCTTGAGCCGCTTCCTTCTTTGCAATGGTTTGTATCGGTATCACAGGCAGTGCCGACGTATTCGAAGTCACTTAAAGATCTGATGAGAGACGCGGTGGAATCGAGCCGTGTGACCATCATCCCGAAACGATTTGAAAAAACATATTTCCATTGGATCGATAATCTGCGTGATTGGTGCATTTCGCGGCAAATTTGGTTTGGCCACCAGCTCCCGGTATACTATTGCAAAAAAGAAAAAAAAGGATGCGGAGAAATTATTGTCGCGCACGTAGCGCCTGATACCTGTCCGAAATGCAACACGCCTGACCTTGTCAGGGACGAGGATACGCTTGATACATGGTTCTCGTCCGGATTGTGGACATTCTCCACGCTCGGATGGCCGGACGCAACAGAAGAAAAGCATGGAAGGATGAACAAAACAGGAGACCTTGCAACATTTCATCCCACGTCTGTAATGGAAACGGGATACGACATCCTTTTCTTTTGGGTTGCGCGCATGATTTTGATGTCAGAGTATGCATTGGGCGAAGAACCATTCCACACTGTCTACTTGCATGGACTTGTATTGGATGTCGAAGGAAAAAAAATGAGTAAATCAAAAGAAGAAACTCTCATTGATCCTTTGGACGTTATTCCTACGTATGGAGCGGATGCACTGCGAGCAAGCATGGTAGTCGGTGTCACGCCGGGAAATGATTTGCGCCTGAACGCGGAAAAAATTGCAAGCTATCGCAATTTCGTAAATAAACTCTGGAATATCGCCCGATATATTTTAGAATTTGACGTGGCGGCAGAACCGGAAAAAGACGCAAAAAAGAAAACAACGCTTTCTCTGGCAGATACATGGATCATCAGCCGCCTCAATGCAACAGTGAGAGAAGCAACCAGTCATATAAAAAAATATCGATTCTCACAAGCATCGGAAGTATTGCGATCGTTTACATGGGATGAGCTCGCGGATTGGTATATCGAAGTTGCAAAAATCGAAGGCGGAAAAAGAAACATCCTTTTTTCAATACTGCGCACAGTGCTTGCGCTTTGGCATCCGTTTATCCCGTTTGTCACTGAAACGCTCTACCAGCAATATCGAGAAATCGCAAAGGATACGTTTGATAAAAAATCCCTACCGCCGGAGATTCTGATGATTCATCCATGGCCGACTGCGCAAAAAAAATATGAAAATAAAAAAGCGGAAGAGGATTTTGGGATTGTGCAACAACTCATCCAAACCATTCGAAATGCAAGAGTGGAAAATGGCATCACTGCGGCACAAAAAATCCAAGCAGTGTTTTTCAGCTCCACGCGAACGGATTTATTACACGCGCATCAACCTCACCTAAAACGTCTTGCGTCATTGGATTTTATTACTGTCCTTGAAAAGGGGGATAAGCCGACAAACGCAGTATTTCTCAAAGTCCATGATATTGAAGTATATCTTCCGCTGGGGCTCATGAAAATGGAAGATGAAAAAAAACGTATGCTCGCTGACGTAAGAAAAATAGAAACACGAGCAACAAGCGTTCGGCAACTGCTGAGCGATGGACAGTTTCTAGCAAAAGCACCGAAAAACATTATAAAAAAAGAACAGGAACGGCTCGCGCAATATCAAGATGCGCTCGCGCATTTACGTGAACAGCTCACAAAATTTACTTAATATATGACAACGATCAAGGAGCTATCAGAACGAATTCACGAATTTTGCAAAGAACGGAATTGGGACAAATATCACTCACCGAAAAATCTTGCAATGTCGGTGGCGATCGAAGCTGGGGAATTGATGGAGCATTTTCAATGGATTGAGAGTAACGAAGCGTTTGATCATGGCAAAAAAAATTCTTCAGAAATTTCTGATGAAATCGCTGACGTCGCAATTTATCTTTTTGATCTTGCGCGCACGCTTGAGATTGATCTTGGAAATGCAATTACCAAAAAGATGAAAAAGAATGCGATTAAATATCCGGCATAAAATGAAAAACCCCTTGACTTTCATCAAAGAGTTTTTCTAGTGTCTTAATTCAGCACAGATCTGGATTACCAACCACTGATACTATATCACGACACGATAATTGTGTCAACAAAGAAGAGGGACTATACTATTATACGAGCCTGGGGGTAGTTCAGTACAAGACCTGGATTACCAACCATGGTCTTGGGGGTGCAAATCCCCCTACCTCCAGGTTTAATTACTCGCGTTGATTTTCCTATAACATGCAACACTCCGATTTCCTCACACGAGGCGTAGAAGAAGTGATTATAAAAAAAGATCTTGAAAAAAAACTGCGATCCGGAAAAAAACTTCGGATTAAATTTGGCATTGATCCTACCGGGAGCCTCTTGCATCTCGGGCATGCGGTTGTGTTGATGAAATTAAAGGAATTTCAAGATAAAGGGCACACGATCATTTTTTTAATCGGCGATTTTACTGCGCGCATCGGCGATCCTTCAGGACGAAACAAACTTCGCAGTCCGCTCTCCGAAGAAGAAATCAAGGAGAATATGAAGTCGTATCTCACGCAAGCATCCACGATCATTGATACAAAAAAAGTAGAACTTCGCTACAACTCCGAATGGTATGAAAAAATGGACATACGCGAGCTTATCAAAATAAGCTCGCTTACATCAGTCACACAGATCCTTCACCGTGCGGAATTCAAAGAACGAGTAAAAAAAGGAGGCGAAATATCCATGCCTGAAATCCTTTACCCGCTCCTGCAAGGATACGATTCTGTCGTGCTCAAATCTGATGTGGAAGTAGGCGGTACAGACCAAAGATTTAATCTGTTCATGGGCCGTCAACTCCAAGAACGATACAATCAACCTCCTCAAGACGTTTTGATGGTTCCCATCCTAGAAGGCCTCGACGGTAAAGAAAAAATGAGCAAGACGTACGATAATTACATTGGGCTTACTGAGGCGCCGACTGAAATGTACGGCAAGGTCATGAGTGTGCCTGATACGCTCATGTGGAAATACTTCACATACCTCACTCGTATTCCGCTCAAAAGAATAGAAACGCTTTCGCGGCAAATCAAAGCGGGCACTGCGCACCCGCGAGATGTAAAAATGGCTCTCGCGCGAGAAATTGTTTCCTTTTTTTACAATACAAAAGATGCGCAAGAAGCTGAGCTTGCTTTTATTCAGGTCTTCCAGGAAAAAAAAGCTCCTGATGAAATGCCCGTAATATTTGTTGAGAAAAAAAATCTCTCGCTTCTTGACTTGCTGATGGTCGCCAAACTTGTCGCAAGCAAAAGCGAAGCGCGCCGCATTATCAGTCAGGGAGGAATATCAATCGATGGTGTTGTATATCGCGATTCGGCACAGATACTGCCGCTTTCGCATCAAGGGATAATAATAAAAAGAGGGAAACGGCATTTTGTAAAAATCATGGCGCAATAGCCACACTCACCTTGCCCTTTACTCATCCGCAAGATAGAATGCACGTATATGACTTTATACGAAGCAATTCTTGCTGAACTTGCCGATGCTATAGAAAGCTCTATCTCAGACCAGAGTATACAAATTGACTCTGCAATATTTGAAACGCCTCCCAACGCAACATTGGGAGATATCGCGTTTCCTTGTTTTTCCCTCGCCAAATCCCTCAAAAAAAACCCTGTGCAGATCGCGCGGGATATCACAAATGCAATTCACGAAAAAACGTCCCCGCTCATTGCGCGGACAGAAGCAAAGGGAGCATATGTGAATTTTTTTCTTTCTGCAAAAACGGTTGCCTCCAAAACCCTTGCGGTAACGCTTTTTGATCCGCTCCATGAAATAAAGAAAAAGAAACGCACGCCTATCGTCCTTGAATATGTTTCCCCTAATACAAATAAACCTCTGCATCTTGGTCATGTGCGCAATGCATTTTTGGGAGACAGTATTGCGCGCCTCCTGGAATGCACAGGCACAAAGGTGCATAAGACATGTTTGGTCAACGACAGAGGAATCCATATTTGCAAATCAATGGTGGCGTATCAACATGGGATCAAAGGGACAGGATTAAAAGGACAGGGGATGCCAACGCCAAAGACAGAGAATAAAAAAGGGGATCATTTTGTGGGAGAGTACTATGTGCGTTTTGAAACAATGGCGAAAAAAGATCCCGCAATGCAAGATGCGGCCGCAGAATGTCTCAAAAAATGGGAAGCGAACGACACGCGCACACGCATACTCTGGAAAAAAATGAATGCATGGGTGCTGAAAGGCTTTGACAACACATTCAAAGAACTTGGTATATCGTTTGATAAAACATACTACGAAAGCGCGATTTACAACCAAGGGCGCGACCTCATCCACGCAGCCTTCAAAAAAGGCATCTTTAAAAAAGATGAAACCGGCGCTGTGATTGCGCCGCTCGAACAATACAAATTGCCCGATAAGGTGCTTTTGAGAAAAGATGGCACCTCTATTTACATCACGCAAGATATATACCTTGCATATACACGAGCAAAGGATTTTAATAATAGCCCCACGCTGTATGTGGTGGGATCAGAGCAGGACACGTATTTCAACCAGCTTTTCCAAATTCTAAAAATCATGGGGTTTGAGGGGGCGCAAAACCTTGTACATGTCAGCTATGGCATGGTAAATCTCCCTGAAGGCCGTATGAAATCTCGCGAAGGCACTGTGGTGGACGCGGATGACCTAATAGAAGAACTCAAAGGAATGGCGTATGAAATTTTGGATGCCCGTGAAGAGAAGTTAAGTAAAAAAGAACGCGAAAAGCGAACACACACTATTGCGCTTGCGGCGCTCAAATACTATATTCTGGAAGTAAACTCTTCTTCAGATATGATTTTCAATCCGAAAGAATCAATCTCGTTCCATGGCCGTACGGGACCATATATTCTTTATACGTATGCTCGACTCAAAAGCATTCTAAGAAAATCTCACGCGAAAGAGGAGTTACTAAAAAAGCAAAAAAATTCCCATTACTCATGGACCGCGGAAAAAAATCTCTTGCTTCTCTTGGCGCAATTTTCTTTTATCGTGGAACACGCAGCACATGGGCACAATCCGGCAGCGGTAGCAAAATATCTTTATCAGGTGGCAAAAACAACAAATGAATACTACCATGAAAATCCTGTCCTCAATGCCTCCCCGAACGACAGAAACGCCCGCCTTGCACTCGTGGCCGCCACCGCACAAACTCTCCGGAAAGGCCTCTCACTCCTCGGTATCAGTGTCTTAGAAAAAATGTAATCCTTTGCCATGATCGAAACCATCATCTTCACCATTTTTGGAATACTGTGCGCGATTTGGTTTCTCTTGAGCGCGTTGACCATTTTTCTAATGATCAAATATAATGGACTCTCTGTTACTGTCTGGATTATTATTATTCTCTACGGCATTATCACTCTGCCGATCCTCATATCGGGGATATCGGCTACCATGCAAAGCGACATTGACTACCAATCGCTTATTCCAAAAATCCTGATACAATAATCTCTCCATGTCTCTTTTTATTCACGACCATACCATTCTAAAAGTACGAAGGCATCCTTTGACCTTTTTCATGCAAATTATTATTTTCCTTATTTTGCTTTCACTGCCATCGCTATTGGATTTAGGGCTGAAAATCATTGATTATCCTATTCCTGATGACGAAATCGTTCAATATTTTCGAAAACTAATCGGGACCATTTACTACCTTTACATATTCCTTTTCATTCTCTATTCGTTCTTCGATTATTTTCTCGATGTCTGGATTGTTACAGATCGATATATTATCGATATCGAACAGCGCGCGCTCTTTTTTCGATCAATAGTAAAACAAGAGATCATCCGAATCCAAGATGTGACTGCCGAAGTACGAGGTATCATTCCCACGTTATTTAATTATGGCGATGTACACATTCAGACTGCAGGTGCGCTTGAACGCATTGTCTTCCATAAAGTGCCAAACCCGAATGGAGTTGTCAGTGTGGTGTTAAAAACGCTGGAAGAGCAACAAAAAAAGATGGGTGCTGCGAGCCCTATGGGGCATTAATTATTCCCAACCCTTTTCGTGAAGCGCTGCGCGGGCAGCTTCTTCTTGAGCTTCTTGTTTGGAGGTGCCTTCGCCGGTTGCGACATGCTCTTGTCCGAGAAAAATGCCGATTCGAAATTTTTTTGCGTGATCAGGCCCTTCTTCATGCAACACTTGATAATGCGGAGTAATTTTCATTTTTTCTTGCGCAATTTCTTGAAATCGGCTTTTCGGATCAATGTCAAGACGTTTCTCAAATACGCCAGGAAGTTCTATAAGTATGAATTTTTTAATAAATCTCGCCGCGGTATTGTATCCACGGTCAAGATAGATCGCTCCGATCAATGCTTCTAAGGCGTTTGTCAGAATATATGCGCGCGCTTTTGAAAATCCTGCTTTTGCTTCCCCGCGGCTTAAATAAAGAAGGGATTCTATATTGAGCTTTTGCGCAACAGAGGCAAGCATTTTACTATTTACAAGGCTTGCGCGCCAATTTGTCATTTCACCTTCAGCGGCTTTAGGAAATGTTGCAAATAAATAGTCAGTAACCACGAGCTCAAGTACGGCATCTCCAAGAAATTCCAGCCGCTCATTATGCGAGAGCCGAAACGAAGGATTCTCGTTTATATATGAACGGTGCACCATTGCATGCTGCAGAAGATCGACATTTTTGAATGTGATGCCGATCCGCTTTTGTATGGATGAAAAATCTTTCTCACTCTGCATTTTTTTTCTGCTCTTCAATACGTTTCTTATCTTGTTGCACTTTTACGAGACGCTCTTCCTTTTCTTGAATCTGCGGCAAGATGTCTTTATAGAGAGATCCCAACACTCCATTCACAAATTTGGAAGAGGAGGGGCCGCCATATGCTTTTGCAAGTTCAATGGCTTCATTGATTGCAACGCGCGCGGGAATTTCAGAGTCGTATATCATCTCATAAATCCCCAAACGCAAAATATTCCTGTCAACCGTCGTGATCTGAGAAAGCGGCCACTCAGGCGCATATTTGACAATGAACGCATCAATTGATTCTTGATGCGCAAATACCCCTTTCACCAGACTCTTGGCAAAGCCGTCATCGGAAAAATCAGGAGCAAATTCTTGAAAATTATATTCAATCAGCTGAGGAACCTTTTCCCGTTCGTACACGCGAAAATCCCACTCGTACAACGTCTGTAAAGCGAGAGATCGGGAGAGATACCGATTTGCCATACCGTAGAGTGACGTTAGTTTTCCTTTTGCTTCGAAGAAGCAAGCGCTTTCTTTAATCCCTTTACTTTGGGGACAAGTACAGATCTTCCTTTATAGGTGCCGCATGACGGACAGACACGGTGAGGCAGGATCGGTTTCGAGCAGTGTGCGCATTTGACGAACACCTGTTTTTTCAAGGCAAAGTGCGATGCTCTTCGGCGTTTCGATGAACGTGATAATCGTTTTCCGGGTAAACCCATAAAGAACTTATAAGAAAATAATAATATCTACGCACAAGAAAGATAGCACTGATTCCAAAAAGACTCAAGGGGTCATCGGTATAAATTGCTGTGAGTGTCGATCACTGAATATAATCTTCATACGAAAGATCCGCGAACGATCTATATCATGGTCACGGAAGCGACTTTGTCAGCGCTTTCTTTGGATCGCATAAGACGCACACCCTGAGTAGCGCGGCCTGTGATAGATACGCTCTTGACGCTGATGCGAATCACCTGGCCTTTTTCAGACATGATAAGCAGATCTCCTTTTACGCCCTCGGGAAGATTGTTGGGATCTACGATTCTTGCCATCACGATTACGCCTGTTTTTGCTGTAATCTTTGCTGTTTTAATACCGCTCCCTCCTCGACCCTGTACTTTGTATGCTTTGAGGGTTGATCGTTTCCCGAATCCCTTCTCCATCACAGTAAGTACATGGGCATCCCTTAAAGAAGAAGAGCCGGTGATAATATCCATACCAACCACCACATCATCGCGCTTGAGACGGATCGCACGCACTCCTGCTGCGGTGCGTCCCATTGCGCGTACATCACTTTCTTTAAATCGAATCGCCTGACCCTGCGCCGTAACCATAAGAACCTCGTCTTTGCCTGTAGTCGGCTTCACCCATTCAAGCATATCGTCATCTCTTAATGTAATCGCGATAAGGCCGGATCTGCGCACTGATTTGAAATCTTCAATATCAGTTTTTTTTGTAAGCCCATTCTTCGTGACCGCCATGAGGAACTTGTATTTTGTAAGATCGGCAAGCGAAAGAATGGCAGTAATCTTTTCATTTGCGGAAAGTTGCAAGAAATTCACAATCGCTTGTCCTTTTGCCGTACGCGATGCAAGTGGGACATCGTATGCTTTGAGCTGGAACACTCTTCCACGCGTAGTGAAAAAGAGAAGATCATTGTGCGTCATACAACTAAAAAGGTGATCTACTGTATCTTCTTCTTTTGTGGTGAGGCCTAGTACGCCTTTGCCGCCACGCTCTTGAATGCGGAATGTGTCGGGAGGAAGCCGTTTGATATATCCGTCACGGGTAATGACAACGATGGTTGATTCATTTGGAATCAAATCTTCTTGCTGAAATTTATCTACTCCTCCCTTGACGACCTGAGTTCTACGCTCATCGTGATACCTAGTGCGAATTTCTTCAGTTTCTTCTTTGACTACGCCTAAAATTTTCTTCGGAGATCCAAGCAACGCTTCGAGCTCGCGAATCAATGCACGTTTCTCTTTGAGCTCTTGTTCAATCTTAAGGCGTTCAAGATTTGCGAGTTGTTGTAGGCGCATTTCGAGGATCGCAATTGCCTGACGCTCAGAGAGTCTAAACTTTTTCATCAAGTTCGCTTTTGCCTCATCGCGATCTTTGGACTGCTTGATTGTTTTTATCACAGCATCAATAGCATCAAGAGCCATCTTGAGGCCTTCGAGAATATGTGCACGATCACGAGCTTTTGCCAAATCATATTCTGCCCGTTTTACCACGACGAACTTACGATGCTTAATAAATTCTTCCAATACGGATTTGAGTGTGAGAGTCCGCGGCTGGATCCCATCGACAAGCGCAACCATATTGAAATGGAACGTGTCTTGTAGTTGTGTTGATTTAAAAAGTTGGTTGAGAATTTTCTTGGGATACGTGTCTTTTTTAAGCTCTATGACAACCCGGATGCCTTCTTTATTGGACTCATCTCGAAGATCTCGAATGCCTTCGATTTTTTTTGTTTGCACGAGCTCTGCAATTTTTTCGAGTACGTTTGATTTATTGACTTGATAGGGAATCTCTGTGATGAGGATTTGAAACGCGCCGTTTTTTGCCTCAACAATCTCCGTACGTGCGCGTACCACAATACCTCCACGACCAGTGGTATATGCCTGCGTGAGAGCTTTGATGTCATACATGATTCCACCAGTGGGAAAATCCGGCCCTTTGACATATTCCATTAAATCGTCCACATCAGCTTCCGGATCTTGGATCAAATGGATGATCGCGCCACACAGTTCGCCAAGATTGTGCGGAGGGATATTGGTTGCCATCCCAACCGCGATACCGGAAGTGCCATTTAAAAGAAGGTTGGGCAGTTTTGCGGGAAGCAGAGTCGGTTCTTTGTGTGTGCCATCATAGTTTGGGACAAAAGGAACAGTTTCTTTATCAATGTCGTAGAGGAGCTCCTCGGCAATCTTGGAAAGTTTTGCTTCGGTATACCTGTACGCAGCCGCAGAATCCCCGTCAACCGAACCAAAATTGCCTTGTCCGTGAACAAGGGGGCTGCGCATGGAAAAATCTTGTGCCATACGCACTAATGCGTCGTACACAGAAATGTCGCCGTGAGGATGATATTTTCCAAGACATTCGCCAATGATCGTTGCGGATTTGCGAAATTTCGCGCTTGCCTTTAAACCCATGTCCCACATTGCATACAAAATGCGGCGGTGTACCGGCTTGAGCCCATCGCGCACATCCGGTAACGCGCGGGAAATAATAACCGACATCGCGTAGTCGAGATACGACTCTTGCATTTCGTCAACAATGTTTCTTGGTATTACGTGCGCTGCCACGACCTCCACCGATGGTACAGATGGTGCGCTCGTATGTTTTGATTGCAATCTATGCTTTTTTTTCATATCGAATAGTTATTGCGTGCTTGTTGCTGAAGAAGAAGCGTTTTGTAATAGTTGATCTTTCAAGCTTGCAGTGAATTCAGACAGAGGCGGCTGAATTGAGTGAGTACTGCTCCCAAGTCCTGATATTTCATTGATGATCACATTGATTTCTTGCCTTCCTTGCGTTTCCCATACTTTTTTTGCTTCTTCGCTTGTAGTCTTTGTCTGTTCAGAAAGAGATCCAAACATGTCTTTCATTCTTTTGAATGTAATCGGTAGCCAGGTAATCACCACAACAGAAAAACAAATACCGACAATAACCCAAAAAGTCAAAGGATTCTTTTCTTTCATGCGGGTTGCAATACTACGAGCTGCATTTCACCTGCAGGCAAATCTTTTTTGAGAATCTTGTATTTATCTTGCGCCTCGGGTGGCTTTATTCCAAGAGCTTTAAAAAATGGATCAGCGGGTTCATGCACGGTTCTAAGTCCAGTAAGGCGATACTGCATTGGGATCACAATACGCGGCTCAATCTCACTGACGATTTCATTTGCTTTTTTTGCATCCAATACATTCCCCCCGCCAATGGGAAGCACAAGAATATCAACACGACCGATATTATCAAGCTCGGATTCTGTAAGTTCGCGATTGAGCGACCCGCAATGGAGGATTGTCATTTCGTCCACGCGGATCACAAAGATCCTGCTTGATAAAGAAAGAGGAATGCCGTGGATAAGAGCTCCGCGTACTTCATATTCTCCTGCCTCTTGAATAATGAATGGCTCTTTGCCTTCCCCTTTTTTTACCGTTTCGAGAGCATTATGTTCTTTTGTATCTGTGCTTACCAAGACAACATCTGCCGACAAACGAGGGAGTTTCCAGCCGATACTTGCATCAAAAGGATCTATAAGGATTGCTACATCAGTACTGTTTCCTTGGATCCGAAAACACGCGTGTCCGTACCATTGAATGACCATAAAATCTATAATTGAATGGATAAATTTTACCATGCCCGAAGGAGAAGTACAAGGGGAAAATGGAGGAAAAATACATAAAAAATAGGAGCGTGCGTACGCCTCACCAATGGCAATAAATTTTACAGGCATCTTTAACTTCATGATTCAATGAAGGTATGGCTATAGACAACGTAGTATTTATCATGATAATTTCTAGCATATGAACATCACAATCATTGGAAGCGGGTATGTGGGCCTTACGGCAGGTGTAGGATTTTCTCATTTTGGACACTCTGTCACCTGTACGGATATCGATGCGGCAAAAATAGAAAAACTCTCGCAGGGTGTCTGTCCGATCTACGAAATCGGCTTGGAAGACCTCCTGAAAGAAAACCTCCAAAAAGGCACGATCACATTCACAACAAACACAATCGAAGCTGTCAAAAATGCAGAGGCTGTGTTCTTTGCAGTGAATACGCCCCAAGGAGAATACGGCAAGGCAAATCTTACCTATCTACTCAATGCGGTAAGGACAGTATCGCCCGCCTGCAAGCCCGGCACATTGTTTATCAACAAATCAACAGCGCCGGTCGGAACTATTGAAAAAATTCGAGAAGTGATCCGAGAGGCGAGAGGCGATGATGCTTTTTTTGTAGCTTCAAATCCGGAATTTTTAAAAGAGGGGACTGCAGTCGCGGACTTTCTCAAACCAGATCGGATTGTTGTGGGTGTCAATCATCCCAACGCAGAGGAAAGACTTCACGCTCTCTACCGCCCCTTGATCGAAGATGGAATTCCATTTATCGCTACGAACATCCCAACTGCTGAACTCATCAAATATGCAAGCAACTCCATGCTTGCCCTTCGCATTTCTTTCATTAATGAAATTGCTGATTTTTGTGAACTTGTAGGGGCAGACGTGAATGAAGTAGCGTATGCAATCGGACTCGACCAAAGGATCGGTCCGCATTTCTTGCGTGCGGGTATTGGATATGGCGGAAGCTGTTTTGGCAAAGACGTAAAGGCTCTCGCACTGAGCGGAGAGGAACACGGGTATGAATTTAGAATCATCAAAGCGCTTGCAACAGTAAATGATCTGCGATACCGTATTGTGATTCAAAAACTCACCACCCACCTGGGGCAATTGAAAGGAAAAGTAATTGCTGTTCTTGGACTTGCATTCAAGCCCATGACTGATGACGTGCGCGACGCCCCGTCTTTGCGCATTATCTCAGAGCTCCTTGATCAAGGCGCAGTGATCCGAGCGTATGATCCTGTTGCAATTGAATCCTTTAAAAAACTTTCGAGCCGCGCACACGAGATCGTATTTACTTCTACGATCAATGAAGCGTTTCAAAAAGCAGACGCACTGCTTCTATTGACTGCGTGGGATGAATTTAAAAACATGGATCTCTTTGAAGTAAAAAAAACAATGGGTGGAACGCTCATTGTCGATGGAATGAATATACTTGACCCTCACGCGGCAAAAAACGCAGGCTTCACATATGAAGGTATCGGGAGATAGCATTCACAAGTACCTGTCCTGCGGATATCACGTGAATACCGGGAAGCGCAGCGACTGATTGTGAAAGAGGGATAGTGTCAGAGACAAAAATATGAGAAAAACCCAGAGCGCGTATACGATCTGCGGCGTCTCCTGAAAAAATCGGGTGCGTGATGCAAAGGGAAATATCCTGAAACCCTCGTTGCCGAAGAACCCGTACGGATTCCTGAATCGTACCGCCCGTATCAAGCATATCGTCGAGAAGCACTGCGCTTCCATTATGATCAGCTCCATGAAATGCGCGGTACTGCACTTTGCCAGTATGCGGATCGCGTTCTTTTTCTATCCACACACACTTCTTATCTTCTTGCAGCAATGAGGCAAATGTATCTGAATGATCCTTTGCGCCTTTGTCGGGAGCCACAACTGTCACGTCTTGCGGTATATTCGGCTCTTTCTTAAATACAGACGCGAGCTCTTCGACAAAAGAGATGCTTGCCAAAGGAATCGGGCTTGCGTCTTGTATACGCTTGCTATGAAGGTCTATTGAAATGATCTGGCGTGCGCCACTGCTCGCAAAAAGCTGAGCAAGTAATGCGCCGGAAAACGGTTCGCCTTCCAGGCGTTGGCGATCTTGGCGGGAATATGCAAAATATGGCAGGACAAGTATAATATGTTCTGCTCCATTTTGTTTGGCAGTATGAACTAAAAGCAAGGTCCTCCAAAGATTGTCTGCACTGCCCCACGTACGTCCGACAATCACAACTTTTTTTTCAACCCTCAAAAGACGGACATAAAACTCACCGCTTGGAAACGTCTTCCACACTGCCGACTCGGAAAGATCGGTGGATACATGATCTCGAATGTATTGTTCGCACGATGTGGGGTCGGGAAGTGTGTAGACGATCATGAACGTAAGCGAGAGGATTAGACTACAAGGTGTAGAATAGAGGGTTGAGAAGTGTTATTACTTCATTGTCTTCTACTTGACCGAATTCTTCATAGAGCTGGCCGACTGCATAAAACGTATCTGGAATCTCAAGTACTACAACCTCATGTACACTACTCTCTTTTTTTAGCATATCAATAGTATCGGCGGGTCCTCCCGGAACTGCAACAATAATAGTTTCTGCTCCCAATGTCTTCACACTTTTAATTGCCGCGCGCATTGTCAGTCCTGTTGCAATCCCGTCATCAACGAGAAGGATGATTTTCCCGCGCCAGTCACGCTCTTTCATACCTTTGCGATACACTGAGAGTCGCCGTTTTGCTTCGCGATATGCTTTTTCAATATTTTGCGTAAGCAATTTTTTGTCCGTATGTGCATACTCATCTTCGTTCCAGATTGTGTCGCCAGTTTCGGTAATGGCTCCGATCGCATACTCTTCATTGCCGGGATATCCGATCTTGCGAGGTACGACAATATCAAGCGGCAATCCAAGAGCGTCTGCAATCACGCGCCCTACCACTATACCGCCGCGAGGCAATGCAACAACAACAGTATCGTGTGTGTCTTTATATTGTATGAGGGCTTCTGCAAGTTCTTTTGCACCGGCCGCGCGAGATCGAAAAGTCATAACACGCGATCCAAAATCGCAACGGCCGCGTCTGCAAGTTCTTTTGTAAAAATAAGAGAAGGGGTCATAAATAATGTATTATCGGCAACTTCCAAGAGAAGCCCACGACGCGCGCAGGCATTTTGAAGAAACAATGCTTTGACGATATGTGGTGCATTATTTTTTTTATTTTTTACAATCTCAATTCCCAATACCAAACCAACGCCTCGTATGTCGCCTACATTCTTACGATCTTTAAACTTCTGCAACTTTTCCAAAAAATACGCCCCGACATATTTTGCATTTTCCCACACACGATCCCGAACAATGATTTCCACATTTGCACGCGCTGCAGCCAAATCCAAAGGAACCCATCCAAACGTCACATACGACGGCATACGAAATGTTCTCAAATAAATGGATTGAGTGATAAGGGTCGCTGCCAATGTGCTATACCCGCCAGTGATTGCTTTTCCAAGACAGAGAATATCCGGTTTCACACCCCATAATTGGCTTGCAAATAATGTCCCGCAATGACCAAATCCTGTTGCTACCTCGTCCATGATAAAAAGGATGTTATTTTTTCTGCAAATGCGCTCGATTGTCGGATAGAAAGAAGGAGAAGGCACAATTGCGCCTGCATTGGTCCACACAGGTTCACTCAAAAATGCGGCTATGGTTTTTTTGGTAGCAACAAGTTTTTCAAATTCAGTGATGACAACGCTTTCCGATGGCCCACGAAGCGGATGAGGAAGCGGAAGTTTTAAAAACCCAGAAGGGCAAGGATCAATGCCGCTTCCTTTACGCAAGCATGCTTCTCCTACAGCGGCTGCTCCATACGTATGGCCATGATACACGCCATCAATGGATACAATATCCTGTTTCCCTGTTGCTGCACGCGCGCACTTTATGGCAAACTCCACTGCTTCTGATCCAGAAGTACACCGAATCGCGCGCGCAAGTTTCGGATTCGGTGAAATTGTAATCAATAATTTTGCAAATTCTTCCCACCCTCTAAATTGCAAAAAGGCCGGCACATATCTTCCAAATTCAGCTTCTGCGATAATTGCTTTTTTTATTTCTTCATTACCCCACCCCACCGAACCGACACACCAACCGGCAATGCAATCAAGATATTCTTTGCCACGCTCGTCATATAAAAAACATCCCTTTCCATGATCAATGGGAATACGACGGGAAAAGTAACTTGCAAGTTTGTGCGGCATACGTTGGATCTTACACTTAAAGAAATCTCCACTATAAAATCTCTTTCAGCTTATCCTTATACTTTGAATACAAAAAAGATGTCCCAAGTAATATGCCTCCGAGGAGCATAAAAGAAATGGTCCGATAGAGCGTGCTGAACTCTCGAGTGTCGTAAAGAAACACTTTAAAAATGGTAAATCCGAGAAGCACAATGCCCTGATATCTCAACTGTCGCCGTCCTTGATAAAACCCAACCAACAAAAGAAATAATCCGAGCGCACCCCAACCAAAAGAAATCCAATAGTTTTTGAGCTCCAATAGAATAAGAAGCACGCTGGCAACTGTACCAAGTATGCTATAGATCTCAATTAAAGAATTAGTATCTTTCTCTGTCCCTTTTCCTCTCTGTGCGTAGAGATAGCTGCTCGCGCAATAGAATAATGCGATACCTGAGGCAAACGCAAACACTCTCCAATTCATTCCAAGCAGGTATGCGCCAGATGTCACTATGAAGCCATCAAAAAAAATAACTTTTGCCGCCACGATAAAACTCAGGGTAATTCCTTGATATTTAGATTCGCGAAACGGTGTATTGAGGAATAGGCAAAGTAAGATAAAAGCACACAACGACCACAAGGCCGTGATCAGATGCGGATACTCTATGAATTCAAGAAATATTGTAACGCAAAGTAGGAATGAAGCTGAAACCGAATATACCAACGGAGCGTGTGATATGCCATATCCGCTGATTTTTTTGTTCTTCCATGCGACGAAGGAGATGATAGCAAAACAGATTGTTGTAAAAAGAAAAGAAAAAAACCTTGTACTATCCATGAAGGCATCAAAATGCAATGGGTGAAGTTCCCACGCGTCATAAAAGATAGTTTTAAGTAAGGTGATGCCACCAACAAAGTAAGAGGAATAGAGATAGGCGTGATAGCGAAATCGAATGCCAAGCATCGTGAAAAGTAAGGTCAATAAAGACCATGCGGGCGTTATCCATGGCTGATCAAATTGCAATGGAATTGCAATCGTTAAAAATAATATTCCTGCGTACAGGCTCGTATCCATGACAGCTCGCCGATGATACACGCGTGAGATATAACTGAGAAAAAAATAAAAAACAGCTAAGGAAACACTAAACAGCGCATCGGCGGCAGGAACATGAATTCGTATCAGATAGAATCCGAAAGCAAAAAAGCAAACCGCATTGATAACAGTTATGATGCTGTTTGTAATCTCAATAGTAGAGGAGTCATTCTTTTCTTTTGATGCAAGGAGGAGTGTCTGAATAGTGTGCGCTAAAAAATAGAGCGAGAGGAATGAAAGTGCAATCCAAAAATTCTCTGCCCCATGATTTGTTTGCCACATGCCATAGAGAATGTAAGTACCTATCAACCCGCCCATACCAATCAATGGCCATTTCTTATACGCAACAACGAAAATAAGGGCGGATACCAAAATAAGACTGTATAGAAGCGTTGCAATTTGAAAATCTCCACCGAGTAATGCCGTAATAAAACCTAGTAAAAACGCTTCCGCCGCAATGATTTGTGAATTGTCTCGCAAAGAAAAAAATACTGTTGCTGCTGCAACAATGCCGAGTAAGGCAAGGTCTGTGCCTTGCGATATTCCGATCGCATTGCGGTACGCAACAAAATGATACGCCGCATATACTATAAAATATATAATCGCTAATCCGCCACCGGTAAGTCCCCTTCCCCATCGTAGATATTTTTCCTTGCGGGCGGCGTATTCTCCACCGATAATCAGTAACACACCAAACACTCCTCCGATGAGAATTCTTGCAAGATAGCTGATAAGATTATTGTCAATTGCGTATTTTATAAAAAAACCCACACCAATAACCAACGCCGCAATCCCGATCCAACTAAACCACTTGATTCCAATATTTTCTTCAAAATTTGATGCTTTCTTTTCAGTGCTAATGCTAAGCGCTGGTTGGATTGAAGGAGAGCTTGTCGTCGGAACAGTCGCTACTATTGGAATGGGTGTAATGATTGATTCTTTCTTGAGTATGTTATTTTTTTCAAGCAAAGAAAGGATACGCTCGTTTTGCTTTTTTAGGTCATCAATCTGTTGCTGAAGCGACTTTAGAGTGGACATACTATTTCAGTTGATAATAATGAGTAAACCTTATCAATTACAGTATAGCATATTTTCATTACATGGATCCGCTTTTGATTTTATCCGAAGGTAGCCTACATTCTATCCACAGAGTAATCCTTGACCCTCCATATCGTATGATATAGTATGATGAATAGAAAAGTTACCTATGGACCGCGGACGCCTCACAATCACGCTCAAAAAAGAAATTCTCAAAAAACTCGATGACTGCATCGACGGTTCTCGCATTCGCAACCGCTCCCATGCCATTGAGTATGTGCTGGCGCGATATTTTGCTCCGAAACTCAAAAAAGCTCTCATTCTTGCGGGCGGAAAAGGAGTGAAGATGAGGCCATTTACATACGAAATGCCGAAATGCCTCATACCAGTCAACGGCAGGCCAGTCCTTGATTATACGATAGAAAACCTTCGAAGATATGATATTCGCGATATTATCATCTCAATCGGATACCATGGAGAAAAAATACGCGAATATGTCGGCGATGGAAGCCGCTACGGAGTAAAAATTACCTATATAGAACAAAAGGGATCAGAAGTCGGGACGGCGGCACCATTACGGCAAGTAAAAAAACTTGTCGGCGCCGAGCCGTTTGTCCTTTACTATGCTGACGTGCTTGCCAAAATCAATTACGACGATATGTTCGATTTCCATATTGCAAATGATGGAGTTGCCACTATGGCGCTGACATCGGTCGCGAAGTCATCGGATTGGGGGGTCGTACGCGTGCAAGGAAGCAGAGTATACTCATTCCTGGAAAAACCGGATCATCGCAAGGATCTTTCAAAAATCATCAATGTCGGAATCTATATTTGTGAACCGAACATCTTTGATTCCGTCACCCCGCACGCAAAAAGATTGGAAAAGGACGTATTTCCAAAACTTGTGGAACAACATAAGCTTACCGGCTATATCTTCGCGGGACAGTGGTTTGATGTCGGTAATCCCGAAAGCTATAAACAAGCAGTGGAAGAATGGAAAGTGTAAAAACCTCTATAATTCATAGTATGTAACCAATCGAGATATGCCAATGCCAAAGATACAATACGTAGATGAGAGCGAAATAAAAAACAAGAAAGTTCTTTTGCGGGTTGATTTTAATGTGTCCATGGATTCAACCTCTGAAATAGCGGATGATACGCGCATGCAGCAATCGCTCCCCACGATCCAACATCTTCTCAAAAACAATAATCGGCTTATTATTGTGTCCCATCTTGGCCGTCCCGAAGGGCGAGATCCAAAATATTCCTTGAAGGTAGTGGCGGAAAAACTCCAGCAGTATCTTCCCTCTTATAAAATCACAGTGGTAGATGATTTCCTTACAGAGCTGGTGGTTGAAAAAACCGAAGAAGGCGAGGCGAAAAAACACATCCAGACCTATCCGAAAGATCAAGCTCAGAATCAAATTCTTTTGTTGGAAAATATCCGCTACTACGCAGAAGAAAAACAAAACGACCAAGCATTCGCCCGCAAACTTGCATCTCTTGCGCAAGTGTATGTGAATGACGCGTTTGGCGTAAGTCATCGCACCGATGCATCGGTTGTTGGCGTCCCGCTGTATCTGCCTTCCTACGGAGGGCTTCTGCTTAAAAAGGAAGTGGGGATGATCGGAAAGCTATTAGACGATCCCGAAAAACCATTTGTTGCAATCATTGGTGGCGCAAAGATCGCCACCAAAATTGCGTTGATCGGAAGGTTGCTCGAACTTGCGGATTACCTTCTCATCGGCGGAGGACTTGCAAATACATTTTTGGCGGCGCAAGGATATGAAGTCGGAAAAAGTTTCTGCGAATATGAACGCATTGAACATGCACGAAGACTGCTTTTTGTGGCAGCGCAAAAAAATACTGCCGTAATCCTGCCTTCCGATGTCGCAGTTGGAGATCCTAAAGATACGAATAACGGAAGTAAAATCAAAAGAATCACCGACCTTACCAAAGAAGACCAGATTCTTGATATTGGCCCGGAAAGCCAAGCAAAATATGGCGCCCTGATCAGTAAAGCAAAAACAATTATATGGAATGGCCCTGTCGGATATTTTGAAAATTCTCAATATCGAAGGGGGACAGATTTCATCTATTTCTCGATCACGGAAAATAGTGATGCGACATCAGTCGTAGGAGGAGGAGATACCCTTGCCGCAATTTCAAAAAAAGAATATCTGGAAAAAATCTCGCACGTATCTACCGGCGGTGCAGCGATGTTGGAATTTATGGAAAAGGGGAGCTTACCCGGAATCGAAGCGCTTGCACTCAAGACTTGAAGAAACAAACAAAGAGAACCACATAATAAATAACTCGCCGAACCGATACCCCTTTCAATACCTTTGAGTCGATACGAGAACGAAGTGGGGTTTTTGGAGTTGAGCGTGGAAGATATCTTATTGTCAGAAAGAAAAAGTAGAGATCAACGATAAAAAACTCCCTTCGTTCTTTGAGACGACTGGGTATTGAAAGGAGTATCGGTTCTGTTATCTGACACAATCAAAAATCGCTTTTGCGATTTTTTCCGAATCGTGGCGCAAAATGCTTCTTTGAAGACTGTCGCCTTTCACTTTTTTAATTGTCCCGTTCGCAATAAAATCCGAAGCGATAACTCGCGCTCCTTTCTTTCTACATTCATCAATATCTGGCTGTACAAATTCCGCTTTTCCCAATTTGTATTTTTTCAAAAGAGCAGAGGTGGGTTTTTTTGTGTTCACAATCACGACATCAATACCGTCTTTGCCATTATGAGCTCCAAGATAGCGATTTAATGTGGTAAAAAAATCTGATGCAGCAAAACCATTTGTCTGGCCGAATTTCGTCATAATGTTGGCAACTAAAATCTTCTGAGCTTTTGAGGACCGTATCGCATCTGCCATGCCGCGCACTAAAATATTCGGCAGCGTGCTCGTATAAAGATCACCGGGGCCAAACACAATTGCATCCGCGTCATGGATCAATCGAATCGCACGATGATTCGCAGGGCCCACAGGTGAAAGTTTCATTGCAACGATTTTTAAATTGCCATTATACCGTGGTTCGTCAATATGATGCTCACCCATGATGCGTATTCCGTTTTCCAATGTGGCGGAAAGTTTTGTCGAGGCGAGCATCACCGGTACGACCTGCCCTCGTACATTGAGTAATTTTGCACACAATTTCAACGCCTCTTCGATATTGCCGGTAATTTTTTCCAATGCGGCAATCAAAATATTCCCAACAGTGTGGCCAAGCAGTGACCCCCGATCAAAACGATAAGAGAACAGTTTCTGTAAAATTGGATCGGTAAACGAGAGCCCAAGCAGACACTGCCGCAAATCGCCAGGCGGCATGACATTCAATTCTTTGCGAAGTCGCCCCGTTGACCCTCCATCATCTGCAGTAGAAACAATTACGCTATTATTCGTCGGAAACGATCGCAACCCTTTCAAAAGAGTAAGAGTCCCTGTTCCGCCTCCGATGATTACGATATTTTTCATGAATTTTCTTTTATCTCTTTAAATGCGTGCAAGGCCGTATCGAGATGTTCCTTTGTGTGTGCCGCAGAAATCTGCACGCGAATGCGGGCTTTTCCTTTCGGAACCACCGGGTAGGTGAAACCGCGCACATAAATGCCTTTTTCAAATAAGGCAGATGCCATCTCTGTGGCTAGTTTTTCTTCAAACAGCATAACCGGCGTGATAGGATGCGTGCCATCGCCTCCTAATGTAAACCCCAATTTTTCCATTCCCGATCTAAAATAATAAGTATTTTCAATCAACTGCCCACGCAGATGAGAAAACGTGCCGTCAAAATTCTGTAGCACATACAAAGCCGCGGCAGTAATGGCGGGAGATACACTGTTAGAAAATAATGTCGTACGGCTTCTTTGCCGTAAAACATTAATTATTTCTTTACGACCCGCGGTAAATCCGCCTCCTGCTCCACCCAAAGCCTTACCAAATGTCGAGGTTACAATGTCCACTCTGTCCATAACTCCAGCCTGCTCTATGCTTCCCCTACCGGTTTTACCCAGCACTCCGCTGGCATGAGAATCATCTACCATAACCGATGCCCCGTATGTATCAGCTAAATCGCAAATTTCTTTAAGCGTTGCCGTGATGCCATCCATACTGAATACGCCATCAGTCGCGATTAATTTTCTCCGTCTGTTTCCGGAAGTTTTCAATTGATTCTCTAAATCGTCCATATCACAGTTTTTATAACGAAATCTTTCGGCTTTACACAAGCGAACGCCGTCAATAATAGAAGCATGGTTTAATTCGTCGCTGAATATAGCGTCGCCTTCTTTCAAAATAGTTTCAAACAATCCAGTATTCGCGTCAAAACAAGAAGTATACAAAATAGCATCTTCCTGACGAAAAAACCTTGCAACCTCTGCCTCCAAATCTTTATGTAACGTATTGGTGCCACAAATAAAAGGAACGCTCGCCATGCCAAAACCGTACCGTTCCATTCCTTCCTGCGCGGCTTTCACTAACTCCGATGAAGACGCAAGTCCAAGATAATTATTGCCGCAAAAATTAAGTAATTTTTTCCCGTCAATCATAATCTGAGCGCCTTGCCGGCCTTCGATTACCTTTTCTTCCTTATACATTCCTGCCGATTTTATTTCCTCGAGTTCTTGTTGTAATTGATCTTGAAAGGAATACATATGATAGGGTGCAGATACTAAAACTGGATTAAAATCTTTGGATGGTGGAGCATCATCTGCTCAAAGCGCTCTACTGTATAGTCTTTGATGGGCAAGATTGTCCCTTCACCACGCTGCAAAATCACATTAAACATTTTCTCTTGAATTCCATTGCGTGTATCCTCAAGAAGAGAACGTGTTGTTTCCCACGTTTCAAATACACGACGACCGATGACTGCATGCAGAGTAAGTCCTCGCACAATAAGACGATCGTAGTGTTCGATCGTAAAGTTTCCCGATTTGATACCAAACAGAATAACATCGCCGCCTCTTCGTGTCGAGAGGATTGCATTGTTTACGGAAGAATTAAACCCCGCCATCTCGAATGAAACATCAACACCAATGCCACCTGTTATTTCAAAAATCTCTTTTACGATATTCTGGTCATGCTCAAATGGGTGTGTTTTTTCTTGCGGCTTCAAAGGAATCACATAATCAACACCGAGCTCGCGCGCCATGGATGCAGCTTTCTCATTCGGTTCGATACCGATAATTGTAGACGCGCCAAGTCCTTTTGCTACAAGCGCCGCAAAAAGCCCGATAGGGCCCAAGCCGCACAAGGCAACTGTTTTACCTCGAAGATCCACCTTGCGCGCGGCGTGGACAGCATTGCCAAACGGCTCCTGCATAGCGGCAACTTCCGGACGAATCTTTGATGTGTTAGTCTTCCACACAATATGGGCAGGCACTTTTACCAATTCCGCAAATGCTCCGTCGTGGGAAATACCTAAAATCTTCTCGTTCGTACATACGTGCTTCTCACCCCGCACGCATTGAAAACATTGGTTGCAGATAACATGGGACTCACAGGACACAAAATCGCCTTTGCGTATATGGTACTCTGCTTCGACCCGAGATCCGACTTGGACAACTTCACCAAAGAACTCGTGCCCGACAATGCGATGCTCCTTTTGCTCCATTTCAAGACTCCCGAGAATTTGATCGCGGAATGCGTGACGCAACCATATTCCCCGATCAGAACCACATACGCCTGCATAGTGCACCTTAATGATGACGGCGTGCGCGTCAGTTTTGTTTTCTTTTTCATTCAGTGCAGGAGCGGATACTTCTTTCATTTCAAACCCCTTTGAAGTCTCCCATCCATTTTTTTTGTTGAAAATAAGTGCTATCATATTTTTTTATTTTTTCCTCCCGTATACTCATACTCATCTTCGCGTAAGCGTCGCAGTCCAGGGCCTTGAGTCATTTCCTCATGAATGTGCGCAATAAGACCCGGTACTCGTCCGATAAGAAACACCCCTCTTGCCTGAATGGGGTCAAATCCCATATCAAGAAGGACTGCCGCCAGTGCTCCGTCTATATTCAGTGGCAATTTCTTTGACGAAACTGCATTGAGCGATTTTTCTACCATCAACGCAAATTCGCAATATGTTCCAAAAAAACCCAGTTCACGCGCCTTGGCACACAAGGCAGTCACGCGAGAATCTTCCAAAAGAACTTTATGGCCGTACCCCGGAACACGAATCTTTTTTTCTTTCAAGGATCCAATCAATACATCAATGTCTGCTGTGTCTTTCTGCGACGAAAAAAATTCTGCCGCATCCTGTGCTGCTCCGCCATGGAGTTTCCCAAACGCAAGGATCCCGCTTGCAAGCGCAGTGTGCAGACTATTGCCTGTCGATGCCGTAAGCCGAGACACAACCGCTGACGCAACTCCAATACCATGATCAATACACGCAACGAGCAACGCATCCATCATTCTCGCTTCAGCTGCAGATGGCAATGTGCCGCGCAATACTAAAAATACCACATCGCTAAAACTTTTTTTTGCCATCAATGAGGTCAACTCATAGCCACGGATAGATTCTTTGCCGTGTTCCACTTCGCTAATTGCTGTGCGCCATTTCATCCCGTTAGAGGGCTGTCGCCTTATGATTTATGATAATTGCTATAGTCATAGAGTATTATGTTACAATGTCGTTGTTGCCGTAAGGAAAAATTTAAGATTTTTCCTGTCGAGACCCTCTAACGGGATTCATACCACATCCTTAATTACGATGGCCATATCTTCGTAACGATCAACGACTGTTGCCCCACTCGCGCGAAGAGCTGTTTCTTTCTCTTGCACAGAGCCCTTCCCTTTTTCTATCAATGCGCCTGCATGGCCGATCGTCATACCCTCAGGAAGTTGTTGCGCGAATTTTCCACCGATAAAAACAACCAAGGGTTTTGTAAACTGTTTCTTTAAAAGCATTTCGGCGACAACACATTCATATTCTCCGCCTACTTCTCCAAACAATACAACGCCTTTGGTATCCGGATCCGCTTCAAAAAGTTTCAATGCGTCTGCATAGGGCGTACCGATCAAGAGATCACCGCCAACGTGAATTGCAGTAGAGATGCCAATCCCTTTGCGTCGAAGCTGCCAAGAAACTTCGTTCATCATGCCGCCGGATCGTGAGATGACTCCGACAGTGCCGAGAGCATAGATCGCATCAGGATCATCTCCTCCCGCGACTCCGATACGCCCCTTTCCAGAACTGATAATACCCAAAGATGCCGGCCCCACGATCCTCACTTTATGCCGATGAGCCAATGCAAGGCACTCCGCAGTGTCCCGAATCGGAATGCGCTCAGTCATCACGTTGATAAGAGGAATCCCGGCTGCGATTGCTTCTCTGATGGCATCTGCGGCAGCAAAAGGAGGTACATAAATCGCTGTGGCATTGATATCGGGATGATATTTGAACGCGTGTTCAATGCTGTCATATACAGGGATACCGTCAATGTTCTGGCTGCCTTTGCCGGGAGTGACACCTGCAACTACGATCGTATGATACGCGCGTGCGGCAATGCTTGCTCGCCGCCCCTCCTTGCCCGTAATGCCTTGAATAAGAAGGCGGGTAGATTCATCTATCAAAATGCTCATATAGAAATTTTATCCATAAGTATTTTTGCCGTATCCGTCATGGAAACTTCTCTTCCGTACCACGAAAGGTTCAAATTTTTTTCTCGAGCGGTTTGCTCCATACGCGATCGACCTTCTTCTTCAAAAGGGCCTGCGCGGCGCACAACGATTGGCACTGAGGGAGCGACATCGCGCAGAGCATCTGCGATTCCTGCCATTGTTTCTCCGATGTGCGTAAAATTTGCAACACCCCCGACGATCCATATTCCTTTTACATTGGGTTTTGAAAACACAATCTTTGCAAGCTCATAGACTTTTTCACGTGGAGGATTGCCGGAATACTCTGTATAATTTGCGGCCCGACCGCCAACTGCCTCAAGCGCGTCCATCATGCTGATACTTGCTCCTCCTCCGGAAAAAAGGCATGCGATGTTTCCATCGAATTCGATATATTTTCCTGCGGTACCGCGATAATAAAATTCACCCGTATCAATAACTCGTACGGCTTGCTCCCGAGGAGTCGGCGCGCGCCCCATGACAGTACGCGAAGGGTAGTGCCATGTATGCCGATATTCGCTGTCGTCATCAAGTATTACCTTGGCATCAAGCGCTCGAAACTCTCCTTCACTGAGCCGCACCAACGGATTTATTTCTGCCAATCGCGCGTCTTCTTCCGAAAAAAGCGTATACAGCGAACGCGAAAGAGAAACAAGCGCAAGAAGATCTTTTCCACGCACTCCGCACTTAAGAAAAAAATTGCGAATCCGAAATTCTTCAAATCCTCGCACCGGGTGGATCACTGTTTCAAATATGTCTCTTTGCTCCTCAACATGATTTCCGCCAGAAAAAGAAAAAAGTAACACGGGAGAAAAATATCTTGTCGAATAGGTCATGGAAAGATACCATTCCGCAAGTATGGAAATTTTTTCTTCGACCAAAATTGCACACACCTGCTCTCCTTGAAACGGCTGAGCAAAAAGCATTTCACCCTTTTGTGACAAGTCTTCCGTATTCTCAGCAAAAAAAATACCGCTATGCAATCCTCGTTTCCCTTTGAGCACCTGAACTTTGAGAACGCACGGAAATATGTCCCACACGATATGTGCAAGCTCTTCTCGCGCAGAAACGAGCACACTCTGCGGAGTCTTTATGCCATAGGAACGAAACAAATTTTTCCCTTCATGCTCGTAGAGAATCATTCACGCAAGGGTTAAAGGTTAGTGTAGGGTTGGACCAGATTCTTAATTTCTTCACGTCCATACACTCCCGATGTTACTCGATATGATGAAAGAAACCATACATCCTTTTCAAAAATAATTCCCGGACCTACTGCAGTATTCACACCAAGTTGGCACCGATCACCCAGGATCACTCCAAATTTTTTCAGTTCTGTGTCTTTGCCATCAATCACGATCTTAGCCTCGTCGAATCGCAGATTCGCCACCTTGGCGCCGGCACCAAAATGAACGTTATTGCCAAGCACTGAATCACCCACATAATTAAAGTGATCAAGCCTTACTCCGTCAAATAGGATCGATCGAATCAACTCTGTGGTATGGCCGATAACACAATTATCTCCTGTAATCACGCTGCCGCGAATATATGCGCCAGAACGGATTTCACAATTCTTTCCAATAATAGTCGGCCCTTTGATCACTGCGCCATGTTCAATGGTGGTACCCTCACCGATCTCTACAATGTCTTCGATATGCACATCACCATGAATGACGCCACGATTCCCGGGCTTGATGATGAAACGAAGGTATTCTTCAATTCGTGGAAAAAGAATCCACATCTGACCTTCTGGCAATCCTTCAAAAAGAGACTGTACTCTCTCTGGTATGTATGTAAAAAACTGTTTCATGTGTTTCGTTGCCATGCACTATTCCACTGTTACGCTCTTTGCCAAATTCCGCGGCCGATCGACATCACGCCCAAGCGCTACTGCCATATGATAGGCAAAAAGTTGCAACGGCAGAGTATTGAGAAGTGGCTCGAGAAGCTCCATGGTGGGGGGGGCAAAAATTATATCCTCGGAAAAGTCACGCGCATCCTCATCGCCTTCGGTTGCGAGCAGAATAATCTTGCCTCCTCGCGCGCGGACTTCTTCGATATTGCTTCGCATTTTTTCGTACAAAGAATTCTTAGTCATGATGGCAAAGACCGGAAATGCAGGATCCAAAAGTGCGTTCACGCCATGCTTCATTTCTCCGGCAGGATATCCTTCACTATGGATATAAGAAATCTCTTTGAGTTTCAGAGAGCCTTCCAATGCGACAGGATAATTTACGCCTCTGCCCAAAAAAAGGAAATCTCGATACTCCTTATGCTTTTCAGCCAGCGTTTTGATATGCTCGCTTTGTTCTAACATCTTTTTCATTTTTTCTGGAATCTCATAAAGAGCATGGATCATGCGTTGTCCGGCTGCCACATTCATTTTTTTCATACGAGAAAACTCCAGAGCAGCAAGGAGGAGTACTGCGATCATGTTTGTGTATGCTTTGGTGGAAGCAACTGCAAGCTCCGGGCCTGCATGAATGTATGTCCCGCCCTCTGTTTCGCGAGCAATCGTGGATCCCACTACATTTACTATGCCGCGTACAATCGCACCTTTTCGTTTTGCCTCGCGCACCGCAGCGAGCGTGTCTGCAGTTTCACCGGATTGAGAAATCACAAAAACCAACGTATGCTCATCGAGTACACAATCGCGATAGCGAAATTCAGATGCCACATCAACTTCGCAGGGTATTTCCATGAGGCGTTCAAATATGTATTTCCCGATCATGCCCGTATGATATGCGGTGCCACAGGCAACGAACACAATGCGATTTACGTTACGGATCTCTTCAGGAGTGAGATTTAATCCACCAAGATACGCAGTGCCTTCATCTTCGATAATACGACCCCGAAGCGCATCTTTATACACCGTGGGTTGATCAAAAATTTCTTTGAGCATAAAATGCGGATATCCTTGCTTTTGAGCTTGCTCATCATCCCAATCAATATGTTGGATGTCTTTATGGATGCGAGTTTCACGAAGCGTATATATGTTGATCCCTTCTCGTGTAAGTTCTGCAATCTCTCCATCATCAAGAAACGTAACATCTTTTGTGTGGGTAAGAAGCGGCGTGGGGTCAGATGCGACATAGTATTCTCCATCCGCCATGCCGATTACAAGCGGACTTCCCATACGTGCGCAGATCAGAGTATCGGGATGATCTCTGTGCATAACAACCAGACCATAGGTGCCATGTACGTGTTGCAACGCCTGCGCAACACTGTGACGTAGGTTGCCATCGTAATGGGACTCGATGAGATGCGCGAGAATTTCCGAATCAGTCTGCGAAACAAATGTATGTTTTTCTGAGAATTCTTTGCGAAGCTCACGATAATTTTCAATAATGCCGTTATGGACAAGAATGATATCTTCGCCACAGCCCCGATGAGGATGAGCATTGAACTCTGTAACTCCCCCATGAGTCGCCCATCGAGTATGCGCAATACCCATGGTGCCTTCGATCGTGTGCCCGCCAATTTTATCTATCAAATTATCAATACGCCCCACAGCTCGCTCTATACTAATGCCATGCTGTCCCAAAACAGCAATGCCTGCGCTGTCGTATCCTCGATATTCAAGACGGCGCAACCCTTGCAAAAGAAGAGGGGTCGCTTGTTTTATTCCGATATATCCGATAATTCCACACATAGATAAAGAAGGTCTAATGATCTAGGGAGTGGCCAAGAGCCTTCCAAAGATGATCAAAAATAATTAATTCGGTACGATAGATCGCATCATCTTGCACAACAAATGCATGCAGTTCATCATCTTGTGAGTTTTGGCTGATCGTTACTACTGTTCCTGCATAGAGAATGCGGTACGTCGGAGTGCCATGGTCTGTGGGAAGCCAGCGCCGTTCGGAAAGATCTTGGTATTCACCGCCGGCACCGACCGCAATGACATTGACTGATATTCCCCGACGAATGCGTTCTTGGGTAAAAGAAGGAAAACTATGATACAAGCTATCGCGAATTTCAACCGATGAGTACACCCGATATAATTTTTTTTCTTGCGCACCGACAATATCAAGGACATCTTCAAGGATCAAACGAATCCCTTGACGCCCTTCATACGAACGCACTGATGTTTTTGCGACACCGTCGCTGCGAAGCGCATTGAGCTTAGGAAGTTGCGCTTGAAGCTCTTGATAGTTTGCTTGCATCGCAGAAAGGGAGTCTTGAAAAAGAGTTACGATTTTTTCAGGACTTTCCGCAACAAAGTATTGTCGCTTCTGTTTATGATAATAGCTCACTAACCCACGATCAATGAGTGAACGAAGAATGGTATGGGTGGTCCCTCGATTAATGTCAGCTACCCCTGCGATCTTTCGTACAGGGGAGGGGCCGGAGGTAAGTAATGCAAGGTATACACGGGCATCTTTGTCATCAAGTCCGCAACGAATAAGTAAGTTTTGAAATTCAAGTGTAGAAATCATAATAAAACTGTCATCAAATACTATCGTGAGCCTCCTAAGCTGTCAAGAGAGTTTTGACTAATATCTGTTGAAAGATTGAATTGAAAGTAAAAAATGGTGTCCAAAAATTGTTGCAATTACTATAAAAAAATAGAGTAGGGTGGGTAGTTGCATAAACTAATAAATAAATGTAAACTACGTTCATAAATCATAAAAATATTTTATGACTGGGAAACAAGAACGTGGGGGGATAAAACCTCTTTCAAACGAAGAGTTAATAAAAATAATCGACCAAATAGCTGAAATGGAAGGCAAACTCGCCCTTTCGAAAGAAGAACAAGGCAAGCTCGATACGCTAAAAACTACGCTATCCGATCAAGAAATGATGCTTTCGACAGATAAGGTGAAACACCTACATGATGAGGCGAGTAAAGTAGCTATTTCCCCGGATTCAAAAAAAATTTTTGATGAGACTACAAAGTTTATGAAACAACGAGGCGTGGAGGACCTTACCGATAAACCGTACAAAGAAAAGAGTGGAGAGTAGTTTGTGAGTTTAGACAACCGTCACCTCTTTACACAAATACACATCTTGCACTGCTTGCACAATTTTTATTCCTTCTTCGCGGGGTTTTTGAAACGCCTTACGACCTAAGATGAGGCCGCTACCACCTGCGCGTTTATTGATTACGGCTGTTTTGACCGCGTCTTTAAGATCGTCATTACCGCTTTCTCCCCCGGAATTGATCAAACCAATTCTTCCCATATAACAATTTGCGACTTGATACCGCGCCAGATCAATGGGATGGTCGGAAGATAACTCGGTATACATACGCTCGTCATATTTCCCATACTTCTTTTCGCCCGCATTCAACGCCTTATACCCACCGTTGTTAGTCGACAATTTTTGCTTGATCAAATCCGCTTCAATTGTTACGCCCAAATGATTCGCTTGGCTCGAAAGGTCAGATGCAGAATGGTAATCAACGCCGTTTGCTTTAAAACCATTATTGCGAAGATAACACCAGAGTACGGTAAAGAGACCAAGACGGTGAGCTTCCGCAAATGCTTTACTCGCTTCCTGCAACTGCCGTTTTGATTCTGACGATCCGAAATAAATCGTTGCGCCAACGCCTCGCGCTCCCATATCGTACGCTTGCTGAGCAGAAGCAAACATAGTCTGATCGTAGTCATTGGGATAGCGTAAAAAATCATTGTGATTCAGTTTTACAATGAAGGGAATTTTATCAGCATACTTTTTTGCCATAATTCCTAACACTCCAAGCGTAGACGCAACAGCATTGCATCCTGCTTCATGGGCAAATGAAATAATATATTCCGGATCAAAATAGTCTGGATTTTTCGCAAAGCTTGCACCTGCGGAATGTTCGATTCCCTGATCTACGGGAAAAATGGAAAGATACCCTGTACCTCCGAGTCTTCCGTGTGCGTATACCCTTTTTAGACTCTCCTGCACTTTAGCGGATCTATCTGATTGCGAAAAAATATTCTCAACATGTTTTGCGCTTGGTACAGTAAGTCGCTCTTTTGCAATTTTTGGACTGCTAAATCCCAATAATGATTCAGCATCTTTGCCTAACATTTCTTGAATCTCTGTGTATGAAGAGGACATAGATAAAAAAATTAATGGATTGTTGAATGAGAATCGAAACGATGATACGTCTCCAAAAACCGAATGGTTTTTGTTTTTACTCGCATCACTACTGAATGGGTAATGCAGTACTTATCCGTGTATCGTACACCTTGTAAAAGAGGCCCGTCAATGACACCTGTCGCCGTAAATGTCAGATCTTCCCCTTTGGCCAAATCATCAAGTAATAATTTTCCGTCAATGTCTGTAATGCCCATGTTTGCGAGTGTTTGTTTTTGTTTATCATTTTTTGGAGCTAATCGAACTTGAAAACCGCCCCCAAGACATTTGATTGCAGCGGCGGCCAACACCGCTTCTGCGCTTGCCCCGACACCCATGAGCATATCAATGCCGGAATCAGGAAGAGATGGCGCAATCGCTGCAGCAACATCGCCGTCAGAGATAAGCCGAACCCGGGCATCAACAGCTCGAATGTCTTTGATGAGTTGTTCATGACGCGGACGATCTAGCACCACTATCATCATATCACGCACGGGCTTTTTCAACCGAGCGGCAACACGAGTAATGTTATCGGCAACTGTTGCATCAAGATCAATTACATCTTTCCCTGCCGGACCGCATGCGATTTTGTTCATATACATGTCTGGTGCATGAAACAACGATCCCTTAATGCCGGTAGCAATGACTGATATCGCATTGGGTCTGCCATTTGCCACGCTGTCCGTGCATTCGAGCGGATCAACGGCAATGTCAATCTCTGGACCATTTCCAGTGCCGACGACTTCATTGATATAAAGTTCCGGCGCTTCGTCTTTTGCGCCCTCCCCGATCACAACGACTCCACGAAAATCAATGTAGTTAAATCTGTCGCGCATCTCATCCACCGCAGCGCCATCAGCTGCTTTGCCGTCTCCTCGACCAATAAAACCCGCAGCCGCAATTGCCGCGGCTTCGGTAACACGAACAAATTCGAGAGCTAAGTTTCTATCCATAACTGGTATTTAAAAATGATATTTTCTTTGGTGGACCGTACCGGGATCGAACCGGTCGCCTTCGCCATGCCATGGCGACGCTCTACCAAATGAGCTAACGGCCCAGAATCTATAAAAAATCATCGAACTCACTCCTTATATTGTCTCAATGAGTAATTTTGTCAATTGCTCCAATTCATGTACAAAACAATTCATCTCTATATTGCCTTGAAGGTGAAGTGTTTTTTTCTAAAGGTATTTATAGATGTCGTGTGTGCCAATAGAAATGAAAAGAATGTCACCATTCTTCTGACGTTCAAATATAATCCGATAATTCCCTGATATTGAGAGTGAATATATGCCTTCCAATTTGCCACGCAGAGCATGGAGACGCAAAGATGGATGAAGGGGATTATTCCGAAAAATTCTCTCCTTTACAATAGCAAGTCTGATAATTTCAGTTGGCAACGTTTTTAATTCTTTTATAAATTTCGACGAATAGAAAATCGTCGTAACAATCATATCTTTATAGAAGATCGGCGAGTGATCGTGCTTTAATCGCTTTGCCTGCCCTATATTCCTTCCGAGACTCACGCACTGTTTTGATAAGCTCTTTTTCAGAAATAGTATCTTGGTCCGCACGAAGTAAATACTTCACATAAGCACTCATGGAATCAAACCCTTGTTGCTTTGTTTTTGTTTTAATAAATTGTGCCTCTTGGGGTGAAAGCGAAAGTGTTACAACCTGTCGCATAGGCGTATGAACAATGATTATAGAGATAATGTATTACAGATGTATTCCAGTTGTCAAACGAAACAAAACATCTATTACCGTCTTACATGTCATTTCTTTTTCTGCCAATATTTTTCCCATTCACTAAATTCCGTGAGGGTTTCAAGTTTTTTACCCTATCTGTTAGGAACTTACCGTTGAGATAATCTACTTCATGCTGAAAAACTCTGGCGTGAAAACCTGATAGTTTGAATTGTATAGTCTTACCATAACGGTCTAAGCCAGTTACTGTGCAGGAATTTGCTCGTGGCACAAGAGCTCTGATGTTTGCTGATAGATCACCTTCCCATTTTGGTGGGCATTGCAGGATTCGAACCTGCGACCTTTCGGATGTAAACCGAACGCTCTAACCAACTGAGCTAAATGCCCTTATGAAAGATACTGATTTATCTCGTCTCGCAGCTTCAATGTCTCGCGTCGCGCAGCATCGGAAAAATCTTTTTTCTTTGATGCAAAAATAATACCACGAGATGAGTTGATGATCATGCCTTGTCCCTTGCTATTTTTTCCCGCTTGTACTGTTTTTTGTACATCGCCACCTTGGGCTCCAATACCAGGAATCAGGATGGGTATATCGCCTACGATCGTTCGAACTTCTTCCAACTCTTTAGGATACGTTGCGCCCACGACAACCGCACAATTTCCATTGACATTCCATGTTTCTTTCACTTGCCGCGCTACCTTTATATAAAGAGGTTTTCCGTCTACAAGTAAATCCTGAAATTCGCCAGCGCCATTGTTTGATGTGCGGCACAGAATAATACAACCTTTATCTTTCTGGTCAAGGAATGGTTTTAGTGCTTCGCCGCCCAAATACGGATGAAGAGTAATGGCGTCGTAACCGAATACATCAAATGCTGCCTTCGCGTAGGCATCGTTTGTCGATCCGATATCTGCTCGTTTTGCATCCAAAATAAGCGGGATAGCAGAATACTTCTCGCGGACATATTGCGCTGTTTTGATGAGTGCGAAAATCCCTTCTGCGCCACATGCTTCATAATACGCAATCTGTATTTTGTATGCACACACTGCATCTGCGGTCGCATCAATGAGAGCTGTATTAAATAAAAACAACGCCTCTTGGACACTACCACTTTTCAAATGTTCGGGAATTTTCCCATAATCGCTATCAAGCCCTACGCACACAGCCGTGCTCTGTGCCCATCGATCTTGAAGAAGTGAAATGAAATTCCGCGTATTCATATCGAATTGTGGTGCCCAGGAGAGGACTCGAACCTCCACACCCTGGCGGGCAACAGCCCCTCAAGCTGCCGTGTATACCAGTTTCACCACCTGGGCATAGTTTACAAAACGGGTTGAAGAAACCCTTCCACCTGAACTGCAAAATCCTTCGTTTTTAAAAAAACGTTTTTTCGGGCAGACAAAATCTCAACTCCGGCAACATGATTGTCTGCATCGTAATCAATAGCAATATCATCAGTAAGACGCTTTGTCGTCACTGTTGTATCTCGAAACTCTACATAAAGCACATCACTCGTTGGGTCATATTTAATTTTCATACCGTAACTTTTATTTATTAAATATAAAAAACGTACACTGTGATAACGATGATTGACTCATTCTCCTCAACAAATACTGGATTAACCTGCTTCGTACTGTAATATTTTTTATTCCACTCCCTCTCGAAAGAAAAATCACCGCATGCCTCGTATCTTCCACCACGAACACCATGCCACGATTGCTCTCGAATAACATTATGGATATCCTCTTCTGTTGTTCCCCGCTTACGCGCCTGCTCTTTTACATGAGAACCCAAAATGATTACTTTCATTTCTTTATCCTATAAAAAACTCTCACTTTCGTCAAGAACAAAAGCGCATTCATATCAAAAAAACCCCCACATTACGCGAGAGGTTTTTCTTTGAGTTTCTTTTTGAACTTCCTTGTATACGCAAGCTTTGCTCTGCGCACGATTGCTTGTTTCACTTTTTCAACTTTTGTAACAGACGGCAGATAAATCGGAAAAATCTTTTCAACCCCCACGCCCGAAGAAATTTTTCTCACCGTTACCGTTGCGCTTGGGCTTAAACCGCCTTTCCGTTGCAACACGAAACCTTCAAACACCTGAATGCGTTCTTTCTCCTCGCCCTTTGGGTTCATCTCTCTAATTTTTTGATGTACTCGAATCGTCATTCCGGGAACAACGCCTTCAAATGCATCTTTGGTAGCTGATTGTGCCATATCTAAAACCTTATTGAATGGTTATGCGTAGCAAAGTATGAAGAATACTAATATAAAATACCCGTCCCTGTCAATGGCTTAATGGCATCTTTTTGATCACCTCCAAAAAGCCTTTATCCGGCTCACATTCATACTCATGATACACGCCCAAATGATCGTGGAATCCCAAGAGAGTGGCGTGTAGCATCAATCGGACTCCTTCAATTTTATTTTTTACGTTCTTGGCGATATAAATGAGGTCACCGACAATCGGATATCCAAACGCAAAAAAATGAACACGGATCTGATGAGTGCGCCCGGTGTGAGGCTCCACACGAATTAATGCATACCGCCCAAACTGCTTCTCCACCCAATACTGGGTCAATGATGAACGCCCTCCCTTTGCATGCGCGACAATCCGCGGCGAATGACGAGAACGGGAAAGCGCAAAAGATATTTCTCCGCTCAATTTTGCCGGAATGCCATATGTTAAAACAAGATACTGTTTCTTTACTCTCCTCAATTTAAATTGCCGCTTCAATGCATCAAACATAATTTGGGTTTTTGCCACCACCATCACGCCTGATGCGTCTTTATCCAGCCGATGCACAATACCCGGCCGCACAGGATCGTCTCCAACCTTTGCAATCTGCGGCGTATGCGCGGTCAAAAAATCAACAAGTGTAGGCCCTTGGACATCACGTGCGCCGTGGACCACAAGTCCGGACGGTTTATCAAGCACAATATAATGCCCGTTTTCAAAAAGTATTTTCGGTGGCGGGACGGGAAAAACAGGATCTGGTTTTTTCTTTTCCTCTTCTTCGACGACCAATGTGTCGCCCTCTTTGACACGATGATTTTTTACTGCCGTTTTGCCGTTCACAAAGACGCGGTCACGGGCAAATAACGTATTTTGAATCTGAGATCGAGAAAGATCTTTGATGTACGCGTTGAGTACGTGATCGAGCCGCATGCCTGTCTCTTCGTTTGAGACAATGATCTTCATAGCACCCTTCTAAATCGTACACGCACAAATGCGCGCGCATCTTTTTTTGTACGGACGCGGCCGGCAAGCTGTTCTTCACGTACCGCCAAGAGGACCTCGCCAATAAAAGGACTTTGGGGCACAGACAGAACTTCCATGATATCATGCCCGCGAAGAATTGGTTTTGGTAGCGCATTTCGTGATCCGCCACGTTGCATGCACAACCGCAACCGCTTATAAAACGCATTGTACAAGCCGAGCGAAGAAGTGCCATCCGCTTTTACGGATGCACGAGCATCCAAAAACATAAGTTGCAAAAATGTCATGCCAACAAGAGGATTCTTAAAAAAATATTTCTCAATGGTGTTATTTTTCAATCCCTCGGGGCTATTGAGAAGTAAGAGATGATGTTTGATAAGAAAATGGATAACATCAGGATCTACGCCAATCTCGGACACTGTGTAGAGCCTGAGTCTCTTCACGGTATCTCGCGCAATATCCGCGCCCACGCGGTCGTGCCCATCAAAACGCACACGATCCACTCCATCTTTTTCGGGTGTTTTGAGTGTGAATGGTTTACCTATGTCATGCAGTAGGAGAGTGATAATCAATGTCGGCGTGATCCCGCAAGGAACAGAGGGATAAAATTCCGCAAGCTTCTCGCACGCGCGAATAAATGATTTGCTTTGAAGCAGACGGATCGCCATACGAGTATGGGTCCACACGTCCCCTTCGCTATGCCATTCTTTGGGCTGAGGGCATCCCTTCATTGCGATCATGTCCGGTATTAGCGTATCACACACATGAAACGCATCATACATATCAAAGGCGCGTAATGGATCTGCAATGAATGTACGCAAAATCTCACGAGCAATGACCTCATAGGGGACAACACGAGTGGCGATCGGCTGATCCACTTCGCGATTCAGATTATGAACAGAAGAAGCAAGCACTCGTGCAGTGTGCTCTTCTATGGCAAATCCGAAACTCACGGCGAAACGAAGCGCGCGAAGCATGCGAGAATAGTCCTCTGAAAAACGTTCTTCGGGATTTCCGACAGTACGAATGATTTTTTTCTTCAAATCAGCAATGCCGCCAAACGGATCGATCACAATTCCGGTACGCACATCGAGGGCCATGGCATTGATGGTGAAATCTCTGCGCGCAAGATCCTCTTCGATAGGAATGGCGGGGTCAGAATAAATATGAAAATCCCGATACTGTCCGGTACCCAAGATATGCGCTTCTTTGCGAGGGAGTGCAATGTCAAATGGTTCTAAAAATCCTTGCGCAAGCTCTTTGCGCGCATCTTTTGGGATGCATTTCAACACCCCAAACCGCCGGCCCACAAGATCAACCCGTCCGAGAGTTCCCAAAAACTTCTGGAGTTTTTTGACAGGGACATTGCAGATGACAAAATCATAATCCTTGCATTCACGCGTTAAGACAATATCCCGCACTGCGCCGCCTACCAAAAAGATTCGAGCAAATGGAAATTCGAGCTCCAATCGCTTGATAAACCGAAATGCGGGCTTGCGGCGCAATGATTTGATATATGAAGAAAAGGTCGTCATAATAATGGAGAGTATATCAGCCCCGAAGGATTGACACAACGGACATTTTCGCGTATAATAAAAGGAAAGAAAACTGCGCATTCTTGGTAGAACGGGCGGTTAGCTCAGTTGGTTAGAGCGTTACATTGACATTGTAAAGGTCAGAGGTTCGA
>JACQSA010000001.1 GCA_016206145.1 Candidatus Uhrbacteria bacterium
GGCAACCGTTCAAGCCAGCGACAGACCATCCATGGCGGAGGCCATTTCTTGTAAAATCATCTTATGGGAAGATTCCCGCTCATTCATAACTAGGAAGTTTTAAAATCCCGCAAAGTAGGAAGTTTTAATTTCCTGTTGACAGGACAAGATTAACCCCTTGACGAGTTTTATGGTTTTGCTACACTCTTCTTAATAAGGCCTCGAAAAGCCTTTTTTAATTACAAAAAGTCTGTTTCCATGCATATACAAGTTATTTATAAGCGGCTTTTCACTTACATTAAAGAGTCTCTGCATGAATTGAAGCGGGTTGTGTGGCCTACTAGAAAACAGGCCATTACACACAGCATTGCCGTTGTCGTGATGAGTATTGCTGTTGCCGCATTTCTTGCCGGGCTTGATCTTATATTTTCATTCGGAGTACAGCAACTCCTTCAAGTAAAACGGTAAGCAAATTTTACATCCATGCCAAAACAAGCAGTAGACCAGGGATGCCATTGGTACGCAATCCATACATATTCAGGATATGAAGAAAATGTAGTGCGTAATCTCAAGCAGCGCATAGAATCGATGGGAATGGAAGGAAAAATACTCAACGTGCTCATCCCGACAGAGAAACGCATTAAGATCAAGAACGGGAAACGCAAAGTTGTGATAGAGAAGATTTTTCCTGGATATGTATTGGTCCAAATGTACGTCGATGATGATTCCTGGTATGTAGTACGAAACACGCCAAATGTTACCGGGTTTATAGGATCCGGCACTGTGCCGACGCCTGTATCTGATGCCGAGATGGAGAGTCTTTTGAAACGAGTCGGGGCCGAAGAACCGAAATACAAGATAGATTTGGAGCCGGGAGGGCATGTGAGCGTCACAGATGGCCCATTCAAAGGGTTTGAAGGCGATGTGATAGAAGTGGATGAAGCGCGAGGAAAAGTAAAAGTATCGCTCAATGTGTTTGATAGAAAGACCCCGGTCGAACTTGATTTCCTACAAGTAAAAAAATTGTAGTTTAGTTAACTTCTATGCAAGGATACACGCGAGTATGCCTCTTTCACGCGGGAATCCTGTGAGTTACAAGATTTTACATATAACACTTCCTTATGGCAGCACCAAAAAAAATTAAAACATTGATAAAACTTCAAATCCCTGCCGGAAAAGCAAATCCTGCTCCCCCGGTAGGGCCCGCGCTTGGGCAGCACGGGTTAAATATTGCCGAATTTTGCCAAAAATTTAATGCGGCTACATCCGGCAAGGGCGATGAAGTAACCCCTGTAGAAATCACTGTATTTGATGACCGAACCTATACTTTTATTTTAAAGACGCCTCCTGTTTCTGAAATGATCAAAAAAACATTAGGTCTTGCAAAAGGATCAGCAAAACCTCTCACAGAAAAAGTCGGAAAGCTCACAAAAGAGCAGGTTCGTGCAATTGCTGAAAAAAAACTTCCTGACCTCAACACTGAGTCTCTTGATTCTGCGATGAGGACAGTGGAAGGCACTGCACGGCAAATGGGCGTAGAAGTCGTACAATAATAGTATTTCACACATATGCAACGAAAAAAGACAAAAACATTTAAAGTAAAAAAAGGTGGTATTGAAAAAAGCAAGCGGTATTCTATTGAAGACGCGCTTCAGCTCGTATTGGAATCTTCTTATGAGAAGTTTGACCCTTCGCTGGAGCTCCACATACGTACAGGGATTGATCCTCGCAAGGGGGATCAGATTGTGCGCGGTTCCGTGGTACTGCCTCACGCGAGCGGTAAAACAAAAAAAATAGCCGTGTTCGCGGAAGGAGATAAAGCAAAAGAGGCTCTTGGAGCTGGAGTTGATATTGTTGGTGGGCAAGAGATGATTGAGCAGATCAAGCAAACCGGAAAGGCAGATTTCGATATTGCGATTGCAACACCGGATATGATGAAGTCATTGGCATCTGTTGCTCGTATATTGGGGCCCCGAGGATTGATGCCAAGCCCAAAGAATAATACTGTTACCGCGAATGTGCGTTCGGCAATAGAAGAAGTCAAGAAGGGCAGGCTTGATTTTAAAAATGATACGGGTGGTACAGTGCATATTACGATCGGAAAAAAATCCTTGGGGAACGAAAAATTGCTTGCAAATTACTCCGCATGTATGGAAGCTCTCAGAAAAGTGAGACCGTCTACAGTAAAAGGCGCGTATATCCGCACCATCTCCTTATCCTCTACCATGGGTCCGGGTATTTTTGTACAACCATAACAATCATAATTTCGATCAGTAACGGGGTATGGCGCATGATTATACCACTGTAATTGGACTTGAGATCCACGTGCAACTCAAAACGTTGTCAAAAATGTTTTGTCGTTGCTCAAATTCAGGAGAAGACGCTCCCCCAAACACTACAATTTGCCCCATCTGCGTCGGGCATCCTGGAACATTGCCGGTACTCAACAGTGCGGCGGTAGAATATGGTATACGGACTTCTCTTGCGCTTCACTGTGAAGTGCCTGAGGTGAGTAAATTCGACCGTAAAAATTATTTCTATCCTGATCTTCCAAAGGGATACCAAATATCGCAGTATGACCAGCCAATAGGAATCGGCGGATATGTGGATATTTCACCCAGTAGGCGTATTCGTATTCGCCGACTTCATCTTGAGGAGGATGCGGCAAAATTGA
Source organism: Candidatus Uhrbacteria bacterium (assembly GCA_016206145.1). Taxonomy (GTDB): domain Bacteria; phylum Patescibacteriota; class Patescibacteriia; order JACQRZ01; family JACQRZ01; genus JACQSA01. The sequence continues at coordinate 2,654 of JACQSA010000001.1, forward strand.
TCCACTCAAACGAGAAAGATATCAGCCTTGTGGACTTCAATAGATCATCAACTCCTTTGATGGAAATTGTTACAGAACCTGATCTGCGTTCGTCGGCGGAGGCAGGCGTTTTTCTTCATGAACTTCGGCTTCTCGTACGCCATCTTGATGTGTCTTCTGCCGATATGGAAAAAGGCCATCTTCGATGTGATGCAAACGTTTCGCTTGAATTTGATGATCATGGGATTCGGGTGCAAACCCCAATTTCAGAAATCAAAAACCTTAACTCATTCCGATCAGTAGAACGAGCGCTTGGATACGAAAGTAAGCGGCTCTATGAAGAATGGATGTCCGGGGGTGATATAAAAAAAAGAAATTATAAAATAACTGTCGGTTGGAACGACGCAAAAGGTGTGACAATACTTCAACGTTGGAAAGAGGAGGCCCATGATTATCGTTACTTCCCAGAACCCGATCTTCCGCCCACCCATACTTCTCAATCTACTATTGACGACGCTCGTGCGCGATTGCCTGAACTGCCCCAGCAAAAACGTCTTCGATTTATGGAAGAATACGGATTGAATGCTTCTGATGTGATGATCATCTGTGAAGATAACGCTTCCGCTGCGTTTTTTGAACATGCAGCATCAGAATTGGATGAATGGATAAAGTCGCTTTCCTCATCAGATGCCGAATTGAGTGCAAAAACATACCGTTTGCTCGCATCTTGGTATATCAATAAATTTTCCGGATTACAGGCAGACCGCATCACACCCGAAAATTTCGGACAATTGATAGCGCTTATTGCAAAAAATACCATTAATAGCACTACGGCGCAGGAATTACTTCAGATAATGGCGCATACAGGCGGAGATCCTGCACAAATCATTAAGGAACAAAATCTCGAACAAGTGAGCGACACGAATATTCTCGACACATTGTGCGATGCGGTGATAGAAAAAAATCCAGAGCCATGTGAAAATTATCGCAAAGGAAAAACAAACGCGATCATGTTTTTAGTCGGTCAAGTGATGAAAGAAATGAGTGGCAAAGCGCAACCCAATATCGTTCGAGAGATTTTAGAAAAGAAACTTTCTGATAAGGCGTGAGGCGTGCGCGATATTTGTTGGCGCAATCCACTCAATCTGCGGATCTTTACGAAACCAAACCAATTGTCTTCGAGCAAAATCATGAATGGCGTATTTTAGTGTACTGATGTACTCATTGCGTACATCAATATTTTTTGCCCGTGAATCTCTAAGAAACGCAGTGATATGTCGATACTCAAGCCCTAGACTTGAGAGCCATGAGCTTGAAACACCTGAATCAAGAAGATGTTGTACCTCAGCAATCAAGCCTCTTTTTACACGCGCATCAAGACGGTCATCAATTTTTTTGTATAGATCCTCTCGTGTGAGCAAAGGGCCGATCTTCAAACAACTGTAGAGCGGCTCCCCTTTTCTTTGTAGCGAAGAAAAAGGTTTTCCTGACGTAAGAGTAACTTCAAGCGCACGAATGATCCGGCGCCTGTTTTCAATATCAATCTTTGAGGCAGTGATTGCATCATGCCTTTTGAGAAGACGTACCAACTCACTCGTCGTCATGCGATCAAGTTTTTTTCGCAGTTTCGGTTGAGGAGCAACCAAGGGGATCAAATAATTATCAACAACTGCCTTGAGATACAGGGCAGACCCACCGACAAGAAATGGAATCTTCCCTCTTTGGGTTATACCAAGGATTGCAGCATCTGCAGCTTTTTTATACTCGGCAAGGCTGATTGTGTTTCCGGGATTTTTCCAATCAATAAGATGGTGGGCAATGCCTCGCCGCTCGCGTACGGTTGCCTTGCCAGTGCCAATATCCAGGCCGCGGTATACCTGTCGTGAGTCTGCAGATACGATTTCGCCGTTGAATTTTTTTGCAAGCGTAAGGGAAAGAGCAGTCTTACCTGCGCTCGTCGGCCCAAGGATCACGATGAGCGGTATCTTACTTGCCTGCCCCATAAAGAACCCACTCTAATGCTCGGTCAATTTTCACGCCGACAATGGTTCCCACCTGCTCTTCGGTTCCGCGGAATACCACTCTCTTCATTTCTCGTGAATTACCGCTACAGAGCCCTTTTGTGCATGAATCAACTAGTACCTCGAGAGTGTGTCCCGCATATGCTTGGTTTTTTTGCAGAACGTTTTTTTCCATGAGTGCTTGCAATTCCTTCCATCGACGTTTTTTTTCTTGCCGCGGCACATCATCTTTATACATCTTTGCGCCAACAGTGCCTGATCGTACAGAATACATCGCGTGATAAGAGATATCAAAATCACAAATTCTATATAAATCAAGTGTCTGTTCAAAATCTCTTTGCGTTTCACCGCAGAAACCAACAATAATATCAGTCCCAAGAGCAATCAATGGTTTTTTTGTACGCAGTCGAGAAATACAATCTATATAGTACTCGCGCGTATAAGGACGGTTCATGCGTTTTAGCACTTCATTACTGCCGGATTGCACGGGGAGGTGAAGATAATTGATTTGTTTTGGCAATGCAAGCGCATCTATCATTTGATCGTTCATATACTTAGGATGTGGAGCAGTAAAATGAATGCGCATAATTCCCTCAATCTGATTTAATTCCCATAAAAGCGCGGCAAAACAATTCTTTGATCTATCGTACGGATTTTCCACGCTAAAATTTTCCTTGTCCTGCGGATTGTAAAGGTTGACTGTTTGTCCTAAAATCGTGATTTCCTTACATCCTTTTTGAGCAAGGTGGCGTACTTCTTCAATAACTTCTCGATAAGGACGGTCCTTTTGCCTTCCCCGCGAATATGGCACTACACAATAAGTACAGAATTTATTGCATCCGTTACTGATTGCTACATAGGCACTTGCATGGGTTCGATATCGTGGTTGGATCTGCAAATAATGCTCATACTCAAAACTCGATGCTACGTTCGGATCAATAAGTGAAGGATTCAATTCACTGATCCTTTGAGGAAGGTAGATAATCTCCTCTGTCGGAAAAAAAAGATCAACCATGTCGAGGCGATTGCGTATCTTTCCATCCTTATCTCTGCCAGCCATACATCCCGTGATTCCCACGATGATGTCCGGCCTTTCTTTTTTCAGAGCAGAGAGATGTTTTGCGGTCCCATAGATCCGATCCTCGGCAGTCTGGCGTACCGAACAGGTATTATACAAAATAACATCAGCTATTTCGGATTCGTCTGACTCATGTAATCCTGCTGAGATGAGAAGTGATTTGATGCGTTCCGAGTCAGATTTATTCATCTGACAACCCAATGTAGTGATGCGAAATGTTCCGGGCATGATTATTCGAGCAAAAGCGATCGTTTTTGAATCAATCCATGGATATGGGAAATCCACGTATTCGTATCAATAGTGAGGGCTTCTTTCTTCCCTCGCACTCTCACTGATATACGATCGCTGGTAGTTTCCTGCTCTCCCATAACAATAATATAGGGCACCTTGAGCGATGTGGCGTTTCTTACTTTTTTTCCGACTGATTCATTCGTAGAATCTACCTCGATGCGTATCCCGCTTGATTGTAATTTTTTACCGAACGCTTCAGCAAATGAGATATATTTCTCGCTTACTGGCAACAATGCAACTTGCACCGGAGACAACCATAATGGAAATGCTCCGCCGCAATGTTCCATATAGATAGAAAGGAATCTTTCAATAGAACCCATAATGGCGGCATGGATCATAAAAATTCTTTCGTGTTCACCCTCTTCATTTATACATGTCAGATCAAATCGCTCGGGCTGAGTAAAGTCAATTTGGATCGTCGCTACTTGCCATTCTCGACCGATCGAGTCTTTCGCCATAAAATCCAGCTTAGGTCCATAGAACGCTGCCTCGCCGAGCGCTTCGACAATATTCTTATCACGCTCTCGTGTGATTTCGCGAAGCTGATCTTCTGTTGCCCGCCATAATTTTTCTTCCCCAAGGTACTGTTGCATCTTTAAAGGGTCATGCAATGAAAGGCGGATACGCAGGTTGTCAAAACCGAGAGTGGTGTAAAATGTATTGATAATGTCCCATATCAATAGTACTTCTTCTTTGATTTGAGTATTTCTACAAAACACGTGGGCATCATCTTGCGTGAATGCCCGTACTCGAGAAAGTCCGTGCAATTCCCCTGTCTGTTCATCGCGATAACACATTGTTGTTTCAGCGTATTTTTGTGGGAGATCCCGATAACTATGAGGTTTTCTTGCATATATCTGAGTATGATGGGGGCAATTCATGGGTTTCATTGCAAATTCATGCCCTTCACGTGTTGTTATTTTAAACAAATCATCTTGAAATTTTTCCCAATGCCCACTCCTTTCATATAGTTCCTTTTTTGTGATATGAGGAATTGTAACTCTCTGGTATCCCTTCTGATATCTTAAATTCCACACATACTCATCTACAAGCTGCCGCAGGAGCGTGCCTCGTGGCGTCCACAAGGCAAGACCAGGTCCCACCAGATCTGAAAACGCAAAAAGATCGAGTTCTTTGCCAAGTTTTCTATGATCCCTTTTCCTTGCCTCTTCTATCTGCCAGAGATATTGATCAAGCTCTTCCTTTGTTGGAAATGCGGTACCATACACGCGGGTAAGCATGTTATTTTTTTCATTTCCGCGCCAATACGCGCCTGCAATCGAAAGGAGTTTTACATGTTTCAGTTCTTTCGAGGGGTTCTCCACGTGCCCCATCTTGCATAAGTCTAAAAAATTTCCCGGATCATTTGTTAAAAGTTTTTTACCTCCTGCCGCAAACTCCTCTGCGAGTTGAAGTTTGTACGGATTGTGAGAGAAAAGTTTATTTGCTTCGTCAAGAGTAATTTCACTGAATGCAAATTTTTCCCAGTGTGGCAATATTTCCTTCATCTTTTTTTCGATTTTTGGCAGGTCTGCGTCTGTAAGCGTAACGTCACCCATATCAAAATCTTGATAAAAGCCGTTCTCTATTGACGGACCGATCGCATTATGTGCTCCGGGCCACAACTCAAGCACCGCTTTTGCCAAAAGATGAGCGGCGGTATGACGCATTGCGTTCAAGCTTTCTTGTGAGTATTCGGTATTCATGTATGTGTGCATGGAAATACTCTAGTGGAAATGAGCAATAAAATCAATAGACCTGCCGTGCGTAGATTGCAGGACTCGATCCCTCGATTGCCGTCTTTGCGACCTAGGAATGGAATCTGTAGGAACAATTTTCTACAGATTCGTATTATTTCTGAAATAAGATATGGATGTGATCGGTGAGAAATGGTGCGCGCATTACCCAAAAAGGGTAAAAACGAACATCAACCGCGGCGATATCGCCATAGGATGCAAAATATTCTTGTATCTGGTTTTTAGAAAGTCCTGCTAGATTACTCTTCACAAATTGGCTCGTATCTTCTCCTCGCACTTTTCCTGCATGCACATCAAACCGCACATGAGCTACTTCATTTTTTGCATCAAAATTTTCCAGTGTATTCGAAATCGTGTCCCCCTCCCCAAAAATAAACTCATATCCTATGCCAAGCTGAGTTCTCGCACGCTCCTTCATTAACGCCATACTTTCACTCTCATCAAATACCACCCCTGTCCCTATAGCTTTTACGGTAACTGTAAAATCCTTTGCCTTATCTCCCGCTTCCTTCGACGAAGTGAATTCCTTTAGCGCGACATCAGAGAATTTTACCGCCTTTTTGGGCTGAAACGTAAGATCAGGAATATCAAGCATGAGCGCGAATTTTTCTTTTACTTTTTTGAGAACTTCATTTTTTGCGCGTTCGATGTCTTCCTTCGTTACAATAGATACTTCCTCCTCCCCTGATGAGCCAAGGACAAAATCCTGGCCGTAAATACTGCTCTGCAGTCCCTGCCACAATCCTGGAATCGTAAAACGAGTAAGAGAAATGCCATCGATCGACCCTTCTTTATCAGCCGATATCGGGACATTTATTTTTCCCTTCGCAGGAACAGTAACAAATGATTCTGTGCGAAATAGAAAGCCATCAGAAGTCAGCAATCTCGTGGTGGCTCTCAACTGTTGAGCAGTGCCGGTAGTATTGACGATAGTAACCGTACCGCGAGCCTTTTGCTTTGTCGATTCCTTTGCGGTTGACGAAAACGTACCTTCGCCATCAAGAAGCGTTTGTATGGCGCGTCCGAAAAGCGTTTCCTCGACCAAAGATGTCGGTGCTTTCCCAACGGTAACCGTGAAGGAATCTGAAATCGATATTTTTTTTGGCGAGATTACAATAGTCGCCCAGCTAAACGTGACATAAAAAATTGTAACCGCGATTGCGATGGAGAGGATAATAAATGATATCGCAATATTGCGGTAGAGGGATGATTTCATCTGCGGACTTTTATTGTGTGATCTCATATACATTATAGTTATGTTGACGAAGGAATTTTTGTACGTTCACTCACCATACTCGCAAGCGTGTGTAAAAAATCATCTGTCACTTCACGTACTCGAGAACAGAGTAATTTATTTTCTTCATCCTTTGACGACACGCGCCCTTCAATCGCAAGAATATTGTCAGCTTTCCATAACGCTTCTGTTCCCTTCAAAAGACTGGGAAACACTATGACTTCCAGCGATCCGCTTGTATCCTCGACTTTTACAAAAAGCATCGGTTCATTTTGTTTGGTATGAATTTTCTTTATTGAAGTCACAACTGCGCAGATTTTTACCAGAGCATTATCTGGAAGTTTTCGAATATGGTCGCATTTCTGAACAAAATGTTTCACCGTAACTTCAATCGCCTTTAATGGATGCTCTGTGAGATACAATCCAAGCAATTCCTTTTCCCACGCAAGATATTGTTTCTCATTTTGCATAGGGGCATCTTGGAGGACCAATGCGGGTCGCAATATCTGCACATCAAATAGTCTCCCCTGCTTGTTTGATCCATCCTCGCTAGATCGTTTATGAAAGAACAAAAGACTATCTATATTATAGTATAGCACACCCCGTGCCGCAAATCTATCAAGAGAGCCGCTTCTGATGAGGCTCTCTAGTGATTTTCTATTGATTTGCGAGCCTGGTATGCGTATAAGGAAGTCTTCCAAGGAACTGTAGGGGCCATTTTTGAGCCGTTCCTCTACAATAGTATGTACTACATGCTCGCCGAGATTTTTAATCGCACGCAATCCAAAGCGTATTTTTGAAAATATTCCCGATACCGCGTCTGAAACAACAGTGAACGTTTCAAAACTCTCATTGATATCAGGGGGTAATACAGCGAGATCCATTGTGCGGCATTCTTCAATTTCTAGTGCGATGCGGTCGGCATCTCCTTGATCAGCCGTCATCAGTGCAGCCATAAATTCCGGCGGAAAGTGAGCCTTCATATACGCTGTGTGATATGCGATGAGCGCGTAGCACGCGGCATGGCTTCTATTGAAGCCATATCCTGCAAACGGCTCTATGAAATCAAAAATCTGAGTTGCAATCTTTTTTGAAATTCCGCGGGCAATCGAACCTTGGATGAATTTTTCCCGTTGCTCTTTTAATAATTTTTTTATTTTTTTCCCCACTGCTTTACGCAATACATCTGCTTCTCCCAAAGAAAATCCTGCAAGTTCCTGGGCGATTTTCATTACCTGTTCTTGGTAGATCGCAATTCCGTATGTCTTATCCAAAATAGGCTTCAAGCGGTCATCAATATATTCAATACTTCTCCTTCCTTGTTTACGGTCAATATAATCCGGAATCCACTCCATCGGCCCCGGTCGATAGAGAGCTACCATCGCAATAAGGTCCTCGATCTGAGTCGGGTGAAGCAGCTTTAAATACCGTTTCATACCTGCGCTCTCCAATTGAAAAATGCCTGTGGTCTTTCCTGCTTGCAGTAAGCGAAACGTGTGTATATCATCAAGCGGTAATGTGTCATACTCTATCGAAATCCCGCGTGTTCGCGCAACAATATTTTTTGCGTGTTCCAAAATCGTAAGATTGCTGAGGCCCAAAAAATCTATTTTAAGCAAGCCGAGATCTTCTATCGCATGCAATGAATATTGAGTGACTAAACGCTTATCATCAGGCGACACATACTGGCACGGCACATAATCAGTGAGCGGTTCTTTTGTGATCACGACGCCGCATGCATGAGTCGAGGTATGCCGCGCAACTCCTTCAAGTTTTTGTGCAATGTCGATCACTCGGCGAGCCCGCTCATCTGTCCCATATATCTGCGTTACTTCCGGAGTATCTTTGAGCGCTTGGCGGATGGTGAGATTTGCCGGAAATAATTTTGCAAGCGCATCGCAAAAGGAATATGGAAGGTCTAGTACCCGCCCCACATCACGGACAGATACGCGTGCCGCCATTGTGCCAAATGTGATAATCTGGGCAACATGATCTTTGCCGTATTTTTTTTCCACATACGCCAGCACTTCATCTCGCCGTGTATCTGCAAAATCAAGATCGATATCAGGCATGGATATCCGTTCAGGATTTAAAAAGCGCTCAAATAAGAGGTCATAGGCGATCGGGTCAATATTTGTGATGCCCAACGCATACGCAACAATACTGCCCGCGGCGCTTCCGCGGCCCGGTCCCACGACAATCCCCTGCGCTTTTGCCCATGTGATAAAGTCATGGACTATCAAAAAATAGGAAGAAAATCCCGCCTGTATAATAATTTTAAGTTCATAGGCAAGTCGTTCTTCAAGCTCGGAAGAACGCACGTCCCCATACCTTTTTTTCATCCCATCCCTGCATAAAAGAGTCAGATATTCCTCATGAGTGATTGATGTCGGGATCTCAAAATAAGGCAATACAGAATGCCCAAATTGCAATGATACCGAACACATATCAGCTATTGCAGCTGTATTATCAATTGCCTGCGGTACATGAGAAAAAATATCTGCCAGTATTTTTCCATCTGAGAAAGAAAAATCCTCGCCAAGCATGCACATTCTATCCGCGTCAGTTTTAATTCTTTTTGTTTGAAGGCAAAGCAACACGTCATGCGCCTCAGAGTCTTCAGGGTCAAGATAATGCGTGTCTGCCGTGGCAACAAGCGGTATGTCGAATTTTTTTGAAAGCTCAATCAATGCAGTATTCACTCTGTCTTGCTCAGGAAGATGCGGATGATATTGGATCTCCAAATAAAAACGGTCTTTTCCAAAGAGATCATAGTATTGCTTGAGGATCGGCACAGGATCTTTTTGAGAAAGTACTGCCTGAGAGATTTGGCCGTTGATGCACGCGGATGTCGCAATCAAACCGCTACTGTACTCTTGGAGTAGCTCAAAATCAATGCGTGGTTTATAGTAAAAACCTTCGAGATGAGCTTTTGTAATCAATTTGAGGAGATTATGGTACCCTTCATTGTTTTGTGCCAATAAAATGAGATGAAACCGTTCATCATCCTGCTTGCCATTTTTGTTATGCCTTCCCCTTGAAGTGATATAGGTTTCTATTCCGATGATTGGCTTTATTCCTATCGCCGTGCAAGTCTGATAAAACTCAATCGCTCCGTACATTGATTCATGGTCGGTTAATGCGAGGGCTTTCATGCCAAAACTTTTTGCTTTTCGTGCAAGAGCCTCAATCTTTGCAAGGCCGTCCAATAAACTGTAATGGCTATGAGTATGAAGATGTACAAAATCCATACACGTATATCAATCAGAGCTCTGATCTTGCGCAGTTTTTTTTCGTTTCGAGCTTTTGTGCGTGATGCGGTCTGAGGCGATCAGCACTGCTTTCACAGTTGCGCCGATCATATCGAGCGTATTTTTAAATCCTGAGATTTTTGAACGGATATCGTCAAAGAGATGAAAAAAACGTTCCGTATGTTCTTCTATTACATCGCATGTTTCGCGAATGCGTTTTAAAATGATAATGAGATGATAAAGAGCGAGCGATAAAAACACAGTCAGTACGATCGCGCACGTAGCGAGTATTGAATATAAAAAGTCAGAACTATCCATACATAAAAAATAAAAATTATTTGAACGCTTCCAATAAGACTGTTATTTCTTTTTCTTCCTTCTCACCCTTTGGCAGTACGCCAAGTGTAATGCGATCGCCTACGCGATATTGCTGGACAATATCAGAGAGTCCCCGATTGCGATCCAGGCGTTCGCCATTTACCGCCATGATCACATCATCGCTATTCAGACGTATGGTTTTGCCATTTGGCGCGGATACGCGATACTGTGTACGAGGTGCGCTTGTAAGGAGAGCGCCCTTATCAATGAGTGCATGCGTCTTCCTATCTTCTGTCTGGATCGACCATGCAAGATCACGATATGTGAGCGCAAGCGTCGGAAATGTGAGCGTATTGTTTTTGAACAGCTGAGGTAACACATCTTTGACTGCCGATATAGGTATAATACCATAAGGGGCAGTAAAACCAACTAATGTCCCATCACGCGTAAACACGCTTCTGTTCACTTGGGCAAATTCTTGATCGTAATTAAACCGCTTCGCGAGTTCATGCACTTGCAATGGCGCGCCGGTCATGCGATCAAAGGAGTATCCGGCAGGAGTAATAATGAGGGGACTGATCGATGAGAAGCCATTCAATATAAATCCATCAATTGCATCAGTGAGCCGGCTTCTGTCAAGAAGTTCTACAGGTGAGCTTTTCAATTTCGCTGCGCGAATAAATGACACATCAAGCCCGGGGTGATAGATAATTTTTTTTATCTCATGGACGGCATTGCGATTGTCAAGTACTGCATTTCCGTTTGCTTTTACGTTCCCGGGGGCAAGAATCCATCCATCAGAAGAAATCACCACACCAAACACATTCGGTACGACCCTTGCCTGATATAGTTCAATCACACGGACAATACGCGGAGAAATCTCTGAAAGCACATTCGAAATATCGGCAAGCGGATACTCTTTTTGCGAGTATTGGCGCAGTATCGTATTTGAGCCAGGGGATGTGTCGGTTTCTTGCGTACGCACAAGAGCGCCAAGCATACCGCTCAAAAAACCGGCACTAAGCACTATTACTAGGTATAGAATTCTGCGAGTCATATAGCCTCATACTATCTCCATCGAGCGAGTGCGAGAATTAAGAATAGCATACAAAGCACGAGAACGCCAGAAAATAATATCTTTTTTTTCAATTGATCTTCTTCGCGCAATGAAGAGTAAAGAATGTCCATATATACCGCATACAAAAGCGAAGCGACGCCAGTCATCCCCAGATAGTCAAGAGGGAGCCACGAAATGGCGTAGAGAAGCTCAGTGATACTCACGGCCGAGGTGAGTGAGATGAGTACGCGTGTATATTGATCTATGCCAAGACGAAAAAAGATTGCGTCGCCTGCAACAAGGATGATAAGAAGGAATGGAAGCACAAGGTGCCAAAACGGGACATCCAAAAAATAAATGAGTGAAAAGAAAAAAATTGAGAGCGAGAAAAATATCCCGTAGCATATATATAATGACATCTGCGAGAACAACGAGTTCGTTTTTTCAAGAGTATCTTTGCCTCTTTGAATAAAAAAATAGCAAATTTGCAGAAAAAAAAGCGAGCCCAATAAAAAGAGAGATAAAAACATATTGTTTGAAAAGAAAAGAGCCGCCGCTGTTGTCAGGTAGTAAAGAAATGGCAATCCGGCAATGCGGAATACCAGCTTCATTTGCATACCCTGCGGCAAGTAGAGATACAACAATACGTCCGCGATGATAAACGCAAGGATCGTGAAATGGAAAAAATATGCATCATACACAAGCGCAGCAGAAAGAAAGCCGACATTACTGCATGGGATAAAAATCGCAATTGCCGTTTGAAGCCGTTTTGTGTTCATACATTCAATTCCTTATATATATCTAGCGTGCGTAATGCATTTTTTTTCCAATCATATTTTTTGCGGATTATTTCCTGCGCGCGCTTTGCAGTATCCACCCATATGTGCCTTTGGGAAATAAAATCTTCAATCGATTTTGCCATTGCTTGCGGGTCGTGGGGATTGAAATAGAGCGCGTATTCGCCCAGAACTTCATGAAATATGGGAATATCTGATGCAATGACAGGCAATGAATATGAGAGCGCCTCTACTGCAGGCAACCCAAATCCCTCGGAAAGGCTTGGCGCTACTAATGCTACTGCATTTTCATACAGCCACGCAAGTCCTGGTTCACTCATGGATCCAATATGAAACGCAAGGCCTTGCAGACCATTCTCAATAATGGCTCTTCTTACTTGTGAAGCAAAATAATCTTCTTGCCCGCAAAGAGTAAGATAAAAAGGAAAATTGCGTGTTCGCAAATGTTTCCATGCCGCAAGTAGATTGTTGATATTTTTATGCGGATATGCATTACCTACATAAAGGAAATATGGCTGCAACACGCTCTTCTCAGGGTGTATTGGTGCAATGCGCGGTGCAATGCCATTGACGAGTACATGGATCTTGCGCGCGGCTGAAGGGAATGCTCTTATGATATCTGATTTTGATGCATGGGAAACAGTGAGTATTGCGCGTGCATGCGTAGTAATCCAAGAAAGAAGAAATCGATATGCAGAATATTTTACTTGATACCATACACTGCCATGCCTTGTAGCAGCCAGACGCGATGATAACGGCATATTCAGCATAATAAGATCATGGATAGTAACGAGAAAGGGCGTTCGATACAGCACAGGAACTGAAAAATGAGGAAAGTGCATCAGGTCAAGATGACGTCGGCATAGAATAAATGGAAACATGATCTGCTCTTGCAGGCTATACCAAGGGATGTCCGCATATACTTTCGTGAAATTGGACGCATGCGGAGTATACAGTTCCCAGTTGTTTTTCCGTAAAAAAATAACATACTCATTTTCATGGTCTATGAGTTCAAGATTTTTTATCAGTTGTGAAACATAGCGCCCAATACCCAATCCTTCATTGTACATACGCGCATCAATGCCTATCCTCATATTTTTTTACATTGCTCCAGGACGCGAAGCGTCTTATGTGCGGCGGTATTCCATGAAAAATCTTTTACTCTTTTAAATCCTTTATTTTTTAGATACTCCTTTAATTTGTTGTCACGGAGGACTTCAGCGAGTGCACGTACAACCGACCCCGTGTCATATGGATCCACAGGATAGAATGCTCCATTACCGATTTCTGAAAGGCCGGAATGCGCACTTGCAATCACAGGCGTCCCGACACGAAATGCTTCCAATAACGGAAGCCCGAATCCCTCATAGAATGAAGGATACACCAATGCTTCCGCGTTGCGAAGTATGCAAAGATAGACCGCGCGCGATACAAACCCAAGGAAGCGAATATCCTGCGACGGTTGTGCTTCTCGCGCGCCAGTGACAAGTAAATGGAGGTCTGCCAGATCAGCATATTCATGCTTCAATTGGTAAAATGATTGGATAAGTGTGTGGAGATTTTTCCTTTTTGAGTTTGCGCCCGCAATCAGAATATACCGGCTGGGTACATCCAATTCTTCCGAAGAAACAGCGGTTGAGTCAACAGCATTATTATCTAATCCATGATAAATAACACTTACGTTTTTTTCCGAAACTCCGTAGAGAGAAATCAGGTCATTTTTTGTATGATGAGAGACGCTGATGATATGACTTGCATTTTTGCATTGTGTGCGCGGCATGACCGCACGATGCCAAAAACGCATTTTGAGCGAATACCATTCCGGGAAAAACTCAAAAGAGAGATCGTGTGCGGTCAATACGGTCGCACATTGCGGCGATACACAAGTAAAATTGAGATTAGGGGAAAACCATACATCGACTTGCATCCCTGTCTTTTTCTCAACTATTTTGTCAAGGTAGGGACGAGAAGAAAAAAAAATGGATGAAGAAAGCAACTTGTTTGGAATCTTGCAATCAACCATTTTGGCGGAAGCGACGAGTGGGAATGCATCTGCCGCACGCAATGTATACGAGTTAGAAAAGAGTATAAACGTATGATATGAAGGCAGGGCAAGAAGATGGCGCACGATTGATTTTGTATACAAAGGAATTCCACCGTACTCACCAAGCGCTGACCTTACATCAATCGCAATCACCATACTCTATTTCTTTAGTGTGTAAAACAATTTGTTTTCAAACCGCACATCAACATACTCAAGCGACTTTCGTTTTTTTTTAATAGTGGTGCGTAAAAGCGTGTTCAGGTTTTTTGTTTGCTGTGTAGCATCTGAAGCTGTAGAAAAAATAACATACCATCCCTCATGAGTATACGCACGATACTGGAGTGCGGAAGGATCTGGGCGAAAAAAAAGGATCGCATATTTCTCATCCCTCAAGAGCCGCTTTGTGGTTTCGATATGATTCAATATGCGCGCATCAATCACGTGCGTATTCACGAAAATTTGCTCCATGGGCGGTAAAATAATGACAGGAAAAGAAAGATCCATCTTTGCAAGGGAAGACTTCGGAATGATGATACGCTCTCCCGCAAGCGCGTTATTGATGAGTGTCGGATACTGCGGGAGGGTCGTTGCGTCCACTTCACGAGCGATTGTTCCTGTGGGAGTAAGTTCATAGAAATGACCTTCTAGATATCCCATGACATGGAACGGAGAGCCGGAGAGTGATATGCGCAGTGAATTTGGATACTTTTTTTCGAGAGAAAAGGTATCAATGACAGCATATTGCGAAAGATACGCACGGAATGCCGCAGGTGTAAAAAAAAGGATATTATGCTGATCAAATACGCGTATATTCTCATCCATATATCGATAGAGAAGAGTTCGCACAAACGTAGGGTCTATTGTAGTGCTTTGGACGTCTATATATTCCACAATATATATGCGCGAAAAGAACACGGCCCACACTGCGAGGGAGAAAATGAAACACAGAATGCCAATGGTGAACACGGCAAATAGTCGCGGCGGGAACTTCACAAACAACGATAGTGTGATGACTTATATTGATTTTTACGATAGGGCTTGGCTCGCACTATTTGTATGTGAGACAAATTTCGCTGCGTAAGGATCTTATGTAATGCATCAATAGATACCCTCTGATCGTATCCAATGCATATCACATGCGGACGAATTTTTTCTACGATGCGGATATGATCACCTTTGTTTCCAAGTATCGCTTCGCTGACAATGTGCAATGCACTCACAAGCGTGAGACGTTCTTTTTGCGTAAAGACAGGCGGGTGTTTTTTTAGAGATCGTACTGTCTCGTCCCGTGCAATCACCACAATAAGCCTGTCGCCGCGCCGACGAGCTTGCATGAGATAGGAAAGATGACCGGGATGCAAAATATCAAAAGTGCCGAACGCAAGTACTATCTTGGGACTTTGTACGGTATTCATTCTGACACACTATTAACATCTCGAAGCGTAGGGAACAATATGACTTCTTTGAGATTGTGCGCTCCTACAAAAAGAGCAATGAGCCTATCAATGCCGATACCCAACCCCGCGGTCGGAGGAAGTCCGTGTCGCAACGCCTCGATAAACTCATCATCTTTCGGGTGAGTTTCTTGATCTCCTTTTGAACGATTTTTTTCTTGTTCCGTGAAGCGCTCTGCCTGATCGCACGGATCGTTCAATTCTGAAAATGCATTTACTATTTCTTTTCCCTCAATAATAAGCTGGAATCGTTCGACTAGCGCATTGTCATCCGACTTTCTCTTTGAAAGTGGGGAAAGAGCAACAGGGTGGTCAACAAGAAACGTCGGGGCACTCATTGTAGGAAGCACATGCGTCTTGGTAAGATAGTCCAATAACACGCTATGTGAAATTGTCACCTCTTTTTGAACTCCCCGCTTGATACATTCCGTTCGAAGATCAGTTTCATCTCGAAGAGTCGTTTGAGAAATTCCTGTTGCGTGCTGCAGCGCGGAAAGATATGGGATTCTAGGGAAAGGCACGGTAACATGAAGCGTGTCAGTTGGCACCTTTACAAGAAGACGGACAATCAATTCCTCAATGAGATTTTCAAGTATAGTATAATCCGCGTATGCCATATAAGCCTCCAGTTCTGTGAATTCCGGATTATGCGAATGGTCAATCCCCTCATTGCGAAAATTTTTTCCGATTTCAAACACCTTTTCAAACCCACCAACAATAAGGCGTTTCAGATGGAGTTCAGGAGCAATGCGCAAATACATATCTTGATCGAGTGTATTGTGATGCGTGACAAACGGACGAGCCATTGCTCCGCCGGGTATCGCTTGGAGGATTGGCGTTTCGACTTCCATAAATCCTCTTTCTTCAAAAAAAGAACGGATCTCTTTGATCAAAAGGCTGCGCTTACAAAATATATCTCTCACAGAAGGATTCGTAATCAGGTCGAGATATCGTTTTCGGTATCGCGTCTCTACATCACTGAGTCCGTGCCATTTCTCGGGCAATGGAAGAAGTGTTTTGGTAAGAAGCGAAATACTATGCACATGTAGAGTTTTTTCCCCGAGTCGAGTGCGAAATACTGTTCCTTCTGCCTGGACAAAATCGCCGATATCGAGCAATTCCGAAGTAAGTGTGAATTCGTTCTGAGAAACGTTATCTTTTTTTACATAGAGCTGAAACTGAGAAGTTTCATCCTCGATTGTGAGAAAAATGGATCCCCCGTGTTTGCGCATTAAACGCAGTCGGCCGCAAAGGGACACAGTTTGATTTGATTCAACAAATTCATCAAAACGCACCACACATTCGTGACAGGTATGCGTGCGTTTTGTAACGCTTGGATACGGATTTATTCCAAGCTCTCGGAGGGATTCAAGTTTTTTAGTCCGAAATTCAAGTTCTTCTATTTGAGACATAATAAAATGCTTTGTACATATTCTATCCTATGGGAACAAAAAGTCAAAAAAAACCGCACCAATTACGCATGGTGCGGCATCCTAATGAATGATAAGGAATCGCGTTTACTCAATCTCTACCACAATATATTCAAATTCTCCTTTTGGAACGCGCACAACGACTTTGTCCCCGCGAGATTTATTGAGAAATGCTCTGCCAAGAGGGGATTCATTGGAAATGCGCAATGCAGATGGGTCGGATTCTTCTGTGCCGACGATTGTATACATGCATCGATTTCCATTGCACTCAACATGCACTCGAGATCCAACCTGGACAACCGTTGAACCCTCACTCCTCTCTTCCTCTATAAGAACAGCGTCTTTAAGGGTCGCTTCCATTTCTGCAATTTTCGATTCGAGCATGGCCTGGTCATCTTTTGCTTCTGCATATTCTGCATTCTCCTTGAGATCGCCAAGCTCTTTTGCCGCCGCGATGCGATCAATCACCTCTCGTCGCGCGCTCGTCTTAAGCAATTCCAGTTCACTCTGTAATTTTTTCAAACCGGGTTTTGTAAGATAATGTGGCATATCGAATCAGTATACGAGTTTTTTCTGCTCTGTCAAGGTTTTGAGAAGTTCGTATGCAACCATGACCGCTGACCTGCTCCCCTCTTCACCCTCTTCTATCAAAACCGTAATAGCCACTTGTGGATCATCAAATGGTGCCCATCCGGTAAACCACGCATGAGGAGCGCGATCCGTATGCCATTGCGCGGTGCCTGTTTTTCCGGCCGCAGATATCGGAAGAAGGGAGAGTCGTTTTGAACTTCCTGAAATCACTCCTTGCCTTAGACCAAGACGGATTTCCTCTATCACATCAGGACGGAACACTCCGGCGCGATATGGTGTCGGTGAAATCGAACTGCCTTCAATCCCCTCCGATTTCATAATCTCTTTCACAAGATGCGGGGTATAGCTTGCGCCGTTATTTGCGAAATAACTGGTATAGGCATGTACTTGCAGAGGCGTAACAATAATATCGCCTTGCCCTATTGAGACATGGTACGTGTCGCCGATATACCACACCTCGTGTTTCTCATTTTTTTTCCACTCAGAATCTGGCACAAACCCCTCTTTTTCATTTGGCAGATCAATTCCAGTTTTTGATCCAAGGCCCATCTCTCTTAAGTACTTCACGATCTTCTCAATCCCGAGCCCGGTAAAAGATTTGTACCCTCCTCCGATCATGTAAAAATAGGTATTGACTGATTCACTGAGAGCTTTCGACAGATTTGTGAGTCCGTGTCCTCCCGATTTCCAATCAGGGAAAAACCATTCCCCGATACGAATACCGCCGCTACTGAGCACCTGCGTGGTGGGCGTAATAATTCTCTCTTGAAGTGCCGCGGCGGCAATAATCATTTTGATGGTTGAACCGGAAGGGTATTCTCCCCTGCTTGCACGCGGAAAAAGCGGTAAATCCGGATCATTGATAAGAGAAGCATAGTTCTGTCGAGATATTCCAAAAGAAAATTGATTGTTGTTATAGGACGGAAGACTCACCATTGCAAGGATTTCCCCTGTACGTGGCTGGGAAACAATAACTGCTCCCTTTTTTTTTCCAAACTTTTTTAACACAGCCGTAAGTGTCTCTTCTGCGTTTTTTTGGATATCGTAGTCAATGGTAAGGACGATATTGTTGCCGTCATACGCAGGATCTTGCGCAACAACGCCAAGCTCTTCGCCACGTGCGTCTGTTTCAACTTTCCGTATCCCAAAAACGCCACGCAATGCACTTTCGTACTTTGCTTCAAGGCCGTCTTTGCCGATCATGTCGTTTACATAATACGCCTGAGAATTTTCTTCGTATTCCTCTTTCGTTATGCGCCCTGTGTAACCGATAATATGCGAGAGGCTCAATGCGTTGCCAAATTCATAATTGCGCACTTCTTCAACCGCCAATTCAATTCCTTCAAATTCATTAAGCGCAGTGGAAAGCAAAAGCGCGTCATCACGCGTAATGTGTTCTTTTAAAATGATCGGGCCTCGCAAGGAGAGCGAATCTGAGATTTCCTCAGAAATAGTATTCGATGAAAGCCCGAGTGCCTTACTCAGTGCGTCAATGAACGTTTTTTTTTCTTCTTGCCCAGAGGGGAGCTCTGTAGGATAGAGAAGCACGATAAAATTTGCGGTATTACTCACCAGTCTCCTTCCGTTACGGTCGAAAAATGTCCCTCTCTTTGCCGGCATGCGGTACTCTCGGATCGTATTTTTAGTGGACAAGCCTGCAAACCCGCTTCCTTCCACGATCTGAAGTTCTACGGCTCTCAAAAAAAATAATCCAAGCACGGACAGCACGCACGCCAGGGAAACGATCCTGGTTTTTTGCGAAATGGTAACTCCAAGAAATGCGCGGGAGCTATCATGTTTCAGGTCCAAGGAAGACTCTACCCAATCGTGGGAACTGCCAATCATATTTCTCTAATTGTTTCGATGCTGTACCCATATCTTTTTCCAGTCTGATGCATGGTAATATAGGCAAGCGAAAGAAAAATGGCTTGAGCAAATATTGTAAGTACTCGCACTGCAAAGAAGAATTTCAGAGGCGGCGAAGTAAAAAAAGAAACAAATAATACGTATTCACTGATTGAAAAAAGTAATATCAGGATCGCGCTGAGGGCATGGAACGAGGCAAACGATCGGTGCGAAAATATTGTACGAAGCAGTATACTGCCGCACCATATCGTAAAAAGAAAAGTAAGAAAAAAAATCCCGAATATTGGTGAATAAATGTCCAAAAAAAATCCCACGGCGCATGCAACGAGCATGCTTTTTTTGCTGTCCCAGAAAAATAATAATACGATCAAAGGCCACAGCAATAATGCGTGATCCATATACCCCTCAAGTACAAAAAAATACACGCCTATCGAATATAGCAATAAGAATAAGCTCTTCATCTCCGCGCCCACTTATTTAAACACAGAAGAAAATTTTGACGCCATGAGTTTTTTAAGAGCGTCAAGTCCTCTGACAAACGCGTCCTTGGTATTTTGTTCGAGTTTATGCTTGTCGTGCACGATAGAATCATCAATAGATACGCGAAGCACGTTTTGATTTCCGTCTATGGTGACATGCACAGTGCCATCTTTAGAGGAGCCATCCACTACTTCTTTTGCAAGCATGGCTTGCAGTTCACGCGCCTTTTTTAAATCTTGAAATTTATCGAAAAACCCCATATTGCGTTTCATCAATTAAATATTAGCGAGAGGACATTTCATGTGATCATGCCGGCGTGCGGGGCACAGATATCTGCCATACAATACCAAAAGGTTGGAAAAACGTGGCCATTCTTTTTTTTGTACTATCCGCATCAAGTCTTGTTCAATTTTGACGGGATTCGCGTGACTTGTCAAACCAAGTTGCCACGAAAGACGTATCACATGAGTGTCCACAGTGATTCCCTCTATGACATTGTAAAGATTACCGAGCACTACGTTTGCTGTCTTTCGTGCAACGCCAGGTAGAGTGAGCATATCTTTCATGGTGCGCGGCACTTTGCCGCCAAACTTTTTTTGCAAGATTTTAGCCATGGCGAGGATATTTTTCGTTTTTGAACGGTAAAATCCCGTAGAGTAAATATCTTTTTCAAATTCCGATTGCGTTGCGCGCGCAACGCTTGCAAGCGTCGTATATTTCAAAAAAAGTTTTCGGGTAACCTCGTTTACTTTTTTATCAGTGCATTGAGCAGAAAGGATCACCGCTATAAGCAATTGCCACGGTTTTTTGTACTGAAGCTCAGTGCCGGAAGCATCTGGAAACAACCTTGCAAGAATCCATATTATCTTTTGAACTCGTTTTTTATTTTGAGTGATCGTCATCTATTTCACTTCGGCTCCAGGCGTTACATCTTCCTGTGGACACAATACTACAGGACCCTCTTGACCGTCAGCAGCTAAAAGCATTCCTTGACTGCTCAAACCCATCATCATACGAGGAGCAAGATTTGCCACCACGATTATTTCTTTTCCTACCAGCGAATCCGGCGCATATCGTATGGCAATCCCCGCAAGTATCTGCCGTTTTTCATCCCCGATATCAACCCGAAGTTTCAGAAGCTTTTGCGATCCTTCCACGGGCATCGCTTCAAGAATTTTTCCAACACGCAACTCAACTTTTGCAAAATCATCGTAAGAGATTGTTTCTTTCATGACAAATCATTTATAAAAATTTCCAAGGAAAATCTTTCTTGATAGGGACTGTAAAGCCGGACGCTCCTCGATGCCCACCACCGCCGTATTTAACTGCAAATTTTGACACGTCTATTTTACCATCAGACCGCAAAGAGACATGAATCTTATGATCTCGATAATACCAACTGATTCCAAAGGGTTTTTTCAGTTTGCTATAGATCCCATTTGCCAATTCAGAATAATAGACAGGGCTATTGATAGCAAGAGTGCGATACCCTTCAAAAAGAACCGGCATTGCGTACGGTAATGTACGCTCTACCATTTTCTGGCGTGCTCTCAGGAGCGTCGCTCCGATGGAAATTATCTCTCGCCGCTTTTTATTATTTTCGCCTGCTTTCATAAAAGTATCCCATGTATGAAAATCTTGATCGCGCGCGCCTAGATAAGAAATAATCTCACGAGTATAGGGTTTTCGAAACACAAACAGATCCTGATCTTGCACTGATTGCAGAAAGTGCGGCGCCCTCCTTCTCGAAAAAAAATACATCCACGCAAGCATGCAACCTGAGTAATCCAATGAAAATCTATATTCATGCGCCACTTGAGTTGCTCCTTTGTGACTCTCGTGATGATCAAGCACAACCAATCTTCGCGCTTTCTTTTTTATCGCGCGCATCTGTGACGCAGAGTACGTGAAATCTATGAAAAACAAATCATTGCCAACTAGACCTTTTGGCGGTGGCTCCTGATGCTCAAGGCCTATATATTTTGCCTTTTTACCAAACTTTTTCCATGCGACCCATGCCCCGCTAAAACCGTCAAAACAATCATTGTGATACAGAACGACAGCCTCCTTCTTCATCGCACCAGAAATCTATCCAGACTCCATGCGCCCGGGCCACTGAGGATCAAGGCAAGATTTGCCGCTAAAAGAATCAAATCAAATTCCCATCCCCCGTCTCCGGCAAACGTCTTCTTCCACTTAAAAACTTTAAAATATATTGCCCCAAGCATTATAATGCCAAGTGTTACTGCAGCCAACTGCACGAAGAGCCCTAGAATCAGCGCAAGGCCTGCCACAGACTCCACAATAGACAGTACTCGCATGATATTGAGCATTTGCATCGGCATTTGTTCGGAGGCCTGCATTTTCCACATGCCAAACTTCATCTTGCCGTGCTTGAGAAAAATTATACCCACTACAATGCGCACGAACGCAAGTCCTAGGTCGTTGTACTGAAGCAACGAAGCAAAAAATTCCATATATAAAAATTATGAATGAATCATAGGTATAATATATCAAGAATCTTATAAAGGGTAAAGCGCCTTTTATCATGTACAAGACGCATAC
>JACQSA010000021.1 GCA_016206145.1 Candidatus Uhrbacteria bacterium
AACTCTTTTATTTCTTCCCTTCTAAGAAATACCATCCCACATTTTTCATCTAAAGCATCATACAATTTCCTCGACTCGACTGACATATACTCTGATCCATGCCAAGTATTTGGACGAATTCCATTTTGCGTAATTTGTATCTCGCTTCCATTCAAGTATCCTCCATAATAAATATCTGCCGCGTTATAGTATTTTATATTACTCTGCCTGCCTCTACGCTCATCATAGATTCCAATGTTCCCCTCGCCTGTGCGTGGCCTACCACCACCTCTGCTAAAAAAGTTTCCTGCTTCAAAATTTTTGTCAACACCATCAAAACCAAAGAATTGTACCGGACCAGTAAAATCAAATACAGCGTTGACAATGGGTGAACGAAAGACAGTCTCGGACAAACCTCGTCTCTTTTGTTCAGGATGAACAAGATTTAATGCGCGATACATTTTTTTCGGTGTTGGCCGTATCTGAACAATAGATACATCCATAGGTCGGTCAGGATGCATCACTAATTCTAACTGTACGCCAAAGGTTATCCCGGCCTTCTTTATCGCATCAAAAAGCGGCGCAACAAACGTGTTGCGATACCTAAGCTTGTCAGGATGCGCTGACTCGTGACCGAAATTCACTGTAGGCACCAAGGGCAAACCTGTTTCTGCCTCCCAAATGCCAACCGACGCTTCAGTGTCTGTCGTTGCCGACGTAAAACTCCCGTGCCCCCCCAGTCCACGAAGTTCGTCTTGGCTTCTTGTGTTACCATAGGCGATCTTTGTAACAACTTTTTTAAATAAAGGGCTGTATGCAATATCTGCAACAATTCCCCATCCCTTTACCCCTTCTTGCGCTACATAGGGGACCTCAGGAAGCTCCCTTGCTTCTTGAAGATATTTGAACCCCGTCCAGTCAAAATGACTATTTAAAAAATTGAAACTTCTCAATACGCCCGAACGAGAATCAATCCAATCTTCAAGTGGAGAAGAACTCCGTACTACTCTTGAATAATCCCTGTCGCTTTGTTGAAAGGCGTAAATATCTTCCACGATTTCCCACGGTGGCACACTGAGTTTATAGGGATAGTATCCAAAGTTACCAGCAACTTTTTCGCACACCTTTAAACCAAATGCCTTACCTCCACCTTTCGCTAAGACATTTTTTAATTCCTGCGCAACATCCCGTTTACCTCCCGACAGATCGCGAACAAGCTTATTTATATCACGCCGCCCATAGCTCCATGAATCCATTGCAAATGGGGGTCTTTGCTCTCTATTTGACTCTGGGGTGCTGCGAGAATCTCCGCGCGCCATATTTTTTGATAATAAACAATGGTGTTAAACTTTACAAAAAAGTATACGAGTTTGTATGCTGATTGGCAAACGCGCTATAGTTCGGTAGGATACATACAAAGAATTACACATACCACCATGAAAGAAAAATCAGAACACGTACAGCCATTCCGACGAGAGCGAGAGCGTACACAATCCAACTATGTAACTGAGGAAATGGCTCGCGGCCTTATTGCAGAAAAAGAGGAGGTGCTTAAAAAACTGCATGAAGATCGCCGCACGCGAAGACAGGAAATAAAACACACTGAAACAGGTATCGAGTCTTTGCAAGCACAACTCCCTGCAAATAATGACCATCTCGGGAAGTTCACTGGCGTATGGAAAAAGGGGGTACGCGAAAAATGGGCAGAGCTGGCAACACAGAAAAATTCTCTGGCAACGTTGAAAAAAACGTTCGCTACCCTCGACATGAGATATAAAAACGCCGTGGGAGAAATCGACGATATTGTTCTTGCGCTCCTTAAAACCGAAGCCGGGTGGAGAAAAGCAAGTACTGTAGAGCGTAGTATTGTTGTTCTTAAGGTTGCCTCTCGCGCCTACAAAGGAGCCGTTGACAAAACGCGGCATAGAGCAAATGGCATACTCCTTGAAAAAACAGATTCTTCTCTTTTGGGAACTGATGAAGATGCTGATGAAGATATGGAAAAATCTCGAACTGAATATTTGGAATTCCCAAAAAAGGAGCTGGAAATTCTCCTGCAAAAAACGTACGACGCAGGAGATGCTTTTCAAAAAGCTTTTAACGATTATGTAAGCGCGATGGATAAACCACCACGTTGGGATGTTGAAATCCCCATGGGAAATAACGTAAAAATAACGCTCGATCTCGTACAAAATCGCGAATTGCTCAACATGTACACTCCCGAAACTATTGGTGAGCTCGAAACGCGCTTGGATTATTTGTCGCAACGACTTGGTGTTGCAAGAAGCGAAATCACGAGTCGACTACGAGAAATCCGTACCATAAAAAGCGCTGATTTTACAAAAAAGAAAACCAAGCTGTCAAAATGGCTGGGGTAACCTTTCATTTTGGGCAAACCTTACTTGCGTCCCACATTTTTTCAAACATACTTCGAAACATTTGCGTAATGTATTCATCTTCTATCAAGACCGCAAGTGGCGCTTTGGGTTGCCACAAAATTATCTTGTTCGCAAAAAGTTGGAATGAGGTTGAAAAAGGCTGTACGCAATCTAACGTGCGTGTCTCGCGTAATTCTTTTGCGTCAGTCGCTTGCAGGATTTGCGCATCCTCGCTCGGCAAAAGCAGTGCGCGAAGCTTTATGTCCTTTTGCATGCGCTGGCGAATCCATTCACGCTCTTCTTGCCATGAAATAAATCCGATAAAATCGTGCGCTGATCCGAAAAACTGGCTCTCGCATTTTTCTTCTTCGATGATCTGAAAAAACAATTGCAAAAACTGCTCTTTGCCTTGCAATATGCGAATCGAGGTTGGCAGTTCTCCTTGTTTATATAGCGTGAGCAGATCAGGAAGCGAGGATACTATCTTTTGATCGCATCGCGCCAGTTCCTCTTTATTTTTTTTCAAAAGATCTCGTACGACGCGCGGAGACTCCACCATAAATGTCCGCGTATATTTTTTCCGTTCCGAGAAATACGCCAATCCGTTTTTTTCAAGGCCTCCTATCACCTTGTATACATTAGGGCGGGGGATTGCCATGTGCTTGGCAAGCGTTGTTATTGTGGCCGGACCAAGAGACAGGGAAACAAGATAAAGGGCTATTTCATTTTCAGTGAGCCCTAATTCCTTTAGGGAATCGTATAAAATTTCCTTCAATTCATTCTTTGAAAGCATAATGATAATTGATTTGTTTGTATATTTATTATATACATCTTCTCATTTTCTGTCAATATTATAAGCAAATACGCTTGACAAATAGTATTTTTATGATATATATTGTGTTCGATCGATCAACGGTTCTTTGAAAGGAAGAGAGGCGCCGCATGGGTACAGAAGTTACCTGCAAACAAAGTCTTCTTGACATAGCGTCTATAAAAAAGAAGCTAAGAATTTCCTTGGAATGGTACAACGCGTTACCTGAAAACAGAAAACGGGCAGGAAGAGATGATGGCTGGAGAAAGACTTGTACTCTCTATATGATTTCTCATGATGCGTATCTTTATAAGTTACCACACCGACCTAGCCCGATGCGGAAAGAACGCATGGCGCTGGATATGCGCAAAGACCATGAAATCGAATACATTGGCTTTGCCCCATCTACTGGGTTAGTAGGGGAGAATACGTATATATCCCTCCAGATTGACTCGGCCGCGATTGTTAAATCGTGGGAGAAAGATTCAAGGCCAACATGCGACTTCTTCTACAATATAGATGATGCGGATATTCTGAGTGCGTCAGACGAAAAAGTAGGAACAAAAACAGATCCATCTACGCTTGTCGACCATCTCGTCAACTTGTTCGCGCGAGTAGACACGTCCTATGCCGCATGTACGCCATGGCAAGATGACTACAAAGCATACAAACTATTCGACGAACAATGCCTGTCGGGAATTCCCCGGCGTTTGCACTGGATGCTTCGCATGGGCTGGGAGTATGTCAAAGGCAGTGAGTGTTCTCCTCCTGAATTTGTCATCTTTGACTCTCAAGGATTCGAAGATG
Organism: Candidatus Uhrbacteria bacterium; assembly: GCA_016206145.1. Taxonomy (GTDB): domain Bacteria; phylum Patescibacteriota; class Patescibacteriia; order JACQRZ01; family JACQRZ01; genus JACQSA01. The sequence continues at coordinate 3,976 of JACQSA010000021.1, forward strand.
CATTCAATGCGGCGTGCGCGCTTCCGCAAAAAGAGCGCATAGCTCTCTGGAATGCGGCGGTCGAGCAATACCGCTCTACTTTCCCCACTCCACGGCTACTTACGGGTAATGGTCCGAGAGATGTGTTCGAATGTCTCGTTTGGACGTGCAAAGGGGAAAGGGTTGCTGCCAAATACATTGCAAGACATACATGGCTCTGGGGTATTCACATTATTGAATGGGTGAAAAAAACCGCTGTAGCCTCACCATCAATCGATGCTCTCGACGCGCTCCTTGTAGGGCTCGTGCACGAATACGATCGCCGAGAAGATGCAACGCGGGTGCAGACAATCCTTGCACAATATCATCTTCCGGCTTGCCCCGAACGACCAGGACTGGATATGGGCGGAGCTCGGCGCGCGGCGCGCGCGGCGATACGGGCAGGGATTAGATAAAATAGAATCTCTCTGGAAGCCGCCAATAAAGGTTTCCCGTACAGAACCCCTCCCGATATCAATCGGAGAGCGTTAAGGGTTCTTTCTTTTTTACAAAATCACCCCGGATACGTTGGATCGTGTTCTTTCATAAACGCGATAAAGCGTTCAGGCAGTGGAGGAAGCCCTAATTTTTTTTCTAGCTCTTCCCTATGTATTGTTATGTTTCCTTGAGTGTCTGTAGAAGCAACGTCAGGATAAAGGCGAGCGATGACTTCCTGAATATATCTATTTCCTTCTTTTGTGTCCTCCTCAGAAACATCCTCTTCAATATAGTCCTCTCTAATATCTCTCCCTTTTGCTTCAGCTATACGTCTTTGCTCTGGGGTGATGAATGTTCTCTTTTTCTCTACGCGGTTTGCAAGACTTAGCGCTGCCTGGACAATATCCTCTGAGATATCAGCACCAGAAAAATCTGCCAGCAATTCAATCGCCGGGGCAAATTCTGAATACCAATGTCCTCGTAATTTATTTGTCTGGAGAAGATAAAACAATCTTTCATTTGCTGTTGATCTGCCTTCCCCAATGTGTTGGCGTATATCTGCAAGCGCATCCTCAACCCCTTGCCCTTTTAAAGACGTTTTTGCAGTTCTTTTTTCTTCCTTGCGTATTTTAGCGCTGTCCTGAATTTTATCGCCCGTAAGGTGCAATCGCTCTTTTATGCCAGGATAATACCCCCATAAAAAATAAGACTTATATAGCTGCTCTTTTTGCGCGCGCATCATTGTCTCTCTTTCTTCGCTTTCTGATTTTTTCTTTTCTGGCACCTTTCTAAACATCATTCGAATTTCATGTACTGACTTTCCACTGTAAAGGCTTCCCAACAGGTGGGAAACAAGAGAAATCGTTGTTTTTACGTCGCCTTGATCTACTATGCCTTTTTCTTGAATACTGTCACGAATTTTTTTCGCTTCATCCTCGATTAATTTTTTACTTACGGAATCAATCCGAGGCCAAAATAACATTTTCTCCACTTCTGCAAGCACCCCGCTGATTGCCGCTGTGCTTCCAAATTTGTCTTTTGCCTTTCCGGCCAAACGAGTATCATACTCAAGCCTATCTTGCGTGCGTGCCGTAATTAACCCGTACAAAGGTTTGTCGAGAAGGGTAAGAAGCGTGTTTGCAAAGCCTTGCCGCTGAGAGTTAATTTCTTCTTGTGTAATGCTTTCTTCGCGAGGTGCGCGTCGTGTCATATCTTTTTTGCTTGTATCTCGTTCTTATGGTGGACCTAGGGAGAATCGAACTCCCGTCTGTGCAATGCGAATGCACTGTCGTACCACTAGACCATAGGCCCGTATATATCTGGTGCCCCCGGCATGAATCGAACACGCATCGTATCCTTAGGACGGATCTGTTCTATCCATTGAACTACGGGGGCATGTGCGCTTACTGCTTCTTCGCATTCTGAAACCGCAGAAACAAATGCTGTTGAGCAACGCTTAACACTGATTGCGTCAACCAGTAAAGCCCAAGCCCGCTGGGAAATTGATACACGATCAGTGCGGTAAATGCGGGCATCACATAGAGCATTTGTTGATTGAGCATGGTTGCAAATGTCTCGTCCTTACTCCCGGGTACCTTGGGTGGCTTTTTTGTCATCAACATCTTCGCCTGCCAAAACTGTGCCGCCCCTGTAACAATCGCTAATAGAATGTTTTTTGTTTCTGTGAGTGAAAGGAAGCCGAAAAATGTCGTGTTGAGTGTTTCGGGATGGGGAACAAAACCGTAGAGCATTGAGAAGCTCTCTGTTTTAAGTCCGTTTACAAACACGTAATACAGGGCAATGAGAAAGGGGAGCTGCACCAATAGCGGCAGGCAAGAAGAAAGAGGGTTTATCTTGTGCTCTTGAAACAATTTCATTTGCGCCTGCATAAGCGCTTGTTTGTCATCTTTGTGTTCTTTTTTTATCTCTTCCAGTTTTGGCTGTAAGTCTTGCAATGCTTTTTGCGCAACGATCTGCTTCCATGAAAGGGGAGCTAAGATAAGTTTTACTAGAACAGTGAGTAAAATAATCGCAACTCCCAAGTCATTCCCCGGAACAAACGAATAAATGACAATCAAAAGATTAAAAAGCGGCTGATAAAAAATCTGATTGAAAATGTCTCCCATACCACGTTAAAATCTTGTCTGCTTATAATAATTTTGCATAAAACTGTTTTTTATTAATACTCAGAAGTGTGCCCTTTCTCTACTACATCTATCCCTCCTTTATTCCATGGATTGCATCTCAACACTCTCCGCGCTGCATTCCCAAACCCCCGTACGAGGCCATAGGAAATGATTGCTTGCCTACTGTATTCAGAACAAGACGGATAAAAACGGCAAAACCCATACGGATAGAATCGAGAGGGGAGACCGTGATCCGGAGAAAGAATTTTTTGGTACATACGAATAAGCCGTTCTGCTGCCTTACGGACGAACTTCACGGGTAAGATAGGGCGCTTTTGCGCGAAGGTTTTTAAATTCTGAAACAATTTGCTGGTAGGAAGCATTGACAGCTTGCGATTTGGCAATAATAATAATATCGAAACTTTGAAGATGTGGAAGAAGCTCATTTCTTAATGCTTCACGAACTCTCCTTTTAATGGTGTTTCGCACGGTTGCCTTCTTTGATACCGCATTTGAGACAATAACGGAAGCTCGCGGATGTCCAAATGGATTTTCTTTGATTCTGGCAGTGCCGATCCCAAGGGGAATTGATCTTCCTCTCCGAAGGACATAAAGAACATCCCGCTGACGATGTACCCGAAGCTTCTTCGGAAGCATGAACTTAGGAAGAAACCGTTAGACGTTTACGTCCTTTTTGCCGCCTACGCTTCAACACGTTTCGACCGTTCTTCGAGGCCATCCGTTTTCGGAATCCGTGTTGCGCAAGACGCTTGCGTTTTTTTGGTTGATACGTTCGCTTTGGCATATCATAGTGTGTGCAATGCACAATATAGGTGTAGTATAAAGAAATTCTAAGATATGTAAACCCCCGTCTCGTTATGCACATCTTATCCCCAGTTTTCTCTTTGCTGCGGCTATGTACTTTTCCCCTCTCATGATACCATTCTTCTCACTTCCTCCCTTACCCATATCCCACACCTATGGTTTCCTCGCAGCTTTGGCAGGCAACACTCGGAGAGCTTGAGATTCTTCTAAGCAAACCAAACTTTAGTACTTGGTTTAAAGAAACGTTTATTATTTCTTTTGAACATGAAAAGGTGATTGTGGGGGTTCCAAATGCATTTACGAAGACATGGCTTGAAAAAAAATATCATCCGCTTGTTATCAAAGCCCTTCGAAACGTATCTCACGCATCGGTAAAGGATGTGATTTACAAAGTAGAAATCTTAGACACTACAAAACAAGCTCAGCCGATTTTTCAAAAAGACGCTCTTTCCTTAGGCTCATTTGAAGAAAAAAGTCTCGGCGTTCAAGAACAAGAAGTAAATTTATCCCCCTCAGGGCTCAACCCAAAGTATACCTTCCACAATTTCATTGTCGGAAAGTATTGTGAGCTTGCAAATGCCGCCTGCCAAGCAGTTGTCGCCCAGCCCGGTGAAGTATACAATCCTCTTTTTGTGTATGGGGGAGTCGGCCTTGGAAAGACACATCTCTTGCAAGCTGTGGGTAATGAAATCCTTCAGCGCTTCCCCTCAAAGCGCGTGCTTTTTGTTACGTGTGAAAAATTTACAAATGACTTTATCCAAGCAGTACGTTCAGGTAGAGCGAAAGAGTTAAAAGACACCTATCGTTCAGTGGATGTTCTTTTGATTGACGACATTCAATTTCTCTCAAGTAAGGAAGGGACGCAAGAAGAATTTTTTCATACTTTCAATACGCTCCACCACACAAATAAACAGCTTATCATCGCTTCAGATCGTCCGCCAAAAGCAATCCCTGCAATTGAAAACCGCCTTCAGTCGCGCCTTGAATGGGGTATGATTGCCGATATCTCAAGCCCTGATCTTGAAACACGAATCGCCATATTGGAAGTAAAGTGTAAAGAAAAAAAATTTGCCCTTTCCACAGAAGCGGTAAATTATATCGCCACCATAGTGCATAGCAATATTCGGGAGCTTGAAGGCGCACTTAATCGTATTGTCGCGTATACACAACTCAATAAAGCAGAAATTGGATTTGATAAAATTAAAGCGCTCCTTGCGTCAATCACATCAAATTACGCAAAAAAATCAATTACTCCAAAACAACTTATACAAATTGTGGCTGATTTTTATAATATCAGTATTGAAGATATTATGAGTGAATCAAGAAAGCGGGAGCTTGCCGTACCTCGGCAAATTACTATGTTTCTTATGCGTGAAGAGACAAAATGCTCTTTTCCCGCTATTGGACAAGTATTAGGAGGGCGTGATCACACTACTGCGATCCATGCATATAATAAAATCCATCGAAGTTGTGATGAGGATGTAAAAATAAAACAAGATATTGATCTTATCCGCCAACGTATTTATAACATCTAATAACTAGTGG
>JACQSA010000025.1 GCA_016206145.1 Candidatus Uhrbacteria bacterium
AATAGCGGAGTGGAGGAATCTACGAGCTCATGAAGCCTTTATTTTCAATAGATCCCTCGGCTCCACTTCATTTCGCTCGGGATGACACATTCATTTTTTCTACAGTTTCAATATATGTTTGAACCAAAAGACTACGATCACCTTCTTGGTACGCAAGGATTTAGTGATCAGCTGCTCAAAAATCATTTCACCCTTTATCAGGGGTATGTGAAAAATACGAATACTCTTCTGGAAGAAATAAAAAAACTCTCATCGGAAAAAAAACAGACTACCCCGCAATACGCGGAACTCAAACGACGATTTGGATGGGAATTTGATGGGATGCGTCTGCATGAGCTATATTTTGGAAATATGAAAAATGGCAGCTCGCAACCAGATTCCGCATCATCACTCACCCAAAAGATCAATGAACAATTTGGTAATTATCAAGAATGGGAAAAAGATTTTAAAGCAACAGGGGCAATGCGTGGGATCGGTTGGGCAATCTTACGGTATGATAAAGAAAGCGGCCTTCTCTTCAATGCATGGGCAAACGAACATGATGTGGGGCACTTAGCGGGGACGCATACGCTTCTGATTCTGGACGTCTTTGAACACGCCTTCATGCTCGACTACGGCCTGAAACGCGCAGACTATATTGAAGCATTCTTCAAGGCAATTGATTGGAGCGTGGTCGAGAGAAGATTAAAGGTCTAATTGAGCCCCCACCGAGCAATGATCCGATCCGTGAATAGAAGGCATGATCCATGCTTTCTTTAATTTTTATGCCTCCCGTTCTCCCACTTCTTCGAACTCACCCTTCTCTTTATTTTTCTGCACATTATCCCACTTAAAATACTTGCCGTTCATCGATATATACACACCAGGGGGTAGTGTTTGCACAAACGCAATCGCACTGCCAAGATTGAATAGCCCATCTGAACTGCCAAATGTATACGGTATCATTGCGCCGGTAAGCACAATGGTCTTGTCTTTTATTTTCTTACCAAGCACCCATGCGGTTTCAGGCATCGTATCTGTCCCGTGCGTGATGACGATCATCTCTTCTTTTGCTCGCAGACAATTTTCCAAAATATTCTCCCGATCTGCATCAGTCATCACCAAACTATCAATAAGCATCAATGTCCTCACATCAATGTCAACTTTGCATTTTGCAAGCTTCAACATTTCCGGTAGGTGTGTATCTTTAAATGAAAGCTCTCCATTGAGCTCGTTATACTCTTTGTCAAATGTACCGCCTGTTACAAAAATACGAATTTTCATACTGTCTTTACCTTTTAAAAATTAGTCTTCACTTTTAACTTCCACGGCTGCAACTCCTTGTGCTGACGCGATATCTGGTCTGGTCCATGCAACATACTTGCAATCAGGATAGCGATTGCAGGAATAAAATGTTTTTCCACGCTTGCTACGCTTTTGAATCACTTCTCCTTCACCACAATCAGGACATTTCATCCCAAGCTTCCTATCCGTCAGAGATCTGATATTTTTGCAATCCGGATACTTACTGCATCCCAAAAACTTTCCGAACCGTCCCCTCTTTTCAACCATTTGCGAACCGCATTTCTCGCAAGGCTCTACCGGCGGCTTGTCTGGATCATTACTACCCCCTGAATCGTTTGCGTCCGGCAATGATTTTGAATTCCTGCAATCAGGAAAACCTGTGCACGCGATAAATTTTCCATAACGGCTGAATTTGATGACCATGGGCTTACCGCATTTCTCGCAAACTTCGCCTGTCGGTTCGGCTTCATTTACTTGCTTTTTCAATTCAACCTCCTTTTTATCCAAATTTTCCTTAAAGGGTCCATAAAATTCTCTGAGAACCGGCACAAATGCTTGCTGACCTTCTGCAATCTTGTCCAAATCATCTTCCATGCGTGCGGTAAAATTAAAATCTACAATCGCAGGAAAATGCTCAACCAATAAATCGTTTACCAAAATCCCTATTTCCGTAGGCTTCAATCTCCGCTCTTCTTTCATGCAATAATTTCGTTCAATAATGGTACTGATCGTTGGTGCGTATGTGGATGGACGTCCAATCCCATGCTCTTCGAGCGCCTTGACCAATCCTGCTTCAGAATACCGCGCGGGAGGTTTTGTAAAATGTTGCAACGGCGACAACTCATGGAGTGTGAGTGGATCGTCGGTCTGCACCAATGGCAAAAGGACTTCTTCCGATTCGATCCCATACACGCGTGTAAAACCATCAAATCGTTGCCTCTGCCCGGTTGCGCGAAATTGATGTTGCAGTGAACCTTCTTTATCCGCATTGATGTCTATCGTGGTTGCCTCAAAAAGCGCGTCGTTCATTTGGCTCCCTACCGCCCGCCGCCAAATGAGGTCATAGAGCTTAAATTGCTGATCGGTCAAAAAATCTCTTACACTCTCCGGCGCCCGTTCTACTGAAGTAGGCCGGATTGCTTCGTGTGCTTCCTGTGCAAGTTTTGATTTTGTGCTGTACCGCCGAGGTCCGTGAGTGTATTGCTCGCCATAGGCAGATTGAATAAAAGTATGCGCTTCGGAAAGAAAACGCTCAGAAAGATTCACTGAGTCTGTACGCATGTAGGTGATATATCCGCCGCTTTGTTTATCCTGTTCGATACCTTCGTAAAGCTGTTGGGCTATCATCATCGTCTGCTTTGGAGAAAAATGCAACCGGCGGTTGGCATCTTGTTGCAAAGAAGATGTGATAAAAGGAGTTGGTGCGGATTTTTTCACTTCTTTGACAAGCACATCCTTTACTGTATAACGCGCCGAGGAAAGGGCAGATAAAATCGCATCCGCCGCTTCTTTATCTTTCACTGCAAATTTTTCCAATGTGTTTCCGTCAATGCCGGCAAGACGCGCAACAAAACGCTCATCAGGAGTCGTATCTTTGGAAACACTAATCTCTATAGTCCAATATTCTTGTGGTACAAAGGCTAAAATTTCTCTTTCTCGCTCTACGATAATCCGCAGAGCGACCGATTGCACTCTTCCTGCTGATAATCCTTTTGCGACTTTGCGCCAGAGAAGCGGCGAAAGTCCGTACCCGACAAGCCGATCGAGAATACGGCGCGCTTGCTGGGCATCTACAAGATTTTGGTCAATACTGCGAGGATGCTCGAGCGCTTTGGTAATCGCTTCCTCGGTAATCTCATGAAAGACGATCCTCTCAGCTTTTTCTTGCGGTACTCCCAAAAGCGTAAGAAGGTGCCAAGAAATAGCCTCCCCTTCCCGATCTTCATCAGTTGCGAAATATATATGATCTGCTTTTGCGGCAAGTTTTTTTAACGCCGTGACGCGTTTTTGATTTGAACGCGGCACAATATAGTGCGGAGTAAAATCATGCTCGACATCAACTCCGAGTTTTGATTTTGGCAAATCACGGACATGCCCAAACGAGGACTCAAGGCGATACGCTTTGCCCAAAAATTTACTGATTGTTTTTGCTTTTGTGGGAGATTCGACAATGACAAGTTTCATATTCGCGAATATTGCATACGATCATAAGATCGAATGAGGTTTTTCATTTCCAGCATAAGTAGTGTACTTGCAACAACTTGAGTGTCAAGTCTGCTCTCTTTAATCAAGTCATCAAGATGCATGGGCTCTCGGGAAAGAACATCATAAAGAATGCGTTCCGCGTCAGTCAATGTGGGAATTGCAGAAGAAGCAATGCCGTCAGAAGAAAGATCAAATCCGAGAATAGAAAGGATATCTGCGCTCTGCGTGATCGCATGAGCTCCGGATTTTATCAGTCTGTTAGTGCCAGAGGAGAATGGGCTTGTAATGGGTCCGGGAACCGCGCACACTTCGCGCCCATTTTCCAACGCGCAGGTGGCAGTAATCAATGCTCCGGATTTTTCCGCGGCCTCGACAACAAGGACTCCCTGAGAAATCCCTGCGATAATGCGATTGCGAAGAGGGAATTGCCTTGGCAAGGGTTGTGTGGCGGGCGGATATTCTGAAAGCACACAGCCGCCGGATGCAATAATACGATCCGCAAGGTTTCTATGCACAGACGGATAAATACTTGCGTGATCCACGCCGCCGGCAATGACTGCAAGGGTGTATCCGCTATGCGCGAGCGCCGCTTCATGGCTTGCGGCATCAATACCATACGCAAGGCCGCTTACGATCCCAATCCCATGCGTGGAAAGATCGGGCACAAGCCGGTGAGTGCATTGCAATCCGTACGGTGTTGCCTTGCGCGCGCCTATGACACCGAATAATGTGCGATCTTTTTCGGGCAATGTCCCCCGATAGTACAAAACATACGGAGGATCGTATATTTTCCGAAGCAACTCCGGATAGACGTCATCTTGCGCAGTGACAACATTGATACGTTCTTGTGTGAGTTTTGCAAGTATTGCTTCAATGTCTATCTTGCTACGTTCACTCGCAATATGTCCTATCGCCGCATTTGAAATTTTAGCGCATACATATTCATCTCTCGTAGCATGCCATGCTTCATAGAGTGTGGGAAAATGCGCAGTGAGTCTTGCAAAACTCACAGGCCCTACTGCGGGAATATGCGAAAACGCAATTGTGTATATTTTCTCTTGATCCATCACTCCATAATACACCAAAAGCCTCTTGACATACACTCTATTCTTGGTGTGAATTTTTTACTATACTAAGTGTGGACGTGGTTCTTTTACAAATATATGTGCCACATGGCACGAGGGACAATGGAGGTCAATGACGACTTCCTACATAGCCCAAAGGAGGTGATAGCTTTGGGCATTTCGAGACACGAGCGACGTCTCATTGATCTTAGGAAGTTTGTTGTCAGACAACTACTTCCGGAGATCGTCGAAACGATTGCTTCGGCTCACGAGTTTACAGAACTCGACGCGTATCGCAGTTTCCAGCGTTTGAATCAAGTCATCCATCTCACCACCAAGATTCAAGGGCTCGGATACGAAGGATACCGAGGCAGTTACTTTGCGCGGCTCAGGTACTCTTCCAAGTACCAGACGCTTCGCGCGCGAGTGAAGATGAAAATCTCTATCAAAGTAACCGCCGCATGGGGACTGGAAACCCGGATCGAGCCGATGAAACTCTGGCTCAAGCTCGAAGGGGATTTTGAGACAAAACAATGGCGGTGGGGCGTACTCATCGTCAAACTCCCCTCGGGCAACCCGCTGTATTTCTGGATCACTCCCACATGGTCAGCTTCCTGGGGCGAAACGATTGTCTCACGACGAACGATTGATTCCCGGGTTGTATAAATCGCACTGACCTCGCTACCCTCGATCAGCACATTACCACTCCAGGCCCGACGCATATGTGGCGGGCCTATTTTTTTTACTTTCAATACCTACTCAATCCATCTATGGCAAAAAAGGTTCTGCCAATTCTTTTTTTTACGCTCTTTCTCGATATGATCGGTATCGGGATGGTGATTCCTATTATCCCTGCAATTTTCACTGACCCATCGTCACCTTCGTTTCTGCTCCATGGATATTCTCAAAATGCACAATTTTTTATCGCTGGCATTACTACTGCTCTATTTGGTCTTATGCAATTTATTGCCGCTCCGATTCTTGGCGAACTTTCCGACATCTATGGAAGAAAACGTCTATTGACTCTCGGCATTTCTATACTTGCCGTATCCCAATTGATCTTTGGATTCGGGATTCAGGTGGCATCATTGGCCATGCTTTTTTTCTCGCGCGCTTTGGCCGGACTCGCAGGCGCAAATTTTAGCATCGCACAAGCATGCATTGCTGATGTCACAGAACCGAAAGATCGTGCAAAAAATTTCGGTCTTATGGGGGCGGCATTTGGTATTGGAATCATTTTCGGACCCCTTCTTGGCGGATGGATAGCAACTCATGCCCAACATGCGGCGGCTCCTTTTTGGGTTGCGTCAGCGTTGGGAATATTTAATTGGCTTTTTATTTCTCTTTTTCTGCCTGAGACAAGAAAAAAAATTCAAGAAAAAAAATCTTTTACAATTCTAAAAGGGATACACAATATTCGTTCCGCATTCCAAGATGTGGACACACGACCTCTCTACCTTACTAATTTCCTATATATTTCCGGATCTGCTTTTTTCACATCATTTATCGGAATCTTGCTCGTATCAAGATACTCTTTCTCTGTCGGATCAATAGGAACTTTTTTTGCGGTCGTTGGTTTCTGGATGGTCCTCACTCAATCATTTATTTTACGAATTATAAGTGGAAAATATAGTGAACGGATGATTTTACGCTATTCATTTCCCGTCGCTGGACTCACAATTGCATTATTTCCTTTTTTGCCAAATAGCGCTGCTCTTTACGTTCTTATACCTTTCCTTGCTATTCCTCAAGGTCTTTCAATGGCAAATATGATGGCCCTCATTAGCAGGGGTGTATCAGCGCAAAAACAAGGCGCGGCGCTTGGAATTAATGGATCGCTCATGGCTCTATCTAACGGGATCATACCCATCGTTGCGGGTACTGCATCGGCTTTTATTGGGTTGCAAATTCCGTTTATCGCTGGCGCTGTGTGTGTGGGACTTGCGTGGATGACACTGTTTGTTTTTCATTCGGAGCAATCGCAACAGTAATCCAGGCCCACTATTGACAATTCACTTTTTTTGTGCTATAATTGTTTCGCAATTTGCTCTTAGAATTCTATTTGTCAGTGACGAAAGCCGAGACATTCCTCCTCGTATCGGCTACTAGTCAAAAGCTAAGGTGAACTCGTTATCGAGCGTCACCTTACACTGACAAATAGTATCCTAGGAGCAATTTTTTTTGTTACACACGCTCTGCGCTTTCGCGATACTAGAGATAAGTCCAATCTCGCACGCGTTGAGAACATTTTCACATATTATGCCAAGCTCTGTGCTCTCTTTTTTTGAAAACTTTTGTAGCACAAATTGATCTGTGGGTTTTTTGGTGGGAAAGCGCGGCCGGATGCCAATGCGAAACCGTACAAAATCTTTTGTTCCGATCTGATCAATGATATTTTGCACGCCATTGTGTCCCGCGGATGATGCATTTCTATCGATCTTGAGCAGTCCAAATAATATATCCATGTCATCGTGAAATACCCAAAGATCATTGGATGGCAAAAAATCATCTCTTACGCGATCAAGATATTTCTTGAGCGCAAGTCCAGAAACATTCATGAATGTCTGCGGAAAAAGCACCACCAATTTTTCCGTTGACACGCCGTCGAAAGAAAAACGAAACTCACGCATAGTATATGCACGATTCTTCTCTCTTCCCATATCCTCAAAACGCGAGTCATTTTTCCATGCCGCCATGATATGCTCCAACGCAATCACTCCCGCATTATGGCGAGTGTGCTCATATTTTTCTCCGGGGTTTCCAAGGCCGACAAGAAGTTTCATTTTTGTTTCTTTTTTCCAAAATATTCTTTTTCGCTTTCTGACGTATAGATACGGATCGGAGCGCCGTCAAACCCAAATTGCTCGCGAATACGATTCTCCAGATATCGTAAATACGCGGTGGGAATGCTAAACCGCTCTCGCACCACAAGTTCAAACGTGGGAGGGCTTGCTTTTTTTTGAATCAACTCATTGATATATGGCTTTTTTTGACCCCTCAGCCATTGAGGGGGCTGTCTTGTCCGCGCTTTGTATAAAAATTCGCGTAGTTGATCCTCTGGGATTATTTTACTGCGTTCTTCGTACAATGTTATGACAATATCGAGAATGGTATGAATTCTCTGCCCGGTAAGCGCAGAAAGAAATACCATGGGAGCCCACGAAAGAAATGGAAAATAATTGCGAAAGAGGTCTTCATAGGCAAGCACTGTCTTGGATTGTTTCTCAACAACAAGATCCCACTTGTTGACAATGATGCATACGCTTGATCCTGCTTCGACGCAAATATCAATCAGCCGCTTTTCTTGCTTCGAAGGAGTGACCGTGCTTTCCAAAACAAAAAGCACCACGTCGGACTTGCGGATATTATCAATACTGCGCTTCACTCCTTCCCTTTCAATTCTTGAAGAAACTTTTGTCTTACGACGAATGCCTACCGTATCAATCAAAAGAATCGATGTGTCTTGATACTGAATGAGCGTGTCATGCGGTTCGCGTGTCGTATGCGGCATTGCAGAAACGATCACTCGCTCTTCTCCCAACACACGATTCACCAAAGATGACTTACCTACATTGGTGCGGCCGATAATTGCAACTTTTATCCGCTTCTTTGGCTCCTCTTCTGCTGGCGCAGTTTCGGGCAGGAGTGGTAAGATGATATCCAAAAGATCACCGGTTCCACTGCCGCTGATCGCAGATACGGGAATGGGTGCGCCAAGACCAACAGTAAGCCATTCGGGTTCATGAGTGCTGATGCGATCACGCATCGTATCCGCCTTGTTGCCGACAATCAGTAGCGGCGCTTTTGTCCACCTGCGGATGGAACGAATGTAGTCACGGTCGTTCGGATTGAGACCATCATGCAAGTCAACAATAAAAAGAATGAGGGTTGCGTTGCGAATTGCGGCTTCGGCATGCGAAAAAATCGCCTTCTCAATCTCGGATGTGGGATGAAAAATAAATCCGCCGGTATCGGTAAGTAAAATCTGTCTATCCCTCCACGAGCATACTCCGTAATTCACATCGCGCGTTGTCCCCGCAATCGGACTTACCAAAGCTTTTTTTTCTCCCAAGAGCCGGTTAAAAAGCGTCGATTTACCTACATTCACTCGCCCCACGAGCACGACTGTCGGAAGACCGTGTGAGTCTTTTTTATTTTTTTTTGCGGTCATTGCCTCTGATACTGTGTATTGTAATACTCCAAATACTCTCCTGATTTCAGCGGCTTCCACCAATCCTCATGAGTTTGATACCATTTGATTGTTTTTTCAAGAGCTTGATCCAGTGAGTATTCGCTTTTCCATCCCAATGCGCGCAATTTCGACGAATCAATAGAGTATCGGCGATCATGCGCAGGACGATCCTTTACCGGCTCGATCATTTCCTCTCCTTTGCCGAGGAGAGTAAGTATTTTTTTCGTAAGGTCAATATTTTGAATCTCTTGTCCTGTTCCGATATTATATACTTCTCCGACAACTCCTTTTTGCATGAGCGCGTCAATCGCGCGGCAGTGATCCTCGGTATAAATCCACTCACGGACATTTTTTCCGTCACCATAGAGCGGCACTTTTTTTCCTTCAAGAAGATTCGTAATAAAAAGCGGAATCACTTTTTCCGGATACTGATACGGACCGATAAAATTACAGGAGTGAGTAACGATGATCGGAAGGTTGTACGTTTTTATGTACGCACGGCATAAAAGATCCCCGCCTGCTTTTGCCGCCGAATACGGGCTGTTTGGCTCAAAGCACGAAGTCTCTGTAAATGATCCTTGCTCGATACTGCCAAACACTTCATCTGTAGAAATCTGGATAAAACGAGGGGTTTTGTATGCGCGCGTTGCTTCCAGAAGCGTATACGTCCCCAGCGCGGCAGTCACGAGAAACGCTTTTGGATCCATAATCGAGCGGTCAACATGAGATTCTGCGGCATAATTGAGGACAATATCCGGATCAAATTCCCCAAACACCTTTTCTATCAAATCTTCATCGGCAACATCGCCTTTCATAAACCGATAGCGAGAGTTATTTGAAACATCTTTGAGATTTTTCGGATTTGCGGCGTATGTCATCTTGTCAAGATTGAGAATGGAACAATCTTGATATGTATTGAGTACATAGCGGATCATGTTTGATCCCATGAATCCAAGACCGCCTGTGATAAGAAATTTCATAGATTTTGTGATATTACTTCTTTTATTGCCTGAGCTTCGCCTTCATTATAATCACCTTGTGATGGCCAGAGCTTGAAACCATCGTTTTTAAAACGAGGAATGATATGCCAATGCACGTGAAAAATAACTTGCCCGGCTGCCGTACCCACATTTGTTGTTACATTACAGCCGTCTGCATCTAGACTTTCTTTGACTGCCCGTGCGACTTTCTGAGCAACCAATGAAAGGCGCGCAAGAGTATCACCATCAGCCTCTAAAAAATCCGCGTAATGTTTTTTTGAAATTATCAATGCATGACCCTTGTTCACAGGATGAATATCAAGAAACGCACACGTATGCTCATCCTCATATACTTTATAGGATGGCATCTCGCCTGAAATGATTTTACAAAATATGCAATCGGCCATAGAGTCAATTATAATTGCGAGATTTATATATTCTCAAGCGTATCCGTTTCATTGTTTTTTGCAAGCACATAGCTGATAAAAAAAATAATCAATGATACGCCACACGCAAACGCATATGCCCACACACCAAGCTCTTCTGAATGTTTGTAGGCAATAAATCCTGCCGCAATACTTATAAAAACTGACCCGATCCAGTATCCCGCACCCGGGTGATCCTTTTCAACCTCTTTGGGAAACAAAATCGCGAGTATGCCAGAAACAAGACATATCACAAGCACATAATTGAGATTGACCCATTGCACTACAGCGCCCTTCCACTCTTGCTCAATGAGAAATGACAGCAAAAAAACCGCGAGCGATGCCAAAAAAACATCAAATATGATTGAAGAAAAAAATTGTTTCATGGCCATAAGGATTTTCTTGTGAGTGTAATATAAGTACGAGCGGCAATCACAGTTTCATTTTTTGCACTGTCATACTCAAGACCAGGAATGGAGATAAGGAAAGTATATTTGTTCTGGGTCAATGGAATCTCGGAGAGGTCAAATTCTTCCTCAAGGATCTCCCAGTCTCCATCGTGTGATCTTCGTGGCGAATCAGAAACTATATTTTTCCATTCTGTCCCGGGGATACGTACTCCAAGAGATACTTCACGCCCTGATCCATTTTTATGCCAAACCACTACTCGAGCTTTTTCGTACGCCACTCTTGTCCGCACATCAAAATAAACCGGATCCTCAATGATTGTCCTTCCCTCTTTCTCGGTCTCCTCTGAAGGGTTCACTGCGCGTGCGCGGGGATATAGCTCGCTTACCACTCCATTCAGTTCTCTGAAATTATAGGTGATCTCTTTGGTTCCGGCAAATGGGATATTTTGATCAAAGACCCAAAGAAAAAAACCTATCACGAGAGCTACCAAAGATATCCGCCACACACGCATAGTGCTAATTCTTTTTCACTGCAAATAAGCGTTCAGCATCTGCAATATCGGCTACGTGCTCTATATGAAATGCGTAGGGTGTAAAATACCGTCGGCTCATATATGCAGCATCTGCGTCGCTCCACAGCCCATAGTAATACACAGGCACCCCGCTCTCAATAATCGGCCGGATCAATGGCGCTTCCCCAAAATCCTTTATCGATTCCAATACTCTGCGTTCAGGAAAAAAAATCTTGTCAGACCGTTGCGATACGATCACTGCATTCGGTTCGGTGGCCGCAAGGACTTTGTACAATTTTTCTCGCGCGGCACGGATACTGTCTCGTACTGCAATAAGGCTTTCGTTGGAATCCACTACCACCACCTGAAACGAAAAAAGAACCAGCAACGCCGACAATCCCACAACTGCCACGCGCTGGACACCCCCCCACCATGCCCGGTCAAAAAGAAACACAAGAAACATCGCAACGCCAGGTAACGAGAGAGCAAACAGAGGAAGCCAATACCGTATGTAGGAATTTCCGATCGTGGGAATATTTGTGATATTGTCCTGCACCACCCAGCTACCATAATATGCCGCAAGCCAAAAGCACACAAGGCTTCCAATGAACACATACGCCAAAATATGAAGACGGCGAAACCGTATCATTTCATATACACCTTTACGAAGAAGGACAAGGAGTCCAATCGCAAGCGGAATCACAAACCACCAAAAAAGCGAACCAAAATATTGATAAAAATTGCTGGTAAAAACATCGGGTTCATACCCGAATGGAAGGATATATTTTGCCAAAGGTTGGTAGGCGGCATTGATATGCATAAGAACAGAGTCAATCGCGCGAAACGGATCTGTAAAAAATTCAGAAGCTGCCGCCTGCAATGAATTCACTGCTCCTGCCGCATCAAATGATTCGTATCCGTGATACCCAAAGGACGTGGGCGATCCATAGAGTTGGGTATTCAACGAAAAAATTCCCGTGATAGGAATAGAAAATCCGAGCAGGAATACCAGACACATACCTAGTGATAGACGCCGCATAAAGACAAACGCGACCAATACCATAAGAGGCGCAACCCACACGATTTCTGAAAACCGTACCATCATGCTTGTGCCGATAGCAGCCCCGGCAAAAAAGAATAGGAGTGCCTCTACAAGTCGTGAGCGCACGCCATACTCTCTCGAAGTGCGAATACTGGCGAGTAACGCAAATCCTGCGACTAAGAGGCCGAAGAAAATAATATTATGCATCATCGCGCGATTTGCAAAATACCAATACGCCGGATGGATCGCAAGCAAGAGTGCTGAAATAGCCGCAACGCGAAAAGAAAAAATCGCCCGCAAAAACAGATAAAAAAGAAATGGGATGAGAATTGCGATAAGCGGCGTGACAAAAAGAATAGCTTTGGTGCCGAGTATGCTTCCGACACTTCCATACAATAGCGGCATCCCCACAAAACTCACAGGAACAACCTTGCCGTGTACTCCTGTCATGCTACGCGGATGCAAAAAATGTTCAGTTGCCGCCAAAAGCGGTTCAGAATATCCGAGTGTTCCCGTAGTCGCATAGAGACGGGAAAAAAAATAGTTTGCTGTTTCATCCGGAGAATTCAACCGTATACTTGGATCCTTGATAGATTCAAGCGATAAAAAACTGTATAAAAAGAAAAATACTGCTGCAACGGCTATTAGTGCTCCAATAAAAAAAATCCTCCTATGCCCTATACCCCCTCCCCTATACCCTGCCGCAAGTTTAAATTCCATATCGAAAAATACTCATGCACGCAAAAAAAATACTCACGCTCAGAAGGATGGAGGCGGTAAGATGAAGAGGCAAGGAAAGCCACACCGCAAGGAGCAATGCGAGACAACCGGCGACTTGAAAAACCATTTTCCATTTTCCCCATATATTTGCTTTTATCTCTTGTCCTGAATTTCTCCAACCAAGCGCAAGGAAGATGATAAAACACTCAATACTTACGACCGCTCCTCCGATAAACGGATGCAACTCCTTGAATATCAGAAAGAGGAGCGTGGGGATAATTAACAATTTATCCGCAAGGGGATCATACATCATCCCCCACTCAGTGATCATATTGCGCGTGCGTGCAAGCGCCCCATCTACCGCATCTGTAAGAGCGACGAAAAAAAATAAGGGAACACCCCATTGATAGTTTTCATAAATCAAGAGTAGAATAGCAACAGGCGCAAATAGAATGCGTAAAAGCGTAATATGGTTTGGCGTGATCCATGCGGGAATATATCGCGCACCCGAAGCCATAATTAACCGATCGGTGAATAGCACCTTCTCTGCCTTTATATATTTTGTGTCATGAAATGATGGAAGTTTCATTTCGAAAATTGCTAAAAATTTTGGGAGGAGCGGTAATTGCAATCAATATCCTTCTCTTTGCTGTTACTCTGCAAACTGCTCTGCTTGTATGTGCATATCTTCTCAGTGTGGGATATTTTTTAAACCGTAACCTACTGGGCTTTAGGATGTCTGATTCTGTAATACTTACTCCACTTGTAATTAGCGCACTCATCGCTATCGAGAGCGCTCCTGTTCTCTATGCGTCTCGCCTTACTCCTCTTGCAATGGGGATTATAGTCAGTATACCCGCAGTGATTCTTCTTTTTTTTCTTAGGTCAAAAACCGTTCCTACACAACCGATCCCATCATATGCCCCGAGAAGTAAAAGCATGCTCCTGCTTGCCTCTCTCGTACTCTCAACACTCACTCTTGTTGTCCTTTTCCAT
The DNA here is from genome assembly GCA_016206145.1 of Candidatus Uhrbacteria bacterium. GTDB lineage: Bacteria > Patescibacteriota > Patescibacteriia > JACQRZ01 > JACQRZ01 > JACQSA01. Next base: position 13,831 of record JACQSA010000025.1, read on the forward strand.
TCTCAAACAGTTGAAAGCACATTAGGCCCATGGGAATCCATGCCTCCTGTTTTTTTTATCCTCGTATTCCTTAATCTATGCGTGCTTGTGTGTGCCGCAATAGCTCGCATACCGTTTGGGTTTCTCTCGCCGGCAATCAGCATATTCTTTTTTTCTATTGCCAGTGTTCTTGCGATCGTATATCCGCTCGGATTTGGATTTGACCCTATACTCCACAATGCCGCCGAACGTGCGATATCCCAACAAGGACTATTGCTTCCCAAGACGCCGTATTACAATGGGCATTACGGCCTCATGGTACTGCTTTGGACACTGTTCCGCACGCCGCTCGAATTTTTCGACCGATTCTTTATCGTAGGACTTGCAGCGCTCACGCTCCCTATCCTATTCTTCCGCGCGTTTTGCGCATTGTCGCTCACAAAAAAAACCGCAAGCATTGTCAGTATCATCGTGCTTTCCCTTGCGCCGTTCTCGCCGATCACATCCGGCACTCCATGGGGAAGCGCTTTTTTATTTGCGCTTGTCGCAATACTTGCCAGTGTACTCTTTTTCACGGAGAAAAACAAGGCTCACGGCGGACTTCTTATTATTGCCGCGGGAGCGCTTTTTGCGATCCATCCGCTTGCAGGACTGCCGCTCTTGGGGTATCTGCCCTATCCTTTTTTTAAAAAAATTCCTCGCATGCTCAAGATCATATTACTGGGCATATCGGCGTGCGCGGTCGGCGCTGCCTTTGGACTCCTGTCAAAAATTTCAACTCAACTGCCGCTTGAGATAACATCATTTCGTTTTGAAGCGTTCATCTCGTTTTTTTTATCCTTCTTGCCGTATTGGGAATGGAGGTTTCATACACTTCTTGATCCTGTATATCTTCTTGAAAAAAATATGCACTTCTTGCTTCTGATTTCATCGGTTGCATCATTCATAATAGTAAGGAAATCATCCGCCATCACTCGCCGCGCGGCAAATATGCTTGGTTTTGGATTTCTTGCCACGGCTCTCTCATATGTAGTGACTCGCGGAATCATATCCTTTCCTTCTCTGCCGACGTACGAACAAGCGATCTATACTGACCGCATCAAAGAAATATCTCTGCTGTTCCTTGCTATCTTGAGTGGGCTTGCGCTCGGGATGGGGATAGAAAAAGTAATGAAACAGAAAAATAGGTTTTTACTTTTTGTGACGGTTCTTATTATTGGAGCTCTTGGCAGTATGCATGTGTATGCTTCTTATCCTCGCAACGATGCGTATATCCCTTATCATGGGCACACCATTTCAACGCAAGATATTGATGCGGTACATTGGATACAAGAACACTCGCGCGGCAAAGAGTATGTTGTATTGTCAAACCAAGTCACTGCCGCAGCCAGCATAAAAGAATTTGGTTTTGCAAAATATTTTTCTATTAAAAAAAATGGCTCGCCAATCTCCGCGTTCTACTACTCTATCCCTGCCTCTTCGCCACTCCATGAATATTTTCAAAAAATGCTCGGGGCACCATCGCGAAAAATTATCGATGACATTCTTGCTGATCTTGGGATTGAGCACGTATATTTTGTAGTCCACTCATATGAACCGAGATTTCGCAATGTCATAGATAACACAAAACCACTCGCAGACGAGTGGCATGACTTTGGGGGGGAAAAAGTTACTGTGTTTGCATTTAATAAAATCTCATCCAACACTCGCGAGTAATTTGAGACTGCAGAGAAACGTTTTTTACTGACCTATTTTGTAATGTTTCTATGGGATAGACCTTAATTTCAAGGACTCGATCCCTCGATTGCCGCCTTTGGCGACCTCGGGATGATTCTATAGAAACAATTTTCTACAGAATCAATTTTTTACAATATTCCTCTGCACTGAAATCAGCAATGCACGCCCGTGCCGATAAACTCATTCTTGTATAGTGCTTACCATCAAGACTACATGCTCGTTCGAGCGCATATAAGAGGGCGCTTTCATCTCCTGCCGGTACAATAAATCCATTTTCGCCGTCGGAAACAAGCTCGCTTGCACCACCGCTTTCTGATACTATCACAGGAATCGAGGTGGCAAAACTCTCATACACGACCATGGGTGAATTTTCATACAGAAGCGAGGGTACCACAACAAAATGCGCCTCTGTAAATACACTCTTCAGAGCTTCGCGATCGATGACTCCTAGTACAGTAATCCTCTGATCCGGACTTGCAAGGATACGGACTCGCTCCTCAGCGTGACCTCCCCCGCCGATCAGCAGACGTGCGGATGAGTATTGCAACGCATTGAATGCAGAAAGCAGAGTAAAAATCCCTTTTTGTTTTTTAAGCAATCCAAGATACAAAAACGTTCGCTTCCCTGCTGCATATGCGCGAAGACGGTCCGTCTGAATCTCATCTGTGGGAGAGGTGAGAAACAGTGCGTGTGAAGGAATCGGATTTGGAAGCACAATTTTTTTTGATCGGGAAAAAAAATTCCAGCGATCATAGAATGCGTGTAAAAAACGAGAGGGGAAAATCACGACTGCGGGAGAGCCAAAAAATGCTCTATGAAAAAATGAAAAAAATGCCGCCCCCATACGAAATGACCATGTATGGTCTTTGCCTATCATCACCACTCCGCTGGGCGCCATAAGCTGTATGTCATGCATAGTATGGATGTGAAAAAGGCGCATTCGTCGTATTGCGCTGACGATGAGGTATCCGATACCTTTCAAATTATGAGTCATCACGATGTCAGGTTTTTCTTTTTTTAGAATCCCGCGAACAGTGAGATAACTGTGAAAGTTGAAAGTATCAAACACATGCCACAGACACCTCAACAAAAAAGGTTTGTGATCTTCGATTGCTGAAAATGAAAAAATATTCAAAGGATAATAACGATAGACAGTAATGCCGTCTTCATTGATGGGTCGTGCGCGTAATGAGCGCCATCCTTTCCATGCCGCTGTCGTGATCACGATGACTCGATATTTTTTTTTAAGTTCATCGACAATGGTTTCGCACACAACCTCAGCGCCTCCTCTGCGATAGGGACGATACAAGCTCGTGATGAGGATGATGGTCATACTACTTTTCCAAAAAGTTCTTTGATGTGCCTGTACGAATATTCTTTTTCTATGATCGCCCTTCCCGCATCCCCCATATTGCGCGCCTCTTGGGGACTGCGCAGAAGGCTATGCAGTTTCACTGCAAGCGCGTTGACATCCTTCACAGAGACCAGAAAACCATTGACTCCATCTTTGACAACGCTCCTGATGCCGGGAAGATCCGAGGCAATCACTGGCGTTCCACACGCAAGCGATTCTATGAGCACAATACCAAATGATTCAGACTGATCAATTGACGGAAGTACAGTAACAGTAGCCAATGAATACTGTTGCGCAAGCGATTCTTGTGAATCTGCACTGCCTGCAAAAATCACTTTATCGGCGATTCCCAATTGTCCTGCGATATTTTTATAATAGGAAATCATATTCCCTGAGCCGACTAGAATCAGGACAGGAAGAGGATGATCGTGACGCTCTTCCATCATGCGCACGAGGCTTTCAAATGCCTCGAGAAGATATTCGACTCCCTTAAAGTAGTGCGCCGAATCAAGCCCTCCGACAAAAAGAATTGTCTGCTGGCCTTCTTTTAGCCCATATTGTTCTCTTTGCGACTTTGTCTCGCGCCGTATATACACGTTCGTATCTACGGAGTGAGGAAGCACAATCATTTTTGCTCGATACTGTCCGATATACTTTCCGAGCCGTGAAGCGCGTGTATAGTCAAGGGAAGAAACAATAATCGCATCGGCATATCGCAATATCAGAGGCAATATGATAGCCGTATATGCTTGAAATATAAAACGATTCAGAGCACCTTTGCCTACAAGATCCATGTGGTAGGTCAATATGTATTTCTTTTTGAAGAACAAGTGTGCAAAAAGGACAGGAATTGCAACTTCCAAAAAAGGATAATGAAGGTGAATCTTGTCAAAATTCCTCAACTGAAAAAAAAGCTGGGGTACAAGAGCCGCATTTCCATAAGAAAAAAATGGGTGTATACGCTTCACCTTCACACCGTCAACCGTTTCGTTTGACGGCACTTCTTTTTTTCGCAGTGAAGAATACCATGGGGTAAATACGGTAACATCCGCGCCACGCTCGTGCGCCATTTTTGCGTTGGCATGCGCGACAACACCGATGCCTCCATGATACGGACTAAAGACAGGAGTTAATACGGCAAATTTTTGTTTTCTCACGGAGTTCATATAAATTTGAATTACGAAACTCCGCTTTCTGTCATTCCGACCGACTGTAAGGAGTGGAGGAATCTATGTGGTTGAAAGGAAAACGTAGATCCCTCGACTCCGCTCGGGATGACAACACGGGCGTTATTGGCAGTTTCGTAATTCAA
>JACQSA010000022.1 GCA_016206145.1 Candidatus Uhrbacteria bacterium
AAAACATTACTCCTGAGCAAATTAAAGAAGCTGTATCACAGAGCGAATTTAACACCCCTGATAAGTGGGTTGCGATGACTCCAAAGCAGGCATTGAAATTCAAGCTCCCATCTTTTGGCAATTTTCATATGAAAAGCATTTGCGCGTCTTTCGGAGTAGAGGGAGATCCCCATAACAAAAAACTGGTTCGTCTTGAACTGGGGAGAAAGATTTTTGGCGATTATCCCATAATTATCGAAGCCATTGGTAAAATTTTGTCAGTTGAAGCAATAAAAAGCACTATTACTCCCGAGCAAATCAGGAGATATATTCTCCAACACTATACTCCTGAAATGTGGGTTGATATAAAAAATAATCAGGAAGCTCTCGCCGTTAAACTCCCGGCGTCTCTCGGAGGATTGGGTCTTCTTGCAATTGCTAGATACTTCGGTGTGGAAGGGAATATCGTGACCAATAAATTAAAACGTTTTCAACTTGGCAGAAAAATTTTTGGTGACGAGGCGATTGACAATGTAATGGCAAAGTTAACAGAACAGAAAAAAAGTCGAAAGGTATGACCCTCTCTCGATCCGAGCTTCCTGCTGATTACTACGACCATTGGCAAAGCGAGCCGTATGCTCGCTGTATGGAGAAGTACGGATGGCGAGTGGTGGGCGGCACACAGCGATACGGATTCGTTCGAAGAATGGGACCATTTCTTTATGCGAAGTATTTGTACACAGATGAAGCGCCGCGTATTGAGGAAGTGCGGGAGAGAACAAAAAGGCATGGCATGATATCATGGACTCCGTGGCGTCGCATGGATATGCCGTCACCGTGGCGTCCGTTATCATCACCTTTTTTCCCGCATGATTGGCGAAGTGGTTTTGCGCGTGTACGGCAAGAGTATCAGACTGCATGGAGCCAACGCGCGCGACGAAATTTGCGAAAGTGTATTTCCTCCGGTATTCAAATGCGGCAAGGCACAGTAGAGGAGTATTGCAATAGTTTTCGAAAAGGTTTGATTCCGCACAGCCTGAAAGGGCTCGTGATTCAAAAAATTCAACGTCTTCCCAAGGAGAATCTTGTTTCTTTTCTTGCTCAAGGCCATACCGGCGTCATCGGAGGCTTGTGTGTGTTTCGATATGACCATCTCAGCTCGCACATTTCTTCATCCCTCACGCAAGAAGGAAAGGAGAGTAATGTCGGTACTGGATGTATTGACGCGTGGGTACGATGGGCACTTGATGAAAAAATTAAATATCTGAATTTTGGTGGAGTATGGACAGATAAGGATCCAAAAGAATGGCAGGGATTTTCAGAGTTTAAACGCAATTTTATTGATTATGAAGTAGCTTTCAATGATGCCTACTACCGATTCTTCTAGCATGTTTTTTCAATTTTATTGCGCATTCGAGAGGGTTTTCTCGAATGCGACCCTATCCCTATATTTGTGACTTTATACTGAATAGAAACTATGCAGCAGAAAGGATTAAAAACAAAACTTATTTTCTTTGATTTTGACGGGGTCATAGTAGACACTTTGGATATGGCCGCTCGCATCATTTTTGAAAAAAATCCATTTCCAGATGTTGTTGATCATATCCGGCGAGTTTCAGAAGGCAATGTTACTGAGCAGCTTCGCAAACTGTATGCGCAAGGAAGGTTTCGATGGGATCCGGAATTCCACATCAAGTATTCAGAACAACTCCAGTTATTATTACCTGTACCCGGCATAGCGGAAATGTTAAGGAAAATGAACAGTGAACATGCTCTTTCTATTGTCTCGTCTTCCCATACTGATCCGATCCGTTCATTCTTGGAAACGCATAATCTCCATACTCATTTTGAAGATATCGACGGGGTTGACGTGCATCATAAAAAGACAGAAAAAATGTCTTCCCAGCTTGGCAAAAGGGGACTGAGCACACATGATAGTGTGTTTATTACTGATACGCTTGGCGATATTCTTGAAGCCCATGAGCTCGGGATTCCTGCCATTGGGGTAACATGGGGGTATCACCCTGCCGAAACTTTGCAAAAAGGAAATCCGCACGCAATCGTGAATACACCATCGGAAATCATTACTCATATTCTGGAATTATTTGATAGGATATGATTATTCTTGACGCTGTTACAATCACTCTCATCGTTCTTGTTTTTTTGACAGGAGCCCTTTTCTTTTTGTTTGTTCTTCAACCATTGGGATTGCCGTTTGTGCCAAGCAGAGACTCAACCGTAAAAGAAATATTTTCTCTTCTTGGCGATATCAAGGGAAAAAAGGTTTTGGATTTGGGTTCGGGAAATGGCAAAATAGTAATCGCGGCCGCTCGCGCAGGCGCGCATGCCGTAGGGTTTGAAATCAATCCATTGTTGGTAAAAATTTCTCGCAACAGGATTGCACGAATAGGCGTATCGTCACACGCACGCATCGAACGTGCTGATTTTTGGTCTACCGATTTGAGCGAGTATGATATTATTGTTTTTTATGGCGTTGTGCCTGCCATGAAGCGCCTTGAGGAGAAATTGGAAGAAGAATTAAAACCAGGCGCGAGAGTGGTTACGAGTTATTGTGAATTTTACGGTTGGAAACCCCGTATTCAAAAAGGAAACGTAAGTATCTATGAAAAAAGTGACGACGAACCAATTTCAAAAGATCATTTTTGATTGGTACAAAAAAAATGGACGCCATGATTTGCCATGGAGAAAAACGAAAAATCCATACCATATTTTAGTATCAGAAATCATGCTCCAACAGACTCAGATCCCGCGTGTGTTATCAAAATATACTGAGTGGATAGAACAATTTCCTGCCATTGAGTCTCTTGCCAACGCTTCCCAAAAACAAGTGTTATCTCTGTGGCAAGGACTTGGATACAATAGGAGAGCGTTATTTTTGCAAAGGGCAGTTCAAATAATACATAAAAAATATGGAGGAAAATTTCCAAAACAGGTAAGTGACATGGAAAAACTTCCCGGTATTGGACCCTACACTGCCGGAGCAGTAGCAGTATTTTCCCAGAATCAACCCCATGTGCTTTTAGAGACAAACATCCGGCGCGTGATTCTTCATTTCTTTTTTTCAGGAAAAGAGAAAGTGGCAGACAGTGAGATCATTTCTGTACTCAGGCGCGTTTCGTACTTTCAAGATCCACGGAAATGGTATTGGGCTCTTATGGATTATGGGGCAGGGCCTCTGAAGAAGATAATCAATCCAAATCGTCGGAGCACACAGTATCGCACGCAATCGCGGTTTGAGGGGTCGAGTCGGTTTGTGCGGGCAAAAATTGTGTCGTTTCTTCTCAGACAAAAAAGCGGGGCAGTTTCTACAGTGATTATAGAGGAGATAGAAAGTAATCCACAGGCCGGTCGTTTTGGGAAACAAGAAGAAATAGTAAAAATACTGTCTTCGCTCGAGCAGGAAGGGTTTATTGTCAGAAAGGGGCAGAAATGGTTTATTAAATAAAAGTTATTCACATGTACAGCCCTGTTCAGAGGGTAGAAAAAGTGTTAAAATATCTGTACAAATTAAATAATATGCGAGCATGCGCGGCAGTTAAGTCGCGCGTTCGTTAACTTTTAAAAAAGTATGCAGATGAACAAACCATTGTTGGTTGTGGTAGCAGCAGGACTTCTCGCAACTGCAACAATCATTGTGGCACAGACTGCACCAAGCGGACCCGCAGGTCAACAGCAACCACCTCCAGGGGGTCAACCTGGACAACAGCCAGGTCAGGGTGGACCACAGGGCGGTCAACCAGGCGGATTCGGTGGCCCTGGTGATTTCGGAGGACAGCCTGGCGGTTTCGGCGGTCAAGGTGGTCAACCTGGCGCATTTGGCGGACCCGGCGGCCCTGGTCAAGGTGGGATGCCCGGTCAGCCGGGTGGTCAACCTGGCTTTGGCAGTCCTGGTGATTTCGGAGGACAGCCTGGCCAACAGGGTGGATTTGGTGGCGATAAAGGTGGATTTGGTCAACCTGGGCAGCCAGGAGGCGGCCAAGGATTTGGCGGACCCGGTGGTCCTGGTCAAGGTGGGATGCCCGGTCAGCCGGGTGGTGACTCGAGACAAGGTGGATTCGGCGACCAACAACGTGGAGGATTCAATGGCGGCCAGCAGGGCGGTATGTCTGAAGAACAGATAAAACAACGGGAAGAACAGCAGGAAAAGCAAAAGGCAGCATTTGAAGAAAGATCAAAACAATTGAGTGAAAAAGAATTGAAGCGGATTCAAAAAGACATGGCGCAAATGGAAAAGCAGATGCTCGGTACGCTCAAGAAACAAGTCGCTAAGGTAGAGAGCCAGGGAATAGCAGTGCCTGCCGAACTAAAAACTGCTATCGCAAGCGTAGAAGCGATTCTGACAAAAGTAAAAGCCCTTACCTCAATCGAAGAAATGAGTGAGACGGGCATGGAAGAAATGGGAGAGTTAATGCCTGTACTACAGCAAGGGTTCCAGCAACTACAGCAATTAGCTTTTTTACCAAAAGGCATCAAGAATGTTGCCAAGCAACTTGCAAGTTACGAAAAGAGATACAAAAAACTTGCAACAGCCGCGCAAAAAGTTGACCTTTCAGATCAGCTTGGGGAACTGCGTGCGTTACTCGATGCAAAACAAGCGCAACTCACGGCTCTTGGCGAGCTAATGAAAGACGCGGCGAAGATAGAGGATATCTTTGATGTGTTGCAGGAAGAATTCGGCCCAGCCGGATTTGATGATATAAATGAAAAGATGTTCTCTATTGAAAATGTTCTTCAAGTGGTAAAAAACTTTAGCCAATTCAAAAAGGGCATGATGAGAGATCTGAGCCAAAAAGCAAGACTTGTGAAAAAGTTTGCGAAACACGAGAAAGGCTCTGAACTTGCGAGCATTCATCAGCAAATGACCGTTGCCTTGAAAGCCATAGAGGATACATTCAAGGCAAAACCCTTAAATATTGACAATCTTGAAGATGTATTTGTGGGTTATGAAGAGGAACGTTCTGCCTTTGATGACGTGCTTGCAGAGATTCAAGGACAAGAGCAAGAAGGGTTCTTTGATGCTCCACAACCACAGAAAGGGAGCGCACCATCATTTGATCTTCCTTCGTCTGTAGGAGGATTGATCCAATCCCCACAAGGTGATACAGGAGGATTTCCGCAAGGAGGCGCTGCCCCTCAGCAACAAGGTGGAGCTCCAGGCGGTGCACAGCCTCGATCTTCGATTCTTCCGACCCAAGGATTCCCTGATACGTTCTAAATTCAAGCAGAAGATTTAGTCACAAGAAGAACCCCTTTTAACGGGGTTCTTCTTTTTTTATTTTGTAATTCACAGGAATTAGCGAAATGAATACCCTGTCAGGGACTGTTCTTTTCGTTTATCGTAAGTTTCTTTTGAGATCTTTTTTGCTTTGTACAGCCTCTCCAATGCTTTGCTCATAGTAGTCATACCTTCATCAAGTCCGGTTTGCATGACAGATGCGATTTGCTCAAAATTGCCTGAGCGGATGATATTTGCAACCGCTTTTGTATTAATGAGGATCTCTCGGGCAATAATCCGTTTTCCATCTGTTGAGGGAAGGAGTTGTTGGAAAATTACGGCCCGTAAATTCTCTGCAAGCTGAGTTTTTATCTGCCGCTGTTCATGGGGCTCGAAGATATCCACGATCCTAAGCACAGTGGATGCCGCACTTGACGTATGTAATGTGGAAAAGACCAAATGGCCAGTCTCGGCAATCCGCAGAGTCTGTTCTACCGTGTCTTTGTCGCGCATTTCACCAACCATGATCACATTAGGGTCCTGTCGAAACACAGTCCGTAGCGCTGATCCAAAGGTGGGAGCGTCAATGCCGATTTCTCGCTGTTCGATAGTGCTTTTTTTATGCTCAAACACAAACTCGATGGGATCTTCGGCAGTAATGATTTTACACGTGCGTTCTTCATTGATGGAATCCAGCATTGCCGCAAGTGTGGTGGATTTTCCTGATCCGGTGGGGCCGCACACTAAAATAAGCCCATGGCGGAGATTGGTGAGCATTTTTTCGGTTTCTCCAAGGCCTGTGCTTTCAAAGGTTGGAATCTCTGCTTTTATAATGCGTGCCGTAAGCGCCAGATGCCCCCTTTCATAATGGACATTGATGCGCAGGCGTTCATGCGTGGAAAACGCATATGCGAAATCCGCATCATTGTTTTTTGATAGATCATCTTTTGCCTTGAGAGTGAGGACTTGGCTGACAAGACTTTCTATTTCCTCGTCCTTTAAAGGACCCTCAGTACAGTCTGTGCAGTCTTCAAGTTCGCCATGCACTCGGATTTGCGGCAATTTTCCAAACAGCAAATGGATATCAGATGCTTCTTTGCCGTACGCGAATTTATAGAGATCGTAGAAAGAAAGTTTTTGCATGAGGTTAACTATACCACATTTTTCATTTGTGCTAAAGTAAGGTATAATATCTTTATGTACACATCACGACGGCGGTCGCTCTTTGACCCTCAATCAACAATTCCTTTTCGACTCTCGCGATCAAAAATAGAGCTCTATACGAAATGTCCGAGATGTTTTTATCTCGACAGGCGCATGGGCGTTTCACAGCCCCCCGGTTTTCCTTTCAATCTCAATTCAGCCGTAGACCATCTGCTGAAAAAGGAGTTTGATATCCACAGAGCAAAGAACAGAGCGCATCCGCTTATGGACGCGTACGGGCTTGATGCAGTGCCCTTTAGTCACCAGAAACTTGATGAGTGGCGCGATCCATTCAAAGGTATAACGCACCACCATATACCGAGCAATTTTATTGTTACCGGTGGAGTGGATGATATCTGGATAAATCCTGCAGGAGAACTCATTATTGTGGATTACAAAGCTACCAGTAAAGACAGTGAAATTACCATAGACGCAGAGTGGCAAAATTCTTACAAGCGGCAAATGGAGATATATCAATGGCTCTTTGCCAAAAATGATTTCAAGGTTTCGCGTACCGGTTACTTCGTGTATTGTAATGGCAAGCGAGATCGAGAAGCCTTCGACGCGAAACTTGAATTTGATATCAAGCTCATTCCCTATCAAGGAGATGACTCATGGATTGCGCCCGCGCTCAATGAAATACGTAAATATCTCATGCAAAGTACGCCCCCTCTTTCGTCAGCTCAGTGCGAGTATTGCGAATATGTGGAAGCAGTACAGCAAGTGGCACCTCATACCCCTGCCCTGAAAAAAACATTATTTTGAGCTCTATACTTTTTTAAACTCTAATTATTTTTTATGACTCCTATTGACGCAGCGCTTAAAATCGTACTATTCCTAGCCGCTTTGGCTGGGTTTATGATCAGCTTTTACCTATATCACAAAAAGCGGTCAAAGGAGACATTAGTGTGTCCTGCCGGGTTTAATTGCGATACAGTGCTCCACAGCCAATATTCGCGTTTTCTTGGCATTCCTCTTGAACTGCTTGGGATGCTGTATTACGGATTGATTATCATCAGTTATCTTGTGCTGTACAATGCACCTTACCTTGCCACTCCGATCAACCTTTTTGTGATCACATCAGTGACAGTAGCCGCATTTCTTTTTTCGCTCTACCTTACGTTTATTCAGGCATTCAATCTGAAACAATGGTGCAGTTGGTGTCTTACTTCAGCCGGGCTATGCACAGTGATTTTTTTTGCGTCGATCACCACAGCGCGATTTGATGTGATGGATGTTCTGATCGAATATTATGATGCCTTTCTTCTTGCCCACATTATTGCCTATGCAATCGGTTTGGGGGTTGCGACTATTCTTGATATTTTCTTTTTTAAATTTCTCAAAGACTTTCGTATCTCAGAATGGGAGCATGATGTGTTGCACACCATATCTCAAGTGCTTTGGTTCGCATTTGGGTTTGTAGTGCTTACGGGCATTGCTTTGTATATGCCGGAAAGCGAGATCCAAAATCAATCGCCAAGTTTCCTTGCTCATCTTTCGATTATCGTTGCCCAGCTTTTGGTTCTGAGCATCTTAAACCTCTTGATTACTCCGCGGCTTGTGCATATCTCTTTAAAAGAAAAACATGCACATACATCCGGTGAACTTCACTCGGTGCGTAAATGGGGATATGCGCTTAGCGCGCTTTCATTTGTCTCTTGGTATTACGCATTTTTCCTTGCATTTGTGCAGATAACCGATGTCGGCATAGAAATGTTTTTAGGCGTGTATGCAGGGATTGGATTAGTTGCGGTTATATTCAGTCAATTCATTGATCGGACGATCGGGAAGGTGTAAGATTTATACACTTCGGGCGTGGGTTTCGATTGTTTCCCATGAATCTTTTTGTTTGCAGATAATCCAATCCACTGGCTGGTCCCATAGCTTACGGATAAGAGGCGTAGAAGAAAGGCGATGGTTTTCAGTTATTCCGATGCGGAGCCATTGCGGAGGTACATGAGAAAGAAACCTGTCAAACCATCCTTTGCCTCGTCCGTGACGAGTTCCCGACCTGTCAAATCGCGTGCCTGGGATAAGGATGCATACGGATTTTTTTGAAAATTGATTTATTGCCTCTTGCGCGATCTCGGCAGGAGAAGTATCCGACCCGGAGGGCAGGCGATAGATGTCCTTAAATACGTGATCTCGCAGATCTGGTATAATACACGGATCAATCTCTCCCGCAAGCGGGAGATATGTGATACAATTGTGAATATTTTCTAGCATTGCGTTGTGAATAGAGATGCGCTACACTACTACCATACTATGCCAGGGAAAAAATACAAAATCGCGATTGTAGAAGACGATGCAATGCTTTTGAAGTACCTTTCTTCGTCTTTAAGGGCTGAGCAGAATTTTGAGGTTTTTACCGCAACAAACGGTGAAGACGGAGAGAACATGATTTTGGATTGCAAGCCTGATATTGTACTCTTGGATATCATTATGCCCAAGAAAAACGGGTTTGAAGTGCTTGAAGCTATTCGGAAGAATCCCGACATGAAGAATACGTCAATTGTAATGCTTTCCAATCTCGGGCAAGGTTCGGATAAAGATCAGGCAAAGAAACTCGGCGCGGTTGATTACTGGGTAAAAGTAGATATGGAGGTAAAGGATATCGTCGAGAAGGTAAAAAATTTTTTGAAAAAGTAATTCAGCACACTCTTCCCATTGCCTCTTTTGCTTCCCCACATGTTTATCTCAAACGAGAAATTAAAAAAAATTCTCCTGAAAGCAGAAATGCTTGATGAGGATACATGGGCAGATATTGTAAAAAATGCGGAACGATTGAAAAGTCCTGTCGAAGACATCTTGCGCGAGCGGGACGTGATCGGCGGACATTTTTTATACGAGCTTATTGAGAAGGAAGTAAGGCTTCCTTACGTCAATTTAAAAAAAATCGTCCTTCATGATGATGTGCTTGACCGTTTCGATCCTGCAACGGTGAGCACCGCAAAAGCGATTCCATACGAATTTGATAAAAAAAAGAAAACCCTCAAAGTCGCGTTTCTCGATCCGACAAATGCCGCACTGATTCGGACATTGGAGAAAAAATATAAAGTGAAGATTTTGCCGGCATTTACCGGAAAAGAGAGTTATCGTTTTGCATCGAAACATTATCAAACATCTGTCGCAAATCGCATTCGTAAAGTAATTGCAAAGATTGCAAAAACTACTTCAAAAAAAACACAAAGCCAAGCCGCGCGGAAAATTTTTGATTCTATCGTCGAATACATCTATTATACCCAGCCATCCGATGTGCACATTGAGCATTTGACTGATGAGGGCGTAATAAAACTTCGCGTAGATGGGTTTTTGCGTGATGAAATTTCGCTTCCCGCTTCTTTAGCCACAGAGATTCTCAACCTCATTAAATATGAATCTTCCTTGAAAACTGACGCACATCGCCAAACCGCAGATGGGCGTTTTGCATGGAACGTATTCGGAGAGATTCTTGCGTTCCGCGTGTCAATTTTACCTACCTACTACGGAGAGAAGGCGTGCTTACGCGTGCTTGATGAATCTCGTCAAAAAGCCAGTATGCGGGAGTTGGGATTTCAAGAAGTCGATGTAGGGACTATAAAAAAAGAAATCAAGCGTCCGTATGGGCTTATTCTTGTTGCCGGCCCTACTGGCTCGGGAAAGACTTCAACTCTGTATGCGCTTCTTAAACTGCTCAACGTCGAAGGAGTGAGTATTGCTACAATTGAAGACCCCGTGGAATACAGCATCCGCCACATCAATCAGACGCAAGTGGATGCAGAAAACGGATTTACTTTTGCAAAAGGATTGCGCGAAATTCTTCGGCAAGACCCGAACGTGATCATGGTAGGAGAAATTCGAGACAATGAGACAGCCGGCATTGTGATCCAATCCGCGCTTACGGGTCATATTGTTATTTCAACGCTTCACTCGAATACTGCAATAGAAAGCATCACGCGCCTTCGCAATATGGATATTCGGCCGTATCTTCTTGCGCCCACCATGAATCTTGTGATTTCTCAGAGGCTCGTGAAACGTATTTGTCCCTACTGCCGTGAAAGCTTTGCTCTCGATAACGCATTTCTCGATTCAATCGATAAGGATACCGGCATACGCGCATCGCTTGATAAACTGAAAAAATTGGGGCTTCTTACATTTCAGGCCGATGACGATGTGCGGTTTTTTCGCGGGAAAGGATGTAGCAAATGTAGCGGCAAAGGAATGAGCGGGCGAGTGGGTATTTTTGAGATTTTTAATGTAAGCGAAGATATACAAAAAATGATTTTGGAGGATAAGCCTGCCAGGGATATCCAAAAGTACGCAGAGAGCAAAGGCATGCTTACGCTTTTTGAAGACGGCCTTACCAAAGTGCTTGCGGGCGAGACCACGATAGGCGAGATTATGCGGATTTTGAGCTAATAATAGTGAATCGTATAGTATGGAAAACCAATGCAAAGTATGCGGTGGCGCTCACTTGACAGGGGCATGCACCGAACAAAAAAAAGAAGTTCAAGAAGATGACCTTGGGTTTGAGGAGGGCGAATTCGTGCAATCTGAGGAAGATATTCGGCACGAGAAAGAAGAGGAAGAAATACAGAGACTTATCACACAAGGCAATCATTCCCAAGCTATGAAAGAAGCGTTGAGTTTTGATAAGGCGGGAGGGCATCAAGCCATGGCATTTAAGAACATTATTCGCGATGCGCTCTCTCACCAGCTTTTTACTGTTGCCAAAGATGCTGCCCTTCAGTGTTATGGGCAAGACGATGAGACAGCAGCAGAAATGCTGCAAGAAACTGCTATCGAACAAGCACAGAATGGTTCTCTTGAGGATGCGCGTAGCACTGTTGAATCCATTCAGAATGATCCCTACTGGCAGGAACATGCATACCTTGGGATTATCAGTGCCCTTGCCAATGCAGGACAACTTGATCGCGCGTTGCAACTTATGGAGGAGAAAATTTCCGTGGATAGCGACGTGCGTGCATATTCATATAGATCTATCGTTGAGCAGATGGCAAAAGATGATCCTGCGCGGGCATTAGATATTATCAAAAACGCAACAGGACAAATAAGCAAAGATCATTTGTATGGGGCTGCCGCGCGTTCACTCAATGAAGCGGGAATGAAAGACACGGCATTGGAGTTTGCAGGTCATATTGTCAATAGTGGAGTGAAGAGAATGTTTGGGATTGCTTGACTTTTATTATTCGAACGCAGTATTCTACACGCATATTCATTTTTACGAACATGCTTGACATTAAATTTATCAGAGAGAACGAGGATACGGTACGGCATGCGATTACAGTCAAGCGCATCAATCTTGATCTTGATCGCCTTCTTGCGTGTGCCGACGTTCGGACAGAATTGATTCAGAAGGGTGATGCCCTGCGAGCTGAGAAAAACAAGAATACTGAAGCGATCCAAAAAGCCTCAGGGGATGAACGCGAGAAAATTATTACTCGCGGCAAAGAAATCAAAGAGGAGTTGCATGCTCTGGAGCAGGAACAAAACACAATTGAAAAAGAGTATGCCGACCTCATGTTGCTGGTGCCGAATATCCCCTCACACGATACGCCGATCGGCAGTGACGCTTCAGGCAACACTGAGGTTGTAAGATGGGGGACACCTCCCGCCTTTTCATTTCCCATCAAAGATCATGTGGAGCTTGGAGAAAATCTTGATCTGATAGATCTTGATGCGGGTGTGAAGACTTCGGGATTTCGCGGATACTATCTCAAGAACGAGGCTGCTCTTTTGCATATGGCTTTACAGTGGCATGCGCTCAATAAGGTTGTTGCAAAAGGATTCACGCCGTTTGTGCCGCCAACGTTGGTGAAAGAATTTGCTCTCACAGGGAGCGGGCACTTTCCCGGGTTTCGAAATGAGATTTACCAGATTGCCAATCCCGGAAAACTTGCATCCGGCGAGGACACCGAAGATGCGATGTATCTAGTAGGAACATCAGAGCCTTCTTTACTTGCATACCAGTCGGATAACACATTCGAAGAAAAGGATTTGCCAATAAAAATGTGCGGCTTTTCCCAATGCTATCGATCGGAAGTAGGGAGTTATGGCAAAGACACAAAAGGGCTTTTTCGGCTTCACGAATTTGTAAAAGTGGAACAAGTAATAATATGCAAAAATGATACTGTTGTTTCCAATCAACATCTTGAAGAAATGCGAGGCATCGTGGAAGAATTGCTTCAGGAGCTCAACCTTGCATATCGAGTGATTCAAATTTGCACCGGCGATATGGGCGCGGGTAAACATAAGATGTATGACATAGAAACATGGATGCCATCGCGAAATGATTATTGCGAAACTCATTCAGATTCAAATCTCACCGATTGGCAAGCGCGTAGACTGAATATAAAATACAAGACAGCAGACGGTAGAAAAGAATATGTGCATATGCTGAATAACACAGTTATTGCATCGCCAAGGATTTTAATCGCGCTTCTGGAGTGCTACCAGCAAGAAGACGGATCAGTCGTGGTACCGGAAGTATTGCGCCCATATCTTGGCATGAAGAATGTGATTCGAAAAAAACCATCCATATGTTGATTACGCACAACAAAAAAATTTGGTCATCGTTTACTGAGAGGAAATCTTGGAGTGCTAGCCTTGGGGTTTTAACTGTTTCTCGTCGGTAAGCGCAAGAAACTTGCCCTGAAGTGGTTTATATGTAATGTCTATATAGCTTGACGGGGTACTTTTACAGAACCGAAACTTCGCGAGAAACAAAAATATTTTTCTTTCGGTAGATTGTAGAATTGCCATCCGGGCACAAAGCGTGGCGTTCAATCTATCTCGAAAAAATCATTTTGTTTCTATCGCTTGTTTAAGTTTCTGATAAAAGCACCCCCTCAACCATGGCAAGTTTTTAAGTAATATTGTTTTAATCTATGAACAAACAAAAAATAATCTTTGCTGTCATTTTCACTGTTATTGGTTTTATCGCATTGGAAGTGAAACTTACAAATCTTGCCGGCTCAAAAGCAACATTCACGCTCTTTGATGCGTTTGCGCCGATCGCGGGAAGTTTCCTTGGCGGCGCATTTGGGATTGTGTCTGTGGTAGTAATGAAAGCGTTGAATGGATTTGTGCATAGGGCGGATATGGTGGATATTGGTTTTGCGATTCGTTTGCTTCCGACCTTATTTGCCGTGTGGTATTTTTCCTCAAAGCGAAAATCATTATTGATTGTTCCGTTACTTGCGATCATTGCCTTCAATCTGAATCCGGTTGGCAGACAGGTGTGGTTTTTTTCTTTGTTTTGGACGATTCCGATTATCTGCCATTTCTTGCGTGAACGATTTCTTCTTGCGCGGGCGCTTGGCGCAACATTTAACGCTCACGCGGTTGGGGGAGCGATTTGGGTGTGGATGGTTCCTTTGCCAGCAAGCGTATGGGTCGGGTTGATCCCTGTTGTAATTATAGAAAGGTCACTTTTTGCGCTCGGCATTGTTGGGTCGTTCGTCTGCGTAAAATCCCTTATTCATTTGTTACTTACGAAATATGGAATGGATCTCAATCCGCACACGGCCCATGCGCCCCCCCAAAGACTCTCTGTGGAATCTCCTCGATGAACATATCAGAAAAATACAGGATGGAGATATTGTCTTGATCACTTCAAAGATTCTTGGGATTCATCAAGGTCGGTGCGTGCCAATTTCTCCAGATGCAGACAAAGAAACACTTGTGCGACAAGAAGCGGATGAAATGATTAACGATCGCCAGCCCATTCATCCACCCTTTCAGATCACGATCAAACACAATACACTGATCGCTTCTGCCGGTATCGATGAAAGCAATGCGCTCGGACACTATGTGCTCTGGCCCAAAAACGTGAATCTTTTATTGCGGGAGATTCATCAGTATATATGCAAAAAAAGGAAAACAAAAAAACTTGGCGTGATTGCAACAGATAGTCATATTATTCCGCTTCGGCGCGGGGTGGTGGGAGTATCGATTGGTTTTTATGGGATTGAACCGCTCAAAGATTATCGCGGGAAAAAAGATATTTTCGGTCGAAAATTGCTTTACAAGCAAACCAATATTGTTGATTCCATTGCATCGTTTGGGGTTCTTTTGATGGGTGAAGGCAGTGAGCAGACTCCGATCGTGATTTTACGGCATGCACATTTTGTCCGATTTGTCAAGAGGGGAACATATCGCAAACTCATCATCCCTCGCACGCACGATTTGTATTATCCGTTATTGAAAGGGTTTAAGAAAACTTGATGAGGTCTATCAGAATAGTGGGGAAATACTCTTGCAAAACCTGATCGTCGTGAAGAATGAAATGATTTTATCATCGTTGGATTGAAGCTGTGCTTTCTGACTATATGAAAAAAATATCAATTTCCCTGCTCGCCGCAGTTTCCATAGACGGTCGCATTGCCGCATATTCGGGCCACAAGAGCGATTGGACGAGCAAAGAGGATAAAGATTTTTTGCATTCTATGCTCGATGCAAGCGATTGCGTAGTTGTGGGGCGAAACACATACGAAATCGCGCGCGAGCCGCTCTCAAAAAGGAATTGCATTGTGTTTACAAACATGAGCGAGAAGTCTGATAGAGGAACAGTATATTTCAATCCTGCAAAACAAGATTTTTCTGTATTCGCGAAAGAAAAAAAATACACATCGATCGCAGTACTCGGTGGAACCGGAGTATATACATATTTTTTGGAACATGATTTATGTACAGATCTCTGGCTCACTATCGAGCCCGTTGTATTCGGCACAGGCCTTGCTCTTTTCGAAACGGAAAAATTTGTAATGAAACATTTTCATCTGCAATCATCACGGCTTTTAAACTCAAACGGTAGTATCCTTTTGCATTACACGCGGCTATAGTGTCTGCAGTTCTCTCATCAAAGAAAGATAAAACGAAAGATTGTGAATTGTCGCAAGTCGAAGGGCAAGGCCTTCTTGGATTGAGAAGAGATGGCGAATATACGATCGTGAATACGTTTGGCAGGTTGTACATAGGCAGTGCATGTCAATTGGTTTTTTATCATTTGCAAAGACCATTTTTTTTATGCGTATAATCTTGTAGAATCCATCCTGTGTAATAGTTTTTTTTGAATTTCGCACATACAGCCTGCCATGGCGCGCTTCGCGTGTTGGGATCACGCAATCAAACATATCTGCACCCCCTCGCACCGCATCCACAATATCTTCAGGTTTTCCCACGCCCATACAATAGCGAGGCTTCTCTTTTGGCAGTACAAGAGTGTTCCATTCCAGCACCTTATTTCTCAAGGCCCTCGGTTCACCTACCGCGAGTCCGCCGATGGCATATCCGTCAAAGCCGATTTTTATCATTTCTCTTGCGGATGCATCGCGCAGTTTTTTATACGTAGATCCTTGCACGATCCCGAAAAGCAGGGGACGTGTGGACAGCGGCACGCCTCTTTTTTTCATGCTCCTTTCAAAATGTTTTTTACTTCGCATCGCCCATTGCAGAGTACGCTCGAGGGATTTTTTCGCAAATTCATATGAGCACGGCCACGGCGGACATTCATCGAGCACCATGATAATATCCGATCCTATGGTGAGCTGTGCGTCGATTACTGATTCCGGTGTCAGAGAAACGCGCGAACCATCAATTTCAGATGTAAAGGTCACGCCATCGCGAGTGAGCGTGCGAAACTTTGAAAGAGAAAATATCTGATACCCGCCGCTATCTGTCAGGATTGGTCCTTTCCAACCAATGAATACGTGAAGTCCTTTTTGTTTTTTTAATACATCGAGTCCCGGGCGTTGGATAAGATGGTATGTGTTTGAAAGAATGATCTCGCTTTTTAGTTTATGTAGTTCGTCTGCATTCAGATTTTTCACCGCGCCACGTGTTGCGATTGGCATAAAAAACGGCGTATGGATTTTTCCATGCGGCGTAGCGAGAATGCCGATCCGGTGACCTTTCTCTGATAAAAGTTTAAATGTGTTCATGTATTTATTTTCCTTGTTTTTCAGATTGTACCATACATATTAAAAAACAACCCCCGTAGAGAGGGTCGTTTTGATGAGGTGTCAGGCCGCAATCTTCTATTGTGTGGGAGCTGTGGGTGCAGCAGGTGTGCAGGTTTTGCAGCCACCTTTGCACATTTTACAATTCATGCCGTGAGTGAGCAGTTCGACAACTGCCGAGATTCCCACGAGAATATACACGACCTTTGCGGCCGTGGAATCCATCCCCCCAAGCCAACGGCTCACATCCCATCCCGCAAACCCGAAAAGGAGCCAGTTCAGGCCGCCGATGACAAGCAAAAGGAATGTCACCATGTGGAGTGCTTTCATAGTGCGTGATACATTAAAGAATTATACATATAGTATAGCATAGTTTTATTAAGATAAAAGAGGGAAAACGACTGGTTGACAGGCATAAAGTGTGTGATACGGTATTGCCTATATGATCCCTCTTGAATCATTTGCTCCGCGCTACAAAAAGGACGAATACACAGAAGCAGAAAAATGGCTTCTCGCTCCTTTTTTTTCAAATCTTGATAAATCCGTGTACGCGCCCTATGTGATTTCACCCGAACTCATCGGCGCGATTTGTTCGCGCGCAAGTCGGGCGACGCATGATTTGCGTTATCTCTATCTTCGCGAATTTATAGAGCCTTTTGCCAATCCTGCCCGTGAAGAAAAGGATACGGATGAAACATGGAATCAGAAAATTACGCACGGCTCTGCGTTGCAAGAATTCATTAGGTTTCTCCACACGCATTCATTTCAAGAACTTTTTTCAAATCCTCGCGCCCGATCTTTTTTTGTCAAATGGCTTGCGCAATATGGAGATGATTCCATTGCGCAAATGGCCGGTTCTCATCTGGTGTTTTCCGGCCTATCGCAAGTCGCGCTAAAACACATTGAAGATCAGCGCATTGGCCTTGCTCCGATAGAAAAATCCACCCGCTATGTGAATTTCGGCAACAAAATTAACGGCCGCTATTTGTATTACATCCCGAAACCCGATCTTGACCGTCTGGGTATTACTAACGCCTACACCCAAGCGCTCGACGGACTTTTTGATACCTACACCGAACTGCTCCCGCCGATGGTCGCATGGTTGAAGAAAAACTATAACGACAAGGAC
>JACQSA010000023.1 GCA_016206145.1 Candidatus Uhrbacteria bacterium
AAAAAAGTATTCAAATAAAAGGAAATGAAATACATATCGCCCTTTCCCACACACTTTTTTCCACTGCGCCATACTCAGAAACTCGTCCTGAACTTCAAGGAGTGTATATACATTCAAAAAACACAACCACCCTCTCTTTTATTACCACAGACACATATCGCCTTTCTTATTACTCACTTTCTCTTTCCTCACCCACAACAGTATTAGGGAATTGTATTATCCCTCTTCAAACTCTTACCGAGCTTCAAAAAATAATTTCCTCTTACATAGGGGAACCTGTGGTAATAAGTAGAAATGAAACACAGATACAATTTACGTGTGGATCAGTACAAATGATTTCAAAACTTATCCATGGAACATTTCCTGATTACGAAAATATAGTTCCTAAAAATTTTTCCACTTCAATTATTCTTGAACGAGACGAGACGACAAAAGCGGTGCGGGCAGCGAGTTTATTTTCTAAAGGGGGGTTATATGACGTGCTATTTCGTATTCATCCCAAAGAGCAAGGAAAGGGTGAGGTGGAAATACTCTCATCAAATACCTTATTAGGGGAAAACTCTGTTGTGCTTGAGGGTGAGGTGCGCGGAATAGAAAACTCAATTCTTCTTAATTACCGATATCTTATTGATTGGCTTCAAGTGATTGATAGTGAAAAAATAATGATACAGATTATTGACGCCACAACTGCGTGTGTATTACGTGGACTGGGAAGAGAAAATGAGTATTATCTCCTTATGCCTATTTTAGAGTAGAGGAGGTTATTGAATAGTAATAAATACTCGTTTTTGTGAGAGGAGTGTGTGTTGAGAGTCTGTGAGTTGTGTGGTGAGGGTATATGCGCCAGGATGAGGCGCGCTCCAGAGAAAGTCAAAATTTGTTGTGTGTGGCTGTGTAGTGGTTGAGATAATGTTTTTTTCCAAAGAGGTAGTAAGAGAGTAAAAGGTTGAAACCTTTTGAACTGAAGAAAGGGGTAGTGGAGAAGGGAGGATGACTTCAAATCGGATAGGGATTTGTTCTGAGAGTGAAAATAACGATCCTTGTGTCGGTGATTTCCAAAGCAGAGAAGGAAGATTTTTTTGGAGTAATATATTTATTGTCACACTTGCTTGTTGAAACACTCCTTGAGAGTCAAAACTTTTTGCAGTAAGTGTATGAAAGCCGTTTTCTACTCCTGAAAGTATATAAGAAAGCGTGTATGGAGCCACACTGACACTTTCAAGGAGTTGGTTGTCGAGAGAGTATTCAACATGTGAGATTTCTTGAGGAGAAGATGTTTGTATAGTAATAAGGAGTTCATTTTTTGTGATAGTGTCATTTTCTGTGGGAGAGAGGATAGTAATTATATGGTCAGTATTTCCAGTTGGAGAAGAGGCGCGCGCGGGTTCTTGCGCGATATCTTTTTTCCCAAAGCCTTTTGCAGTAGCCCACCGCTGGACCGCCCGCTCCCATTTTTCAAATTGGGGATCTTGGGAAGGTTCTTGTGGCGGTTCTCCCTGAGGATTGTCTTTGTCTATATAGTATAAAATTGAATGTATGTCAGTGTAGGGCTTTTCAATTACTGATTCAGGAGGGGTAAGGACAGTTGCAAGTTTTCCTGTGGTTGCATCAATACGAACAAGAGCCTTTGGTGTAAGCTCTCCATCAAGAATGGGTTTTCCTGTGCGTATAGGAAGAGGCGTAATAAATAGCTCCGGAGTGGTGCCCTGCAAAGAGCGCTTCATATATTCCTGCCAAATCGGTGCAGCGATTTTTGATCCATCAGCTCCCTTTTTCATAGCGCTATTATCATTGTTCCCCACCCACACCCCCGTTGCTACCGATGGGGTATACCCGATTGTCCATGCGTCACGAAAGTCGTTTGTCGTTCCCGTTTTTATTGCTACGGGGCGATCAGGGAGCGTGAGGTAAGGATTTTTTCCAAAGACGTATTCACGTGCAGCTGAGTCTGAAAGGATGTCTGTGATTTGTCGCGCAATTTCTTTATCAAATACCTGCGAACGTGACTGAGGTTGCTGTTGAAACAGCATACGTCCACGCGCATCTTCCACGCGCACAAGAGCAATAGGAGGCACGCGCGATCCTTCTTGGGAGAAGCTTGTAAACGCGCTTGTGTGGTCAAGAAGAGTCACCTCGCCTCCGCCAAGGACCAAAGAAAGCCCATACCTGCTTGGATCCTGGAAGGTCGTGTAGCCAAGCGTTTTTGCAAACTCTAATACTGTGTGCACGCCGGTAAGATAGAGAACTTTTACTGATGCGATATTTAACGATCCGGACAGAGCCTTTTTTAGTGTTACCGGCCCATATTCTTTGCCTGTATAGTTTTGCGGTTTGTATGGTTTCTGGTTTGTAGTATCAAAATTTGTTGCCACATCATACACAAGCGTGCGCGGTGTGTAGCCCTTTATAAACGCTGCGGCATATACAATTGGTTTAATAGAAGATCCCGGCTGTCTTGGACGCGTGGATACGTTTACATTTCCATCAATTGATTCATCAAAATAGTCTCGAGAGCCGACCATGGCGAGTATTTCGCCTGTGCGCGCATTCAAAGAAACAAGACTTGCGTTTTTTGCGCCGAACAGGAGATTTTTTTTGCCGCCCACTGTTACCGCCTCTTCAGCGATTTTTTGCTTTTCATAATCAAGGGTTGTGATGACTGAGAGCCCTCCTTCTTCCACTAATTTTTCACCAAACTGTTCAGTGAGGAGTTCTTTGACATACATGACAAAATGAGGGGCAAGAATGGATTGCCCTGCATCGCGGAATATAATTTTTTCCTCTTTTGCAAGACGCGCTTCTTCCTCAGGGACATATCCTTCCTCGACCATTGCATTAAGGATCGCTTGTTGGCGGCTGAACAGTTTATCACGATTGCTCCCCCAAGGTGAATAGAATGTAGGAGCCTTGGGAAGCGCTGCGATAATTGCGCTTTCGGCAAGGGAAAGACTGTTCACTGATTTTCCAAAATAGCGCATTGCCGCGGCTTGCACGCCATAGGCAGTGGATCCATAGGGTATTTCATTGAAATAGAGCTGAAGTATTTGATCTTTACTGAAACGTTTTTCGAGTTGATACGCAAGCACGAGTTCTTTTATTTTTCTTCCAAATGTTTTTTGAGAAGTGAGAAGGGCATTCTTTATGAACTGTTGAGTGATCGTGGACCCCCCTTGCGCTTTTTTTCCTCTCAGGATGTCAATCACTATTGAACGGAAAATTCCTTTCAGGTCAAATCCTTTATGGGAATAGAAATTTTTGTCTTCCGCTACAATGGTTGCCCATTTCAAATTGTCCGGGATTTGGTCAATAGTGATCAGTGAGCGTTGTTTTTCTCCGTGAATATCGTAGAGGAGCGTGCTTCCTGTTCTATCATATATTTTTGTACTTACCGAGAGCGCGCGGTCAATGAGCTTGTTTGGGTCTGGAAGATCACGCGAATACCATGCGACCATAGCAAAAAAGAGAAGAGGAGTAAGAACAATACACACAAGAGCCGCGGAAAAAAGTTTTTTCATTACTCGTTTCACAAACGGTGGGCGACGTACGCCATAGAGCGACTGCCCCGCGCGTTTCAATCTAATTTTTTTTTCTCGAAATTGGGGCGCACGTTTTGATTTGTGGTAGTTGTAGGAAAGACGCATGAAAAAATAATGTTATAGTATTTGATTGTTGCTTGCGCAAAGTGCGATTGCCAGAGCATCTGCCGCGTCGTCAGAGCGAGGAACGGTAGAAAGCGAAAGAAGAAGCTGAACCATTTTTTTTATTTGTTGCTTTTCTGCCTTGCCATATCCAGTCACCGCTTGTTTTACTTGAAGCGGAGTACATTCGAACACAGGTATTTTGGCATGAGCGAGCGCAAGAATTATCACCCCTCGCGCATGACTTACATCTAATGCGGTTTTTGTGTTTTTTGCAAAGAAAATTTTTTCAACGGCGGCAGTATGAGGGGAAAACCGGCCAATCAGAGACGACAGAGTGCGATATAGCTCTTCTAGGCGTTGCGACAGCGGGTGTGTTGAGTGCGTTTCTATACACCCAAAGGAAAGGCACGAGAGGGAGTTACCCGCAACCCTAATAATACCATATCCCACACGAGCAAGGCCGGGGTCAAGACCAAGAATAATACGAGGTTTGACAGGATTGAGAACGCGCATAGGAATTGCGTGCGGCGCGTGCGGGTTTCTAGTGGGGTTCATCTATGCGTTGTTTGAGTAGTAATTTATAATATCGGGATAGTCATCAAGCTCACCAAAAAGTTTTTCTAGATTTTCTTGCGCCGTCTTTGAAGGTGTTACATTTGTTTTTGGAATGTAGTCATGTTCGGCAAATTCAGGAGCGATACCGAGAGACTCAACAACATCTTTTATGCTTTTAAGGTTCTCAAGAGAAGTAATAATTGTGGTTTCTTCGCCGTTTTTTTGAATATCCTCTGCACCGGCCTCAATCAGCGCAAGCTCTCGTTCATCAGAAAGCGCATTCGTGGGAATACCTATCACGCTTTTTTTATCAAACATCCATAGGACACTTCCGGCAGTGCCAAGCGCACCCCCATGCTTTGAAAGGATGTGTTTAATTTCAGAAACAGTTCTGTTGCGGTTATTGGTAAGCGTCTCAATCATGAGCGCGACCCCCTCAGGTCCGTATCCTTCGTAGAGCACTTCTTCAATTTGTTCACCCGTAAGTTCGCCGGTCCCTCGTTTGATTGCACGTTCAATATTTTCCTTCGGCATGTTTGCACTCCTCGCTTTTTCTGCCGCAAGGCGCAGGGAAAAATTCATTTCCATATTTCCACCCTTTTCTCTCGCGGCAATCGTAATGGCATGAGCAAGGCGCGTGAATGCAGACGCACGTTTTGCATCTACGACAGCCTTTTGCCGTTTTGTCGTTGCCCATTTAGAGTGTCCGGACATAAAAATAGGGTTAATGGAACAGGATATAGTATATAGTATATCATCGGATCGCGAACGTTGACAGGAGGGTGAAAAGGGTGTTACTATTATCCCCATACTAAAAGCATTATAAACGAAACGATTTTATGTTATTTTCCGCTCTTATGTCAATGGTACGGCCTCGAACATATCGTGCAATTAAAACAGCCATTCGAGGAAAACTATACAGTCGTATTCGTAGAATTATTCAAAATTCACGCTCCGTGTAACACCCTGCCTCTACATGAGAGGGCGCGCATAATGTATGCTCAGAATAGGAATCGTGGGTCTTCCCAATGTGGGCAAATCAACATTATTTAAAGCGCTCACGCAAAAGGGAGTAGATATTGCGAACTACCCATTTTGCACTATCGAACCCAACATAGGGATCGTGAAAGTGCCGGATGAGCGTCTGGGAAAACTTGCAGAAATATCAAAATCGCAAAAAGTGATTTCCGCTGCGATTGAGTTTGTTGATATCGCGGGTTTGGTGAGCGGCGCACACAAAGGGGAAGGTCTCGGGAACAAATTTCTTTCCCATATCCGAGAGGTGGATGCGATCGCTCATGTGGTGCGCGTATTTTCTGATGATAATGTCATTCATGTATCCGAAGGCCTTGACCCGCAACGGGACATTGACGTTATTCATCTTGAACTGATATTTGCAGATCTTGCGACGCTGGAGAAACGCATTGTTGCAACACGGGACATACTCAAGAGAGGGCAAAACCGAACAGCCCAGACGGCTTTTGAGGTGTTGGAAAGATTGAAGGCAGCTCTCGATCAAGGAAAGCTGGCGCATGATGTGGAGTTGACTAAGGAGGAAGAAGAGAACATTCAAGACCTCCACCTTCTCACGCGCAAGCCATTTATTTTTATTTTTAATACGAACGAGGGAGGCATTGACGAGCGTGCCACCACTGTGGTTGAAGAGTATAAAAAAAAATATTCTTGCGTTACTGTGTGTGCGGCAGAAGAGGCACAGATTGGAGAGCTGAGCGATGAAGACCGCAAGGAACTCGGGGTTGCATTGCGCGGCCTCGACGATTTGATCCGTACAGGATATGATGCGCTTTCACTTATTACGTATTTCACGTCAGGAGAGCAAGAGACTCGCGCATGGACTATTTTAAGAGGAATGAAGGCGCCCCAAGCTGCAGGGGTTATTCATACGGATTTTGAAAAAGGATTTATTGCCGCAGAAGTTATTTCTTGCGCGGATTTTATCGAATGTGGAGGAGAAGTGAAAGCAAAAGAAAAAGGCCTTATGCATCTTGAGGGCAAGGAGTATGTGGTTCAGGATGGAGATGTAATGCTTTTCCGTTTTGCGACATGAGCTGATTCGTGAACTACAAATACAAACAACTCTCTTCCCACGATACTTTCAGGGCGGTGGAAGAGGATGCCGCCTCGTGGCGATATGTCTGAATTTGCGTGCAGTGAGGGTATAAGTAGCCTAAGAAAATCTGTGATTGTACGATTCTCAAATCCAATAGAAAGAATACGTTCGTAAATCGGAAGAAACATTTTTTTCTTTGCGAGCCAGACAGGTAGAACAATTACACAGGGGGCATTTTTTTTAAGGACTTGCCGTGCTTTATAAAAAAAAGAGAGATAAAGACTAGAGAGCTCTTCAATAACAGATTGCAATTCTTTTTCATCCGGAACGCGCGAAAAAAGAGGTCCGAGATAGGGTTCAGTAACTATCGCATCAATCGAGTGAAGGGGAATATGCGCGGAGAGTTTTGTTGCATCTTGTACGGACAGTTGAAGATTTTTTAAAGACACACGTTCTTTTTCAGAGAGCCAGGCAAGATTTTCTCGAGTCCGTGTCACGGCGTGCGCATCAGCATCGCTCCCCTTTAGAGTTGAATAGCCCATTAAGAGCGCCTCTTGTAGAATTGTTCCGGATCCACAAAAAGGATCAAGAAGCGCTGCATTTTCTTCTATCGGAACACGCGCAAGATTGATCATGATCTGAGCGATTTTGGGCGGGAGAAGCCCTTCCCGATGAGCTTTTGCCGGACGACCCCAGTCTCTCCACGAGTATTCTTCGAATGGTTGCACGGCTGTTGTTTTTCCAATGGTAAGATGCCCACCCTCACTCACAAGAACACATTCGTATCCTCGTTCTGAGGTAAGATGGTTTTTTTCAACTTGCACTGATGTAAGAGCGTGCGCTTTTTGAGGGAGCACTACTCGTACAGAGAATCCTTTCTCGATAAGCATTTTTTTTGTTGAGAGCGCAAGCGCTCGAATCCACGCTGTACGATTTTTGATATGCCGTGGTAGACTGTACACGCTGATGCCGATCGTGATGCGGCGTGTGGCTTGTCTTTGTTCAGCGTGGATTATTTTGCAAAGTGTTTGAGAAAAATCAGATACTTCTTCGGTCGGATCAGGAATCATAGCAACGCAACGACCCATTTTAATTGTTCCGCCAAGACGAGCTATGAAGGAGTCTGGCAAGAGGGATTGGGTGTTTGCAAAAAGCACAGAAGAGGTGGCGTTCAAGAGATCTGTTTTCTCTTGTTGCATTGAAAGAACGCTCTCTAGTTCAAGAATCGAGAGACTGGGTATTCGCCCTAAGACAAAGAAAAATTTTTCACTATAGTCCATGATTGAAGGAATACTATTGGTTATATTTTTGATAGGGTTTGTTGTTGTAAGCGTTTTACGGTTTCATGTAGGCGTGCTTTTTGTTGTTGCTACGCTTCCTTTATATATCGTAAGATTTTCTGTGTGGTCGATTCCTTCCACTCTTTTGGAGCTTATGATTCTCTCTCTTGTGGGAGTGTGGGTTTTTAGAAAGACAAAACAGAGTGAGTGGGGTAGTTTTTTTCAGTCGTTGGTTCGCACAAAAAGCAGTCGCACGCTTTTCCTATCAATTGCTTTTGTGCTCGTGTTCGCGACTATAAGCGTTATTGTTTCACCTGAAAAACGAGCCGCGCTCGGCGTGTGGCGCGCGTATTTTATTGAGCCGGTATTTTTCTTTTTTATTCTTTCAGATATTTTAAAAAATCGCAAAATGATAGGCAACGTATTGTTCGCAAGCATTCTATCCGCGTTCAGTATAGCATGCATTGCGTTGTATCAACGCGTGACGGGGTGGGGAATGCCACCGGAATGGGCACGCGAGATGCGCATGACAAGTATTTTCCCATATCCAAATGCAGTTGGGCTTTTTATTGCGCCTATTCTGCCGTTTGTTTTTGGGGTATGTGCGTTCGTTTTGGCATCACACTATTCTAAAAAGATAAAGAGTATGATTGTGGGTATGAGTTTTTTAATAAGCGCGAGCATGATTGCAGCGATTGTGTTTTCACAAACCGAGGCCGCACTTGCCGCTCTGGCGGTAAGCGGAATCGTATTTTTGTTTTTATGGAGCAGCGCTACTCGAAGGCTTGCGCTTTCGTGTATTGTATTGTTCTTTTTAACACTTACAATTTCACAACCGCTTACCCATTTTTTCTCACAAAAAATATTTTTACAAGATTGGTCAGGGAAAGTAAGAAAAGGCGTGTGGAAAGAGACTGCGAATATGCTACAGGATCACTGGTTGCTCGGCGCCGGACTTTCCGGCTACAAAACAGTGTTTAAACCGTATCACATTCGCACACACATTGAAATTTTTCAATATCCTCATTCATTCGTCTTAAATTTTTGGAGCGAGATAGGGATTGGCGGTCTTCTTGCGATACTGTTTCTTATTGGCATATTTTTTTTCTTTTCCGTACGCGCTCTTTGGCGGACCCGTGCGTCACCGCATAGCGACGACACATGTTTTTTTTATGCAGCAAGCCTTGCGATTTTTTGTTCAATGAGTACACTGCTTATACATGGGTTTGTAGATGTGCCATATTTTAAAAATGATCTCGCCGTATTTTTTTGGGTTCTTCTCGCCCTTTCATTTAGCGTGTATCGCCAGACAAAAGAAATATGAAATATAGTGTCTATGTAATTTTTTTTATCTCGCTTTTAAGCGTAAGCGCGGCGTTTACTCCTGTACGTAGCCAACAGACCACAGAGTATCGGGCAGCGCTTAGCCAATTGCCGTTTTTTTGC
Organism: Candidatus Uhrbacteria bacterium; assembly: GCA_016206145.1. Lineage (GTDB taxonomy): Bacteria > Patescibacteriota > Patescibacteriia > JACQRZ01 > JACQRZ01 > JACQSA01. The sequence goes on from JACQSA010000023.1 coordinate 8,994, forward strand.
ACAGGGAGCGTGTGTCGCACTCGTGAAATGCATAGCGAATTTCCATTTGATTCATTTTTTATTGAATGGCCGTCAAACGTTCCTACCCGGGTTCGTTTTTTTGAAAGAGGGAAATGGATAGAATGGTCTCGTGTAGACGGGGAAAATGATACGCCGGACAGTGAGGATATTGATTTGCCCTACGACGCGTTTTTCTTTTCTGACGCAACCGGATATCAAATAGAAACAACGCAAGAAGGAATGCAGAAAGGAGTTATTACGTATTTTTCCCTTCTCCCATATCAGCGCACAAGAAATGATCAGGTTCATATGGCTGTCAATGAAGCTCCCGCAGATCTTACAGTAATATCTCGCAGCGATTGGCTTGATTCGTCACTTGAACTCTCTGTGGTGAATCGAGAAAAACTATGGCCTGCTGAATATGACGGAGTAAAGAAAATCGTTATTCATCACACCGCAAGTACATTACGGGACATGAACAACGACGGACTTATTGACTCCAATGATTATCGTTCGGCGGTTCGTGCGATCTACAATTATCATGCAAAATCAAGAAAATGGGGAGACGTAGGATATCATTTCATTATTGATCCTGACGGAACGATTTGGGAAGGACGGTTTGGCGGCGATGGAGTTGTCGGGGGCCATGCACACAGAGAACGCGCGTGTAAAAAATTCGGACAATCAGGCACAGGTTTCAACAAAGGGAGTATAGGAATTTCATTGCTTGGAACATACGAGGATGGAGACATCACTCCGCAAGCAAAGGAGGCGCTTACGAGCCTGATTGCTCGCAAAGCATGGGAATTTGATTTTGAACCCGTAGGACGCAGCTTTTTTGTTGACCAAGAATATTCAAACGTTGTCGCCCATCGCGATATTGATTGCACTACATGTCCCGGACAGAAATTGTATGCGTACCTTCCTTCTATTGTGGCGCAGGCGCAAGAAAAATACGCATCGTATTCTTTATCGCATCTCAGGAGGGTTCAAGGGGAAATTGTCGACGTGTCATCTAAAACAGTGGAATTAAAAGAAGGGGAAGAGCGTACGGTAACAGTCCGGTTTCGTAATACCGGTACGGTGGCATGGAGAAATTATGGCGACACGGCGCTATATATGGCGGATGCCCAGATTAAGAACCATCTTGCTTCGCTTGATACGTTGAAATTGGCAGCAACAGACGAAAGCGAACGCGATGAAGGAGTACGCGCCACGCCACCCATCACAGATTTTACTCGCGCGCATCTCGTTACCCCCAATGTGTATCCGGGAGAAATTGGAACATTCCTCCTTTCAATAAAAGATCCGCCTAAAGATTTTATTGAAGAGCGGCACTATGTGTTTGCGCTTGGCACGCGTGGATGGGTGCCGGCTCAAGAGGTTGTTCTTGAAGTGATTAATACCGGATTACCATTGTCAACTATGATTGTAAAAGAGAATGCGTGGCAAAAAGTTTTCGATGAAGAAACACAGATGCTCGTTCTTCAATTTAAAAATTATGGTACGCAAAATTGGAAAAAAGGCGACGTGACTCTTTCTTTAATGGCGACGGATGATGCATCTATGAATCTTCGAAATGAATTTTGGAAACATAAACGAGGCCGCGTTTCCTTTCTTGAAGATGAAGTGACGCCACAAGGGATTGCAACATTTCACATTCCTATAACCCCTCGCCGCATTGGAGATATTGTAAACACGGTATTTTTGGAAAAAGCAAAAGAAAAAATCGTCGGTAGTGATCGCGAAGCACTTCATCTTTCTGTAACTCCAGCCTATGTTGCTGAACTTGTTTCTTCACACATACCCTCGGCCGTACTTTCTGGATGGCGGTCGCGCGCGGATGTAATGGTGAAAAACGTGGGAGCGAAGACGTGGGACGCGGCAACTTTGCAAAGCATTGGAAAAAACCTCTTGAAACAAAGCGTATTTCAAGATTCTTCATGGAAAGGAGTAACGGAAATTGATCACGCAAAAGGCGTGGAGCCAGGATCTGTAGTGTCATTTCTTTTTAAACTGATGGCGCCGAAGAAAGAGGGGCTATACACGGAACGACTTGCGTTAACCAACAAAGAACGTACAATATATTTTCTTACCGACAAAGGTTTTGAGAAGGATTCGCAGTACGCAGTACGTGTTGATGGCGTGAAGAAAAAAGGCAAGAAATAACATAGATCATGGAGAGGTGTCTGAGTGGTCGAAAGAGCAGCTCTCGAAAAGCTGTAGGGCGGCAACGTCCTCGAGGGTTCGAATCCCTCCCTCTCCGCCAATTTGTACTTTCAGAGAAATATAATGAGGAGAGGAGCAACACAACTGCTTGCGTTACGTGGGGATGAGAGCGTAAGAAATTATTTATATTATGATTGCAACGTATCTTAAAATTTTAAGGACACCAAAAACAGTAATTTCAACACAATTTTTATCATGCCAAAAAGATATTGTCCGTATCGGTCTACAGATTGAAGGCAAAGTAAAAAAACTTTTTTGTGGAGCGCTCGCCATTCGGGAAGTTGACACTGGTTCTTCCAACGCGGAAGAGCAAGAGCTCAGCGCACTTTCAAATTCGTATTATGATATTGAGCGTTTCGGGATTAGTTTTGTTGCTTCTCCGCGACACGCGGATATGCTTTTCGTTACTGGTCCGGTGTCTCGCAACATGGCAGACGCACTACGCAAGACATACAACGCGACACCAAATCCAAAGATTGTAGTTGCGGTAGGGGATACTGCGTTCGACGGAGGGATTTTTAAAGGATCCTACGCAGTATATGACGGCGTGGATAAAATTATTCCAGTTCATTTTTATATTCCAGGAGATCCCCCTTCGCCCTCGCGCATTCTCTGTTCTCTTTTGGAAATATTAGAAATGTGTGATGGTATCCGTACGTAACTGATATGGTTGATGTGATCATACAAAACGGACTGGCAATTACATTAGTATTTTTTTTGGTCGGCGCGTTTGGCTCGATCCTTTTTCAAAAATCTCCGCGCATATGCAATGCATGGAGCCATGCATTTGCTTTTCTTGGTTCAGCAGCAGGTGTTCTTTTTTCCGCGATGGTTTTGGTATTGGGAAAAACAGTTTCATATCAGCAAGAAACGACCCTGCCACTTTTTGAGATCTCGGTGCGCATTGATCCTCTTGCAGCGTTTTTTATATTCATCGTCTCGATCGTCGCGCTTTGTACCTCTTTGTACGGGATTGGGTATATGGCCCATTATCACGGGAAGTATAATTTGGGAATTTTTGGTTTTTTTTATAACGTGTTTATTGCAAGCATGCTTCTTATATTCTCTGCACAGCATGCAGTCTATTTTCTTCTTCTATGGGAATTAATGTCGCTTGCGTCGTACATGCTTGTTACTTTTGAGAATCGAACAGAGGGGACAGTTTATGCCGGGTATATTTATTTTGTCATGACTCATGCGGCCACCGCATGCATTGCATTCGCTTTTCTGCTTCTCTATCACGCGGCAGGGTCATTTGATTTTGATGTCTTGCGTGCAAATGCCGACGAGCTTACTCCATCAGTGCAGACCGCGGTCTTTATCCTAGCGCTGATTGGTTTTGGAACAAAAGCGGGCATTATCCCGCTTCATATATGGTTGCCACACGCACATCCGGCGGCACCGGCACACGTGTCTGCGCTTATGTCTGGCGTAATGATAAAGACGGGGATTTTTATGTTGATTCGTTTTTTTCTTGAATTTAGTCATCCGTACGCTCCATGGATTGGCAGTATCATTCTGCTTATAGGTGCGGCATCATCTCTTCTCGGCGTTCTCTATGCGCTTTGCGAGCACGATCTGAAACGGTTGTTGGCATACCATAGCATAGAGAATATTGGAATTATTCTTTTGGGTTTTGGAGGGGCGATGATATTTGCTTCTCTTGGACTTCAATCTTTCATGCGTTTATCTTTGGTGGGAGCCTTCTATCACACAGTAAATCATGCGGTATTCAAGGCGCTGCTTTTTTTAGGTGCGGGATCAGTAGCGCACGCAACGCACACTCGAAATATTGAAGAATACGGAGGCCTTATCAAAACAATGACATGGACGGCTTTATGTTTTCTTATTGGATCTATGGCAATTTCCGGACTCCCGCCCTTCAACGGTTTTGTAAGTGAATGGTTGACGTTTCAAGCATTATTTAGCGGAATATCATCTGGCAATGTTTTTTTGACGATTATATTTATTGCCGGGATCGCATCCCTTGCGTTTACCGGTGGGCTTGCGCTTGCGTGTTTTGTGAAAGCATTCGGAGTAACATTTCTTGCAAGGGCGCGGAGCAATGAAGCACATGACGCGCAAGAATGCAGCATCTCGATGCGCGCAGGAATGATCGTACTGGCACTTCTTACGCTTGTATTTGGTGTTTTTGCGGGAAGTGTCATTCCTGTCCTTTCTCACATTGTTCAAAGCGTTACGGGATTTAGTGGTCACGCGGCCGCGCTTTTTTCCACCTCGACGACGGTGAGCGTAAGAAATCAATTCGCATCCATTTCGCCCCCTATAATCGCTCTTGCGTATATTGGCGCTCTCATCGTTGTTATGCTGAGTGTGTATAGCGTTACGCGTCGTCGTACTGTGACGCGGGGGTTGACATGGGATTGTGGCACTCCCCTCACACGCAGAATGGAAATTACAGCCACAGGATTTTCTCGCTCGCTTCTGATGATATGTAAGACATTTGTGCGACCCTTGAAAAACGTCCATATCCAGCATATTGACCAGAGCCACTACTTTTTTACGTTTCAAAAGATTGAGCTGTCGTTTTTGGATATCTATGAGTTATATTTTTATCGGCCAATTGCCGTCTGCGCTGAATATGTGACAGACAGGGCAAGAAAAATTCAAAGCGGCAATGTGAATGCATACATTTTGTATATTGTGCTTGTCTTTATTTGCATGATTGTGTGGCTTTCTCTTTCAAACGTATGAACATTATTTTCTTTTTCTTTCAAATTTTATTTGTTCTTCTTTTTTCTCCCTTGTGCATTGGAGTCATACGGAAGGTAAACGCACTCATGCAGAGCCGTAAAGGAGCGAGCATTTTTCAACCATATCGCAATCTAAAAAAATTGTTTCATAAAGATGAGATTATTTCTGAAGATGCATCCTGGATATTTCGCATAGCTCCTTACGTGGTGTCTGCTTCCACTCTTGTCATTGCAACAAGTGTGCCAATTGCATTTGCGCCAGCATTTGCGCCAGCCGGTGATATTCTTGTGACCATCTATCTTGTAGCAATGGGGACATTTTTTCTTGCGCTTGCCGCGATGGATACGGGAAGCGCATTTGGCGGCACAGGATCAAGCAGAGAGATGACGCTTGCCGCGCTTGCGGAAGGAGGACTGCTTTTTACAATGCTTGTGCCGGCGGTTATCGTTGGCTCTACAAATATTGGAATGATCGCATCTCGAATTGGTACCCTTTCAATCTTCCAATACGCACCGCTTCTTATGGCATTTGTAGGTTTTTTTCTTGTGTTGTTATCGGAAAACGCGCGATATCCTTTTGATAATCCGGCAACGCATCTTGAGCTTACGATGGTGCACGAAGCAATGATTTTAGAATATTCCGGCAAGCGTTTAGCGCTTCTTGAATGGGCGGCAGCGAACAAGCTTTTCATTTTCTTGATCCTTGCGGCAAATCTTTTTTTTCCTTCGACAATCAGCGGGGCGGTTTTTGGCATAACACTGATCGTGTCGGGGCTGCTTACTCTTTTCAAATCACTCATTCTTGCCGGAGTCATCGCGCTTATCGAATCAAGTATTCCAAAGTTGCGATATTTCCGACTCCCCGATCTTTTGTTTACTTCGTTTGTGTTGGGAGTCATCTCGCTCATTATCTCTATTGCTATGTAATATGTCTTTATCGGATACTACACAATTATTTCTTCTTTTCGCGCTTTGTATCTTTTTTTCTACGGCGTTTCTGCACCTTATTAAAAGGAGGGGAACGCTTGTGATTGCATATTCTTTCCAGTCGCTTATTATTATTTTACTGCTGGGGGTTATCGGTACTATCGAACACGCGCAAAGCCTGCTCGTTGCCGCAGTATTGACTTTTGTTGCAAAAGTGATTTTTGTACCCTTCATTTTTATGCGCGCGATCAAGGAGCAAGATGAAAAAATGTTGACTGGCGCATATTTGAACACCCCTCTTACCCTTGTTGCCATTTTTGCAATAGTCTTACTTGCAAGCGCGCAGATATTCACACCGATTGTGAGACTTGTACCATACGGAACAGCAACGGCGAACCTTGCGCTTGCCAGCGTTTTTGTTTCACTATTTTTAACCATAAATCGAAAAGGCATGGTTCATCAGATCGTTGGTGTATTGAGCATGGAAAACAGTATTGTTGTTCTTGGAGCGCTGATAGGGTTTGAGAACACATTTGCCCTTGAATTGGGTATGACATTTGATGTGTTGATGTGGACTGTGGGAGCCTCTGTATTTATCGCCCTCGCTCGAGAACATTTTGGAACACTCGATACCTCTATCATTAAGGATCTTCGAGATTAATATATGGAGTTTATTCTTGTTCTTCTCGCTCCTCTTATTGCGGCATTCATTTCTTTTATTGCTCGTACGAAGCGGAGCCTTATTATTGAGATAGTAACCGTCTGCGCCACTGTCTTCGAATTATCCATTGCGCTTCTTTTTTCATGGCGCGTTGCCAACGATGGCACAATAACACAGGCTTCTCTTCTTACCCTCGATTCATTAGGAGCTCTGTGTATATGTGTAGTAGCGTTGATTGGGTGCGTGGTGGCAATCTATTCTGTCGGGTATCTTCGAGAAGAGATGAAACGAGGAATTATCGGCATGCGTCGTATTCGCCAATTTTATATTTTTTTTCACCTACTTCTTTTTTCAATGTTTGCCGCCATTCTCACTACGCACCCAATATTTATATGGATTGCGATTGAAGCAACTACGTTGTCCACAGTATTCCTTATCAGTTTTTACGGTAAACCACAATCTGTGGAGGCGGCGTGGAAATTTTTTATCATCAATTCCGTAGCGCTACTTTTTGGATTTTTTGGGACTCTTCTTTTTTTGGCGACTCCTGCAGTTTTTGAAGGGACATGGTTCTTTGCGAAGGGCGCCGTTGTTGATCCGATGCTACTGAAGATCGCCTTCCTTCTGGTTTTTATTGGATATGGCACTAAAACAGGATTTGCACCCCTCCATACATGGTTGCCTGATGCGCACGGCATGGCTCCGGCTCCGATCAGCAGCATGCTTTCCGCTACGCTTTTGAATGTTTCTTTTTTCGCGTTATTACGTTTTAAGGCATTGATAGATCCTGTGATCGGCGCCGGATTTTCTCAGACCTTATTTCTCGTATTTGGTACGGCCTCAATAATTGTTGCCGCGCTTCTCATTTTTTGCCAGCACAACTATAAACGACTGCTTGCGTATTCGAGTATTGAGCATATGGGAATTATGGCGTTGGGGTTTGGGGCTGGGGGAGCGGGAATAGGTGCGGCACTGCTCCACATGATATATCACGCCCTGACCAAGTCCCTTCTTTTTTTATCCTCGGGTAATATGTTGTTGAAGTATGGAACAGCAAAAATCGTTGCGATCAAAGGAATGGGTGCGGTATTGCCCCTCACAAGCGTTCTTTTTTTTGCCGGTCTTCTTTCCATCATGGCAATGCCGCCGTTCGGAATGTTTTTTACAGAATTTTCCATTCTTTCCGTATTAATATTTTCTCATCCAGGAATTGCCGGATTGACCATCTCCGCACTCGCGTTTATTTTTATTGGCGTAATGAAACACTTCTCATCGATGATGAGCGGCGTGCCGCCCGGACACGTGCCGTGCGGTGAAAAAAATGGGTTTACGACCATCCCTCTTTTTGCACTCGTCTTGATGTTGGCTGTGCTCAGTGTTGGTATACCGCCTGTCTTGCAAGTATTACTTTCCCGCGCCTCTGAATTATTTTTATCTCTATGAACATGAGTGTTTCAAACATTATCACCACATATATTCCACAAGGACTTTCGACGAAGGTGCATGGCAGATATATCGAGTGTGAGATTAGTCAGGACCAACTTAAAACCATGTGCGAATCTTTGAGCCGAATCCACGGATTGCCTTTAAAAACCATGGTTGCAAAAGATGAAAGAAAGCGAAACGGCATGTGGAATATTTTTTACGTTTTCGGAGTTCCGAACGAGAACGTCTATATAGTTCCGTTTATTAGCATCCGTGACTCACATGAGTTTTTATCGATGACGAGCGTCATGCCATCTGTTGCTTTTTATGAGAGAGAGATTAGAGAATTTTTTGGCTTGAACCCTATCGGACATCCTAACCCAGGGCGGTGGCTTCTGCACAATAATTGGCCTGAAGGAGTGTATCCGCTTCGCAAAGATTTTGATGTCCACACAAGGCCCGAAGAGGAGCAACGGCAAAATGTGTTTGGAGAGCTTGCCGGAGAAGGGGTGTTTGAGATTCCCGTAGGACCGGTGCATGCCGGTATTATTGAACCCGGCCATTTTCGTTTTGGCATGGCGGGGGAAGAAATAATTTCACTTGAACCGCGTTTAGGATATACACACAAAGGAATTGAAAAATTATTTGAAACACTGCCGATAGATCAAAAAATCGCATTATCTGAGCGCGTGTCTGGAGATTCATCCTTCACACACTCGATGGCGTTTTGTATGGCGCTTGAGGAGCTTGCCGGCGTTTCTGTCCCTACGCGGGGTCAGTATCTGAGAGTTATTTTTTCCGAACTAGAGCGGCTCGTAAATCATATTGGAGATGTGGGACTTATTCTTTTGGGCACAGCGTATACTTTTGGATCATCACAGGGCGCGCGGCTTCGCGAGCGAGTGATGCAAACACACGAGAGACTTACGGGGAGCCGTTTTTTGCGGGGCGTCAATACGATCGGTGGCGTGACACGCGATGTGATCAAGAGCGAATGTGTGCGACTGCAGGAAGAACTGAGAGAAATTAAAAAAGAATTTAGTGAGGTGATTGGTGTAGTTGATAAAAGCATTGCGGTATTCAATCGACTGAGCAATACAGGCACATTACCGACACAGACAGCGAAAGATTTTGGCGCCGTAGGAATTCTTGCGCGAGGAAGCGGCATCGCACGAGACGCGCGAAAAGATTTTCCTTATGCAGTATACGATGAGCTTCAATTTACAGTTGCAACAGAAGGGTCTGGCGATGTCTTTGCGCGTTTTCAAGTACGGGTAAAAGAGATTTTTTCATCGTTTTCCATTCTTCAAGACGCACTCACGCAAATACCCGATGGACAGCATTGTTCAAAAGACCACATATATTTTACTCCAGAAACGTTCTCTGTTTCCGTCGTCGAAGGATGGAGAGGCGATATCGTTTATTTTGTAGCCACGGACTCAACCGGTTCGATAAGTCGTGTTCATGTACGTGATGCTTCATTCTTGAATTGGCCATTATTTTCTTATTTTTCTCCAGGAAACGTTGTTCTTGATTTTCCTCTGATAAACAAGAGTTGTAATCTTTCCTATTCGGGAAACGATAAATAAGGTATAGTATCCATACGCAGTACTTATT
>JACQSA010000024.1 GCA_016206145.1 Candidatus Uhrbacteria bacterium
ATAAAAAGTTATGTATTTTTATTATAATAGCATGTATCTACTTTTTTTGTCAAAATGCTACTCTTGAACCGCTAAACTTGCGCGAGCGAGCACTTTCTCTTGAGCTTTCCCGTCGGCCTTTCTTGCGAGGGTTTTTATGTATCACGATCGCTTTGATCTGGTGAAATTGAAGAAAAACTGCTTGCACCTTTTTTCCATTTTCGCGCGACCTTGATGCGCGCTAATTCTTTTTCCATTTTTGCCGAAATAGTTGCGTATTCGGCGGCATCAAATTTTTTGTCTGCAATAATTGCTTCGGCTCTGCGACGAGCCTCTTGCGCGCGCTCTTCGATAATTTCTTCTACTTTTTCTGCCGTGTCAGCCAAGATTGTTACGATCGCTTTACGCACTTGCACAACGCCTCCTGAGACAGCAAGTGGGATGATCTCTTTATTTTTCTGAATCAAAAGTTCCCCTGCCCGCAAGATACTCACCAATGGAACATGATTTTCGAGTACAGTAATCTCCCCTTCCTGCGTAGGAAGTGTGATTGACTCAACAGAGTCAGAGTATACGACGCATTCGGGGGTTATAATTGAAAAATGCATACTATTATGCTACTTCATCAATGGTTCCTTTCATATAAAACGCCTGCTCGGGCTTTGTGTCGTGCGTACCTTCAAGAATCTCTCGAAATCCTCTGATGGTTTCTTTCAAGGATACGTATTTTCCTGAAACTCCTGTGAAGGCTTCCGCAACAAAAAACGGTTGAGAAAGAAATCGCTGAATCTTGCGCGCGCGAGTAACAGTAAGCTTATCTTCCTGTGAAAGTTCATCCATACCGAGAATTGCAATGATATCTTGCAAATCCTTGTATCGCTGTAATACACGCTGTACTTCACGCGCGGTTCGGTAGTGTTCCACTCCTAAGATGTTTGGATCAAGAATGGTCGAGGTGGAGTCCAAGGGGTCCACTGCCGGATATAAGCCAAGTTCAGCAAGTGAGCGTGTCAATACAACTGTGGAATCAAGATGTCCAAACGTGGTTGCCGGCGCAGGATCAGTCAAGTCATCCGCAGGCACATACACTGCCTGCAAGGACGTGATGGATCCTTTGCTCGTGGAAGTGATACGTTCTTGCAATGTGCCCATCTCTGTTGCAAGAGTGGGTTGATATCCTACTGCCGAAGGAATACGGCCCAATAACGCAGATACTTCAGACCCTGCCTGAGTAAAACGGAAAATATTATCTACGAATAGTAGCACATCTTGCTCCTCCTGATCGCGGAAATGCTCTGCCATAGTGAGCGCACTAAGCGCAACGCGAAGGCGCGATCCCGGAGGTTCATTCATTTGGCCAAACACAAGCGTAGTTTTATCAAGCACTCCAGAATCTTTCATCTCGTGGTAGAGATCGTTTCCTTCACGAGTGCGCTCCCCCACTCCCGCAAACACTGATACGCCGCCATGCTCTGCGGCAATGTTTCTGATGAGTTCGGTGATAACAACAGTCTTACCTACTCCTGCGCCGCCAAACAAACCGACTTTGCCTCCTTTGACGAAAGGACAGATCAAATCAATCACTTTAATTCCTGTTTCAAACACTTCTGTTTTTGTGGATTGATCGCGAAATTTGGGAGCTTCCCGATGAATAGGAAGAAGCGTTACGCCCTTTTTCTCCTTCAATGATTCTTTTCCATCGATCGGTTCTCCAAACACATTGAACATGCGGCCCAATGTTTCTTTTCCGACCGGAACCGAGATCGCAGAACCTGTGTCATGAACTTCGAGTCCGCGCTGTAATCCTTCCGTCGGTCCGAGTGCGAGTGTGCGCACCATACCCCCACCGAGATGTTGCTGTACTTCAAGGACGAGAGTAGAGTCAATATTTTTTACTTCCAATGCGTGCAGTAATGGCGGAAGATGTTCTTCAAATGCCACATCCACTACTGGACCTATCACTTGCTTGATTGTTCCTGTCATATCAGATGATTTATGAGTTACACTTCCAATGCTGCGCGGCCTGCAGACAATTCTGCCACTTCTTGCGTAATAGCTGTCTGGCGCACTTGGTTAAACGTAAGTTGCAATCCTTGTAAAATATCCGAGGCTGCCTGAGTGGCATTATGCATTGCCATCATTCGCGCGCTGTGTTCTGAAGCTTCTGATTCGAGAACAGCTTGAAATACTTGCGTCTCCAAAAGCCGAGGAATGATGTGTCGAAGCACTTTTCGTTCTGACGGCTCAAAAAGATAGAGTGAATAGTCTTCGGCTGACTCTGTGCCCGGCGGCATCTTTTTATCTGTAATTCCTTCTCCATTTTGTTGCGCATACTCAAGTGGAAGAAGCTGCTTGATTCCTACTGTTTGTTTCACGCTCGAGACAAATGTTGAATACACAAGAGAAACCCGATCAAATGCACATTTTTTATACTGGTCAATAATCATATGCGCGATCGGTGAAATATCGAGAAGAGAAGTCGTAATATCGTTTTTCGCAAAATCCGCAGCAATGGTATGTCCCTGCCGCGCGATGCCGTCACGTACTCGTCTTCCAAATGTAATGAACGCTACATCTGCAGCTCCTTGCTGGCTATCTCTTTTTTGTGTGAGCAGACTCTTTTGAACAATCTGATTGTTAAAACTTCCGCATAGCCCCCGATTGCTTCCTATCACAATAACAGCGCTTTTTTTGACAGGACGGATAGAAAGAAGAGGCGTAGTCTGTCTGTCTGCTCTCCGCGCAAGATGCCCCAAAAGATCCCATGCGGTGTGCGCATATGAACGAGTCGCAAGGGCATTCGCAACTGCCTTGCGCATCTTTGCGGCAGCTACAAGCTCCATTGCTTTTGTAATCTTTTTCGTATTACGCGTCGAGCGTATCTGCCTTCGGATTGCCAGAGTGCCTGCCATATCTTTAGAACGTTGATTTAAAATCTGCTATTGCTCCTTTCAAATCCTCTTCGGTTTGCGTCGTGAGCTCTCCTGTTTCGCTGATTGCCGCCAACAATTCTTTTTTGCTCGCGGTGAGATATTCGAGGAACTTTTTTTCAAAATCACGAATCCGCTCAACCGCGATATCGTCGAGATATCCATGTACGCCGGCATACAGAATGGCGACTTGCTCTTCTGTCGCAAGAGGTTCGTATTGTCCTTGCTTGAGGCTTTCCGTAAGCCGTGCGCCGCGCTGAATCTGTTTCTGTGTTGCTTCATCCAAGTCAGAACCAAATTGTGCGAATGCCGCAAGTTCGCGATACTGTGCAAGATCGAGGCGAAGTTTCCCCGCTACCTTTTTCATTGCTTTTGTTTGCGCGGCAGATCCCACACGAGATACGGACAAGCCCACATTCAACGCAGGCCTGATACCTTGATAGAAAAGGTCTGATTCAAGATATATCTGCCCATCAGTGATGGAGATGACATTGGTAGGAATATATGCCGACACGTCGCCCGCTTGAGTCTCAATGATAGGAAGTGCCGTAAGTGATCCTCCCTTGTAATCTTTGCTGAGTTTTGCAGCGCGTTCCAGTAAACGAGAATGGAGATAAAAAATATCGCCGGGATATGCCTCGCGTCCGGGAGGACGGCGTAGGAGGAGCGAAAGCTGGCGGTATGCCACTGCGTGTTTGGAAAGATCGTCATACACGACGAGAACGTCTTTTCCTTGATCCATAAAATATTCGCCTATCGCACATCCGGCAAAAGGCGCAAGATACACAAGCGACGCAGGATCTGATGCGCCTGCCAATACAACTGTTGTGTAGTCCATGGCGCCAGCCTCTTGCAAACGGGCAACAAGACGCGCGACCTTGGATTCTTTTTGTCCGATCGCAACGTAGACGCAAATGACCGCTTTGTCAGTTCCCCAAAATTTCTTTTGATTTATGATGGCATCGATCGCCACTGCGGTCTTGCCGGTTTGGCGGTCACCGATGATAAGCTCGCGCTGTCCGCGGCCGATAGGGATCATCGAATCAATCGCTTTCACGCCGGTCTGAAGCGGCTGACGCACTGACTGACGAGTGATGACGCCGGGAGCGATTTTTTCAATCGGAAAATGTGCAGATCCTTTGATCGGCCCTCTGCCATCAAGAGGCTCACCCAATGGGTTTACCACGCGGCCAATAAGCGCGTCACCCACGGGTACTTCAAGAATACGTCCGGTACTCTTCACTGTATCTCCTTCTCTCAATAAAAAATAATCGCCCAAAATCATGGCGCCCACGGTATCTTCTTCAAGGTTGAGCACGACTCCCACGATCGAAGCGCCGGTATGCGACTCAAGATGCAAAATCTCAGACTGACGAGCGTCTTTAAGCCCTGCGATCCGTGCAATGCCGTCACCCACTTCAAGTATGCGACCCACACGGGACTCAGTCGTATGGGCTCTAAATGATTCAATATGTTTTTCTAACACTTCGAGTAAGTAATTTGTATCTTTTGCCATATCAGATAATTATGAAGAAAGACGAGAAGCGAGTGAATGCAATCGGGATGCAAGCGAGCAGTCGATCATGCGATCTTCAATGGTAATAATACTTCCCGCGATAAGATCTGGATCTGTGCTGTGAGTAAGAGTAACTGTTCCGGAAAATCGTTCTGTGAGAGCGTGCTGGATTTCATTTTGCGCGTGCGTACCTATCTCATGCGCTGAGGTCAAAATAGCATCAATGTGCATATGTTGCTTCCGTATCGCCTGTGAAAGTTCTTGTAGAACCATTCGCAAAAATTTCAACTTTCCTCTGCGAGTAAAATATCGCACCATATGCTCGATTGCCTGCTCGACATCTTTATGGGAATACTGCGCATAAAGAGCCAATAGACTTTCTGCGTATTTTTTTGGACTCAGTTTCATTTAATTTTCAATGCTTTTTTTGTAAGGCGCTCCGTAAGCTCGGCATCACTGATATCGGAAAGAAGGGCTCGCGAAGCATTCAACACAAGACGAGACAGCTCTTCCTTTGCGTCACCCATCATTTGCTCTTTTTCTGTACGTATCTTTTCTCGGGCGGCATCAACCACGAGCAACACTTCATGTTTCGCTTTCGCGATGAGCGCTGTGGATTTTTCTTCCGCGTGCAGGGTCGCCTTTTCTATAATCTCAGCGGCTTTTGTGCGCGCAGATGCAAATTCCTTTTCCCGCTGCGTTTCCACCGATGCAAGTTTTTCACTGATTGCTCGAGCCTCTTCAACGCTTTTTTCTATCATCTCGCGGCGTTTTTCCAGCATCGCAAGGAGAGGTTTATACAAAAAACGATGAAGTAAAAATAAAAGGATTGCAAAATTAAGCGCCTGCGCGATCAGCAAACGCACATCAATGCCGAGCTTTCCAAGCGCTTCCATGGATTAGAGAAATCTAAGGATGAACGCGATTACAAGCGCGTAAATCGCAACCGCTTCTGTAAACGCAAGACCGACAAACATCGGAACTTGAATCTTGCCGGCCGCTTCTGGGTTACGACCGATCGCTTCCAATGCCTTGCCCATAAGAATGCCAAGACCAATGCCGGGTCCGATCGCACCCAAGCCGATCGCAATCGCGGGTCCGAGGAGTTTTGCCCATTCTGCCGATGCGCGAATGAGCTCAAGTTTTTCGTCCATATTATGTTCGCTGTTAGCTGTTAGCTACTAGCTTCCAGTCTGCTACGGTTCTGTTCTGAAAGCTATAAGCTACAAGCTACAAACTTATTTATTTAATGTTGCGCTTCTATTGTCGCGATTTTAAGAAACACAAGCGTCAACATTGAGAACACCATTGCTTGAATAAATCCGACAAAAACTTCAAACATCATAAATGGTAGTGGCACCACATAGGGAACAAGGAAGAACATCACTGTCAAAAGAACTTCGCCGGCAAAGATATTGCCAAACAACCGAAATGAAAAGGAGATCAGCTTTGCAACCTCAGAGATCAATTCAAGCACACCGACGAAAAAATTCAAGGGGCTGGAAAAGTTAATGAATTTTGAAGCATACTTAAAAAATCCAACACTGAGGATCCCCACCACTTGCACCGTGATCACGGAAATAACGGCAAGGGCAAGGGTAAAATTCAAATCTGCGGCTGTGGAGCGCAAAAACGGCACCAGTACCTCTCTGCCTTCGTGATACTCGCGTATTCCGACAGACCCGACACCGGGAAGAAGCCCGAGCCAATTACCGACAAGAACAAATATAAAGATCGTGGCAATAAGCGGGAAAAACCTTAGCGATTGTTTCCTATCTCCCATGACACTGTCTACAAGCGTTAATATCGCATCACATACGCTCTCGAAAAAATTTTGCAACCCTCGCGGAACAAGGCGTATCTTATGAGTCGCGACCAAAGAAATAATCACCAAAAAACCCATCGCGATCCATGCAACAAGCATGCTGTTTGTGATAGGAAGTCCGAGTACTGAAAAAATTTTTTCTGCTGCTACGGAAATATTCATATGTGTTCTTCCGATGGCGATTGTTTTTTTTGCGGAGCTGAAGCTTCATTCATCAGCTTGGATGTTTTACGATAAATAAGAACTGTTGAGGCGATAATTGAAACTATTACTCCAACTAAAAAGAATAAAGGTGAGGAATGAAATGTTGAATCCGCCATACGCCCCAGAAGAGCAAATCCAATAAGCGGTATTGTAACCATAAACCCAATCTGCCCGACAAGCCCAAGCAGACTCATGGTAGCGTGGTGTTTCGCGTTTTTCATGAATACAAAAAGAATGTGATAATTATAAAAGAAAACGCAGAATCGTCAAGGCAGGAGCAGGCGAAATAGCCGCTTTGCATTCTCGGTCGTAACCTGAGCCACTTTTTCAAATGAAATGCCCTTTATTTTCGCGATACGTTCTGCCACGTACTTTACATTCACAGGAGAATTCTTCTTTCCGCGAAAAGGAACCGGCGTCAAAAAAGGCGAGTCTGTTTCGATAAGGATTTTTTCGAGAGGCACTGCTGATACCACTTCGTCATACTGGCGAGCAAACGTGATAATGCCGGTAAATGAGATCAGGAACCCAAGATCAAGGTAGCTTTGTGCGTAGGGCAATGTACCAGTGAAACAATGCATCACACCATGTTCGCGCGGGTGCAAAATCGGTTCCTTCCCGCCTGCGGCAAAGTGATCTGTAAGAGTTTGAATCATGTCATCATGAGCGTCGCGACAATGTATAATCAATGGAAGGTGAGATTCGTGAGCCAAAAAAAGGTGTTCTCTAAACAATTCTTTTTGCTTTTCTTGTAATGCTATGGCTGTATCATCTTTGGGCAAATGATAATAATCAAGCCCGCACTCCCCTATCCCGACCACGCGAGATGAATTTTTGATAAGCTCGTGAAAATCTTTTTTTATAAAAGGTAACGCCGTGTCGGTGGGATGCTGCCCCACTGCTGACCATATGCCTTGAGAGTGATACTGATCCGCAAGATCGCACACGCTTTTACTGCTTGAATAATCGCACCCCACAAGGATCATCCCTACTCCTTGCTCACTGCACTGACGGAGTATCTTCTCTCGATCTTCATCGTAATTTTTAAATTGAAGATGGGCGTGCGAATCAATCAATTTCATATCAATACTTACTTCTTAGGTTCCTCTTTTTTCTGCGGAGTGAACTTTTTCTGACTTTCTTCGAGAATTTTTTTTGTTTCGCTTGCCGCGTCTTTAAAAATTTTCGGAGCAAGGCCTGGAAGATTCTCCAGACCTTTTGTGTCAATATTGTATTGCTTCAATGTATCGCGAACAGTATTTGGATTGATTTGAAACTTCTGAAGTTGTTTTTCAAATTCTTTCACATCAATGGTTTGCGGCGGCTGGATCGTAACCGAAGAAAAATCCGGCAATAACGGTTTAATGATTCCTGCTAAGCGTACCATCAGGGGCGCAAATCTTGACTGCCGAATACTGTCCTGCACTTGCTCCATGGGAATAATGGAAACAACATATAAAATCGCGCTTGAAAGTAATATGCCTTCAATGAGGCCGATAAGAGCCCCTCCGGCACGATTTGTAAGCCTGAGAAAAGGAATGAATGCGAAGAGATTTACGAGCGCATCAAGTATGCGAATCAAAATATGAAATGCAATGCCCACCAGCCCATACACGATAAAAAAACCGAGTGCGGCGGCAAGAGGGTCGGCAATAAACGGCCATTGCTCCAATGATGGCTTAAGGTAAAACGCGACATCGTCATAATACTGCCGCGCAAGAAGCAGGGAAACAATAAATCCAATGATAAATCCGATCTGACGAATAATGCCCCGTGCAAATCCTATCACCAAAAATGCTCCGAGAATAACGAGTATTGCTACATCAAGAAAATGCACACCTTTTATGTTAGCGGGTTAAAGGAAATAGAGGTGAACCTCTTTGAATATGGGAAATCTTGAATGACCGCCATGAACCGATGATACTATGTTCCCCTATGATTTGGGTATTCTTGATACCCAGTCGTTCCCAAATCTGCTCTGCAGTATGAGGCATAAAAGGATATACCAACACACTCACCTGCTGTACCAATTCTACCAAGATGCCGATGATCTGTATAGCATTTGTTTTTTCATTCGTAATCAGAGACCACGGTTTTGTCCTATCAATAAACTGATCGCCATGCCGTATAAGATCCCAAGCCGCATCAAGACAATCGTGAAGTGCATATGCTTCAAACCCTTGTTTCCATTGCGCATGTGCGCTCTTACATGCCTCTTGCGCTTCTTTTTCATGTTCTCCGAGATTTTTTTCATATGAATATGAAATCTTTTCCGCCAATGAAAGAACACGGCTGACAAAATTACCAATACCTTTTGCAAGATCAGACGCATAACGCAACTCAAGCCGCGCAAAAGAAAAATCACCATCTCCCCCGAACGGAATTTCACGAAGGAGAAAATATCGCAATACATCAAGTCCATGAATTTGTGCAATCTCTAGAGGATCAATGGCATTACCCATGGATTTGCCGATTCGCTCGCCATCTATGGTAAAAAAACCATGCGCAAAAATTCTTTTCGGCAATGGCAACCCTGCAGAAAGCAACATCGCCGGCCAAAGCGCGCAATGAAATTTAATGATATCTTTTCCGACAATATGGACATCCGCAGGCCAGTAGCGGTCAAATAATTTTTCATCCCAGCCAAACCCTATGCCGGTGAGATAATTAATTAGCGCGTCAAACCATACATACATCACGTGCGTTGAATCAATAGGAAGCGGTATCCCCCACTCGCTTTTTTCTCGCGAGATGCTCACATCCTCGAAATGATCGCGGATATAATTGATGATTTCATTCCGGCGCGAAACCGGCTGCACAAAGTCAGGATTATCTTCTATATATGAGAGAAGTTGGTCGCGATATTTTGAACATCGAAAAAAATAATTCTCCTCTTCTATCACTTCTGGCGTTTTTTTATGGAATTGGCAGAGACCGTTCACTAAATCCGATTCACGCACAAATGCTTCACACCCTTTGCAGTACAAACCTTTATATGTTCCTTTGTAGATATCGCCCTTCTCGCGTACGAGATTGAAAAAATCTATCACGCCTTTTTTGTGGCGATCCTCTGTGGTACGGATAAAATCATCAAAGGAAATATCAAGCTGCTTCCATGTTTCCTTCCACACGGCGCTCTGCGTATCCAAGTAGGCTTGGATGTTTGTTTTACCCGCCGCACGTGCAGCTTCTACATTTTTCTGGCTATTTTCATCAGTGCCGGTTAAAAAAAATACATCATCACCGATAAGTCGGTGATATCGCGCAAACGTATCGGCAACAATCGTTGCATACGCATGCCCTACATGCGGCTTGTCATTGACGTAATAAATGGGTGTGGTGATAGTGAATTTCATTTTGTAAGCATAGCAAATAAGGTCGCTGAGTCAAACACGGTAATTAGGAACGCGCCTGCGTTTACTGTCCTGGATTTTCGCCGTCTGTTGTGCCGACGGCTTTGTTTTTTTATACGCAATGCCGCTCTTTTAAAATTCTCTCGAGATGCTCTGAATTTTTTGCTTTCATCAATTCCACCCGCAATTCCTTTGCTCCCTCAAATCCCGATACATACGCCTTGTAATGCTTCTTCATGAGATCAAATGGTTTGATATTGGTAAATTTTTCTTCAAATAGCTTCGTGTGCTCCATCATCACGCGAAGACGTTCCTCAAGCGGTATTTCAGGGATTTTCTTTTGCGGATCGAAAAGCCATGGATTCCCAAAAATTCCCCTGCCGATCATGACACCGTCAACGCCATATTCCTTTGCCTTGTCACGGGCATCAACGAGACTGCTCACATCGCCATTCCCAATGATGCGAGGACGTTTAATAGAGGAATCATATTTTTTTGCCATCTCAACAACTTGAGCGATTGCATCCCAGTGCGCCGGAACTTTTGACATTTCTTTTCTTGTACGTCCATGGACAGTAATTGCAGAAAGTCCCATCTCTAGGAGGTACCCAAACCATTCGTCAATAGTTATTTTAGAATACCCTAATCGCGTCTTTACCGATACCGGCAAATGCGGAGCGCCTCTTTTTGTTGCGCGTATAATTTCTTGAGCGCGTTTAGGATCTTTTATAAGAGCTGCGCCAGCTCCCTGCTTCTCCACATTCTTATCCGGACAACCCATGTTTATATCAATTCCATCAAATCCTTTTTCCGCCAAAAATTGAGCGCATTTGTAAAAATGTTCTGGCTCTGATCCGAATATCTGCGCAACAATAGGTCTTTCAATTTCCGAATACCAAAGATCCGGCAGAATATTTTCTCTGCCTTTTGAACAAAGACCATGACAGGATACAAACTCAGTGATCATGACGTCAGGTTTTCCGTACTTTGCAATAATACTGCGAAATGCCGCATCAGTAACATTTGCCATCGGAGCAAGGACGAAAAATGGGGAAGGAAGGTTTGACCAGAAATTTTTGTGGTTCTTCATAATATTGCTTTGGAATAAAGCGGTGAATGGGCCTCTTTTATAAAACCTTAACCGAAGTGCAAGAATGATAAGATTTTTTATGAGGGAACGGGTCGTGTAATCTTTGTTGATTTTCCAGATGATTCATATACCGATCCGTCACGAAAAAAATCCGATCATTCTCACTGATGGTTCGGTTCTTAAAAGAGGTCGCTTCACCGATGAATACGAAACTATGGTTACTCATACCGCCTCCTTTTCTTCTGATACGTAATCGCAAAGCGATGTGCTTCGTCACGGATCGCGCGCAAGAGCTGTAATGCGGTGCTGCGGGCAGAAAGGTGTAATGGATATGCTGACCCAACGACATATATCTCTTCCAGACGTTTCGCAAGAGCAATGGTTGGAATGGTAAGATTCAATACACTCAAAGATTTTTGCGCGCTTCGCAACTGTCCTTTCCCACCATCAATCATCAGCAGGTCGGGGACTGTCTCTTTTCCTTCCAACACTCTTACCCCAAACCTCGATACAAGCTCCTCTATTGCCGCATAATCATTGACTCCCTTTACGGTTTTGATACGAAATTTACGATATCCGCCTTTCCATGGCTGTCCGTTTACAAATTGGATCAACGACCCTACTGTGTTTGTCCCGCTGAGTGTAGAAATGTCAACACATGCGATCCGCACCGGTATTGATGAAAGTCGCAGCGCTTTTTGAAGCTCGATAAGCTGTCCCCCATCATGTCCATGCACAGAGAAGAGATTTTTTTCCACAAGATCTAATAGTTTTTTCTTTTGTCCTTTTTGAGGCACAGTAAGTTCCACTTTCTGCCCACTCAGATTCTCAAGGAGTTTCTCTACTGTTTCTTGTTGTGGTAGATCCATCGGTAGTATTATTTCTTTGGGAATATCGTGGCTTCTATAATACAGTGGAATAAAGTCACACATGATTTCTTCAGGCGCGCTTCGCTGAATTTTGGTAAGATCAAATGTGTATTCTTTTCTGCCTGAAATAATGCCTCGGTGAAAATGAAATATTTGAATACGAGCTGAGTTTTCCGAAAAAATTCCATTGATCACATCTTGATCGTAGTGCTTTGAACGAGACACTTCTTGTTCATTCAGTTTTTCGAGAGCATGAAGCCGATCGCGATATACTTTTGCTTTTTCAAATTGCTCTTTGGAAGCGGCTCTGTCCATCTGCGCTTTTGTTTCTTTTACCAGAGATATAAAATCTCCCCGTAAAAATCTCTTTACCAGCCGGATAGTGGATTGATATTCATGTGGTGTAATAATCCCGGCGCAGGCACCGCTGCAATACCCGAGATGATACCGAAAACATGGTTTGCCTTTTTTTGTACGCAGTTTGCATAATCGAAATATCCGATAGGCTGACCGCACCGCCTCATTACGCGCGCTTGCAGAAGTATAGGGTCCAATGAATGTTCCTTTTTTTTCTAGTTTTCGTGCAATCAAAAGTCGCGGGTATTCTTCATCAATGATCTTGATGAACGCATAGCGGCCGGGTGACTGAAGGTCGATATTATATTTAGGGTGATGCTTTTGGATAAGCTGCGCTTCAAGAATCAATGCCTCAACCTCACTGCCTGTAACAATGTATTCTATATCTCGAATTTCTTGCACGAGTGCAAATGTTTTTACATCACGAGCACGCCAATACGAAGATACACGCTTTCTCAAATCCTTTGCTTTACCCACATACAAAACTTTCTCGTCTGCATTTTGCATCAAATAACAACCGGGCTGATGTGGAAACAATCTGATTTTTTTTCTGAGTAGTGGAAACATTATAACCATTTTGAATTACGAGAAACTCTTATCTTGTCATCCCGAGCGAAGTCGAGGGATCTACCTACGTCAATGAAAGTTCACTCCAACCTGGATTGAAACGTTCGATCAGGACACATTTCTTGCTTCGGTTCCATGATTTGAGCTGTTTTTCACGTGCAATTGCTTCACGAATATCATAATACTCTTCATAGTACACGAGGTTTTTAATCCTATACTTTTTTGTGAATCCTTCAACAAGACCTTCTTTATGCTCATATACACGTCGACATAAATCATTGGTTACTCCAATATAGAGTGTACGCGAGAGGCTTGAAAGGATATAGACAAAGTAAGATTTTCTCATAGCATTGGAGATCCCTCCACTACGGTCGGGATGACATCTTTACTTATCACCAGAATCATGAAATGATTCAAACGCCTATTTCTATATGTAAATATAATGGAAACGATTTTTTCTTCGTGTTTTTTCACATGTTATCACCAGACTTGCGCACAGTCGAGGGGTGACAAGATATCTCAACTATGATAGTATGCGCAATTACGGAGGTGCAACCCCATGCACACCAACGGCAGAATGCGGACATTGTCCGCAACGACACAAATACGAAAAGTAAACAAAAAAGAGGAAGCTAAGGAGATGGGCCACGTTGTCATCGGAATGGCGATACTAGTGGTCGGCGCAATCATGACGAGCGGGAAACTGCTCATCTGGGCGGCAGTCGCGAGCGTGATGTGTCTGATCTATCAACGCATCAGCACTCCATCGCGACTCCTCGTCGTAGCAGCTTCGGCTGCGACCGCCGCTAGCTTCCTGGCGCCACATGTTTTTTCTGCTTGGTACTAATTTGGTTCCCTCCCCCGGCCGGTAGTCGGCAGTTTTCCGCAATCGAGCGGACAAAGTTATCTCTTCGGAGAAAACTCGCTCGACCATGGAAGCTGCCGACTTCCTTTTTTTCTCTTAACTTTTGATCTTTCGACTTTCTCGTGAATAGTAGATCATCCTTAGCCTTTCCTGTGTCATCCCGAGCCCATCCGACTCGTTGCGCTTGCTCAGGGCACAGGCTCCGGTATTTGTCATCCCGAGCTCTTTGTCATCCCGAGCTCTTTGTCATCCCGAGCCCATCCGACTCGTTGCGCTTGCTCAGGGCACAGGCTCCGGTATTTGTCATCCCGAGCTCTTTGTCATCCCGAGCGAAGTCGAGGGATCTACCTACGTCAATGAAAGTTCACTCCAACCTGGATTGAAACGTTCGATCAGGACACATTTCTTGCTTCGGTTCCATGATTTGAGCTG
>JACQSA010000026.1 GCA_016206145.1 Candidatus Uhrbacteria bacterium
ATATCTTTAATAAACGGCGGGTACCCCATGAGGATGATTTGATCGTACATATCTCCAAATTTATTAATCATCCTTAAGTAATGTTCCTTGGAGGGTCCAACCGGCGCAAGAGTCAAACGGTTGCCCTTGCTTGCGATCTTGTTGAAAACCTTATAGGTAAATATTCCTCCGATCCATATCCCAAGTCCAAACCCGATAATTCCAAGAGTTTTTTTTCGATGTATCTCAAACTGATTTTTTAAAAATTGTTCAGCGACATACTCATACTGCAAATCCTGTTCTTCTCCTCTTGGAAAATAAAAAGGTTCCCCTGTCGAGCCTGAAGTTGCGGATATAGTTGTTGCTTGAGAAATATCCCTATTTGGAAAAAGATCAATAAAATCAAACTTTCTTAGATATGATTCCTTGTCAATAATCGGAAGGTTTTTAAAATCACCGACTGTTTTAATTTTTTTCGGATCAATGTTATGAGTTCGTAAAAGTTGCTGATATGCCGGAACAGTCTTAGCCACATATCGAAATAAACGCATGACCATCCTCTCGCCTCTTTCTTCCCAATATTCTGCCTTCTTTTTATGTGGTGCGCGAAAAGATTGTTTGATGGAAGAAGATAATTTGAATGTAGGAAAACTTTGCATACATTCATTCCCTAAATAAATTCCTTAATTCGCTTCTCTGCCAAATGATTTGCAACAAGATTTGTCGCAATCTTCTTTCGTACGCTTTCCGCAAGGATTAGCTTAAGCGTTTTTGGAATAATTGCGAGCCGCTTTTTGATACGGTCTGAGTCTTGCTGAGGATATTCAAACTCATCGACAACAGAAATCAATCCCCCTGCATTTACCACATAATCCGGAGCATATAAAATGCCAAGTCTGAAAAGCAATGCTCCGATTTCTTCACTTGCAAGCTGATTGTTTGCTCCACCGGCAATGATTTTACAATTTAATTTATTTATTGATTTTATATTTAACGGACCGCTAAGAGCGCATGGTGAAAACACATCGACTTTTTGTTTATAAATTTCTTGCGGCGGTACAACCTGCACACGATGATATTTCTTCTTGAGCTTTCGAATCAGATCGGACTGAAGATCTGTGATAATCAAATGAGCGCCTTCTTTATAAAGAAATGCGAGTAGGAGCGCTCCAACTTTCCCAAGACCCTGAATGGAAACCGATCTGCCTTGCACCTCAGAAGAACCAAACAAAAATGATAGACATACTTTTATTGAATGATAAATGCCAAGCGCCGTGTAATATTCCGGATTATAACGGAAGCCGACAAAAAACTTGCTCACTTTTTTCATCAAAGTTAAATCCCTGCGATCAAGACCGACATCTGTTCCCGTAATAAAATTACCGGAAAGAAGATTCACTTGACTCGCGTAACTTCGCAAAATTCTTTCTCGATTTTTTTCGTCTGCTACGGGCGCAATCAACACAGCCTTTGCTCCGCCGTACGAAAGACCGGCAAGTGCAGATTTGTATGACATAAGCCTTGAAAGTCGTAACGCATCGCGTAACGCGTCTTTTTCGGAAACATAATTCCAAAAACGCGTTGCACCGAATGTAGGATTATGGAATCCTCCTCTATGAAGCGCGATAAACCCCTTTAACCCAACCGCATGATCGTGCAAATAAAGAACCGTGCGATGATTGTCAAATTCGGTAAGTTTTTCGTATTCAAAGTTAGTCATATGACAATTGTAACCTGCCCTGCAAGAAGCTGGGACTATACTAAGCTGAAACGCAAATACACGTTTACATATATGAAATCATCAACCTGAATTTTCCTGCGTCGCAATGCCTGTTTATATTTTTTAAGTATAGCAAAATTTTGTATTGTAGTCTTGTATCAATACCAATAACCCTGAATTTTCGTTATAAATGTAAGGAAATAAAAACAACTGAACTAAAAATTGGCGAACTTCTCAATCATAGGTATGATATATACAGATAAGATCAGGAGGTTACAAAATATAAGGAATGATTTAAATGGAAAAGGCATGATTTTGTCAACACCCTTGCCTTTGCCGAGGATTTCGTGCGATCGAAAAATGGGAATTAATGAATCGAAAGGATTTTTTTTCCGTGTGCGCTTGCGATATTTACAAGCTGATCAAAGTCATAAAAACGGCATGCCTCTTGGAGTATGCGCAATTCGGTCCATAAATCGCCGTCAACAAACGGGTGATAAAAATCACTGATATTATCTGTACCTAACCCTACCACTATTCCCGCCTCACACATCTCGGGCACATTGGCGATTGAATTATGCACGGGCGAAGTTTTGCTATCAAGCTGACGCATGCTCAGTGCCGCAGAAGGGCATACAACCACTGCAATTCCCGCAGATGCCATTTTTTTATAAAGCTCTCTCCGATATTCGCGCGGTTGGGCCGCAGTTGAGATTGCATGTAAAGCGACAACACGACCCTCGTACCCATATTTTTGGGTATATGCGAGCAACAACTCAGTATCGCGCTCGTCCGGATTATTTTCCTGATCAATATGCACATGAAGCGGTTTGTTCAGATTCTTTGCAATAGAAAAAAGAATATCCAGATTCTCTTGTTGCCGCGGACGATCCTTAGAGGGAAGCCCTCCTGCGATGTCTGCCTTTGCGGTGATTGCTTCATACAGCTCGCGTGCCGCAGGGTCAACGAGTCCACCCAAGGGCTGGGTGGCGATGAGAAGATCGATCGTGCCGCGATATTCTTCCTTGACGGCAATCGCCGCATCAATAGCCTTGTGCCCCACTGCATCATACGCATCCACGAATGTTGCTGTCATACGCACGCCTTGAGCTACCATGATATCGAGGCACTTGCGAATCCGATCTGCAATTTCTTCCACGCGGGAAGCGCGCTTGATATCATCGCTCATGAGCCATTTCATTTGCATATCCACCATACTCTGAGCCAATTCACTGCGTTGGATATAAAATGCTTTATCAAAATGCGCGTGGCAATTGACAAAACCGCCATTCGCGCGAATGGCGTGGTGCATTTCATCCTTTATCAATGAATGGACGGGCGGCATAAATCACTTACCCGTTTCTCGTAACGGTCAAACGCAAGGTTGCCCGGCGCGCCGAGGCTGATTTTTGATGAAATGTTTTCTTGCGGGTCAACCGCAGTCTCTTCGAGTCTCGCACACGCGATGCGATACGCGTCTCGAAACGCCATCCCCTCCTGAGTCGCAAGCGCAGTTGCAATATCGGCAGAAAAAATGTCTTTTTGAATTACTTTGCCGATGCGTTCCGCATTCGGTGAAAGAGCGCCGATAAAAATTTCCATAACTGCAATACTCTCAGATGCGATCGTGGTGCTTTCGATAAGCAGCTTCTTAATCAACTGCAAATCTCTGTGATATCCCGACGTAAGATGCGATGCAATATCCATCACAGTCGCGTGACAGCCACGGATAATTGCGCTATTGCCACGGACAAGCTCCATGCAATCCAAATTTCTTTTCTGCGGCATGATGCTGGATCCCGTCACGCATCGATCATCAACAGAGAAAAAATCAAACTCGCGCGAGGTAAAAAGGATCATGTCGCTTGCGATCTTTCCAAGCGTCTGCATCAAAGAAGATAGCGCGTGCAGATACAACGCTTCATATTTCCCTCTACTGGATTGGCAATACAGGGAATTAATCTGCACTTTGGAAAATCCGAGCTCCTGCGTTGTGTATTCTCGATCAAGTGGTAAAGCGACGCCAAAACCTGCTGCACTGCCCAATGGATTTTTATCGATATGTCGGCATACGGATTGGATAAAATCGCAATCATCAAGCAATGACTCAAGATAACTGCAGAAATAATGTCCTACGCTGGAAAGCATGGCTTGTTGGGTGTGCGAATACCCCGGCAGAGGGACGTGCTCATGCCGACGCGCAAATTCTAATACAGCGCGCGCAAGCGTGGCTGATTTCTTCTCAATACTGCCAAGCATATCTTTCATATAGAGGCGCACTGCTACGAGAATCTGGTCGTTGCGGCTCCTACCCGTGTGGATCTTTTTTCCTACAACTCCGAGCGTATCGGTAAGGTACTGTTCAATGACAGTATGGCAATCCTCGTCCTCAGGTGTGATGACAATGGTGCCTGCGTCCCATTTTTGTTGCAGTTCATCAAGCCCCTGAACTAATTGTTCTGCTTCCTTTTCGATCAGAATGCCGATCTTGGCAAGACCTTTTACATGCACACGGCTTGCCATTATGTCATACGACATAAATACCACATCGCTCTTATAATCATCGCCGATCGTGTAACGCTCCACGATAGGATCGAGCTTATTCGAAGTTTTTTGCCAGAGTTTTTCTTTCATATTATTTTGAGTCTAATAATACATCTCCTGTTCGGATTTGTATACATGCATAGCCATATACTCATGCCAAATAAAAAAACAGGCGACCGGGAGGCGGTCGCCAAAGCGAAAAAAGAACAAAAAACAAACATTTGCGATTTTCTACTTATTGAGTAGCTACGGGACTTAAGGTATCTATAAAATCCCCGATAGATAACTCATCGGTAAAATTAGCCTTCAATACGGTTCCGCAAACTCTGCGGATATACTTCGTGCCCGCAGCGTCGATACAAATTTTCCTGCCGAGTATGTCCGGGTTCTCATAAATGTGTATCACTCCGATCACGTGAGCGATTTTAGTTTCATTATAAACAGGATGGGTTGTTAAGCCATCCCCCCATGTGATAGTAAGTTTTTCTGGATCATGCCGTTTGAACCCAGTAGCAGCATACTCGTATAAATATACCGTCACTTTCCCGGGTTTTTCTTTGCTTATCAACAAAGTAAATTTATTAAAATCCCAATTTATTATATCTCGTATATCCGGAATGTAGGCATCCGACTCTGTGAATGGGGTCGGCTTCAGGGTCGGGGTGGGCGTGGGTGTCGCAGGGCTCGCGCTCGCCGACGGGTTCGGGGTGGGCGTGGACGTTCTGTTGTTATAGACCGGCGCGGGCGCCGGGAAATACGTCTGCGGAACAATGACCGGAGTTCCTGTCGGCTCCGGTGTCCCCGCAACCCAGGCCGTCCCCACGGCCCGGGGCGCCAAAAAATTCCCAAGATCGCTCAGGCTGTTACAGCCTACAGCAAACGTCCCCGCAGCGAACATCGCTGCGTACAAGTTTTGACGTTTCACGTTTTTTCTCCTCTCGTGAATTCCGTCTGTTTCACCATACTCTCAATCCATTGAAAGAAATAGGGTCAGGCACAAATTCCTTTGGAAATTGAGCCAGACCCATTTCCTCTGGACAAACCCTATGGACTCAAAGTATGGCGAAACTGCCCTGCACTTCAATAAGTAAAATGTCAAAGAACGAACGATCGGTATAATACCATGCCACTCTAGTAAAGAACAACATGAGAGCTGTCAACAGGAGAGCACATCTTTCGAATTCTATATCAATTCAAGAACTTTCGGCACAAGATAAAAGGGAATAGAAATGAGATTATAGGATTTACCTCTATGTTCTATCCTCTCGTACGAAAGCGGCTGCTGAGATATTCTTATCAGCGTAGCATCAGCGACGGAATCTGCAAAACTAAAAAGTGAACGCAGTCTTCCCGCAGCGCCGCTCTTTACTTCAATCCCGATAATCTTACTCTCACGAAGCATACAAAAATCAATCTCTGCTTCTCCTTGCGTCTTAGTTTTTGACCAATAAAAAATCGACGCTTCCTCATACGTGAAATTTGATATCAATTGCTGCCCTACGATCTGCTCGGCAAGTCTCCCTCTATATCCGTCCGTAAGGGAAATATCATGAAGCACATCACCCTGTAGTCCTGAACGGTATGCTACCAGACCACTGTCAAGAAAAAGGAATTTTTTGGGCCGACGCGGTTTTGCCATCAATGGCAGGCGATGAGATTCTGTTGCATAGATTTGAGTAATAATTCCTGCCCGCTGAAGAATCTCGCACGCACGAAAAAGTTCACGGCTACGATAAAGTCCACCACCAAGTTTCTCATATGACACAATGTTACCCGCATGAAGAGGGACTGTTTCAATTACATGCTGAATATAACGAGCCTCTGCATGTGTTGCATATTTATATACATCATCTCTATACGCATTGAACAACGAAGAATAGAGAGGCTGTAATATCGAAAAAGATTTCGTCTGCGCATATGTCGCAACGAGTTCGGGCATGCCACCTATTGCCATGTATTCGGAAAATATGCGTAACGCGTCGTGGTGGAGTGCGGTTGGAAGGTTTACATCACGCGAAAGTGTTTGCAATTCTTTTTTGAGAGCGTGCTCTCCGAGAGCCTCAAGATACTCAAAAAAATCAAGCGGATACAAATACCGATATTCAACCCTTCCCACGGGAAGCTCTATTCCCTCTCTTTGCAATTTTGCGCTGAGAAGCGATCCTGCGGCAATGACATGAAGATCTGGTCGTTCTTCATAAAAAAAACGGAGAAGTTTGAGTAAAGCTATACTATTCTGAATTTCATCAATAAACACAAGAGTCTTGCCGTCTACTAATTGTTTTTGGAATCGAACCTCAATAATTTTCGCAAAATCTTTTATGGAAAGTGGTGCTTGGAAGTATCGAGCATGGTCACTGTTTTCAAGATTTAATTCTATAGTTGTTTCAAAATTTCTTTCTCCAAATTCCCTTACAAGAAATGTCTTGCCTACCTGACGAGCGCCATGCAAAATCAGCGGCTTCCTTTTCGGGTGTTCTTGTGATTTCCACAAAACCAGTGAATGTAGTAATTTTCGTTCAAACATAGCACTATTTATATACGATTTATGTAATAACATAGTATAATATTACAACAAAACTGTCAAGTATGCCAACACACAAAAAAACAGGTGAACGGGAGGCCGCCGCCAAAGCCTATACTACTTTGAATTACGAGACGCTGCTTTTTGTCATTCCGACCCCATTCGGCTCACGGTATTGTTCGCTCAGGGCAGGCTAGTAAGGAGTGGAGGAATCTATGTGGCTGTTAAGAAAACCGTAGATCCCTCGACTTCGCTACGCTTCGTTCGGGATGACATTCTATGTTTTTGTAATTCAAGGTAATAAGGCTGCTTCTACTTAAAAAAGCTGGTTAATGCCTTAGAAAATTTAGGCGCGGCAATTACTGGCGGTTTTTCAACCAACTGATCAAATGAAGAAACGCCTTGAAGCTCATTCATCGTGTCTACAAGATCGGATGCTAAGATAATCACAGAATTGACTTCATCCAACAATTTCTCATTATTTAATTTTAAATTGTTCAAATTCTTGAACACTTCATCACGTCTCTTTTTGAGAGCATTCATAGAATCCTTAAGATCACCAGTGTTTTCTTTTTCCTTATCAAACTTTTTTACCAATTGGATTGAACTGTTTATTAATGACGTAACCTTATTATTCAGAAATCTTCGGGCATCTATTAACGCGTTGACCAAATCCTTGAGGCTGGAAATCGAATCCAAAATATCAAAACAAGATCTGATCGTGCCTTCAAATAGTTCAGGCTCGTTATCTTTTAGCAAACTCTCCGCATCGGCACGGCAACTTGCAATTTCCGCTTTTTGTGAATTGAGCCGGTCCTTAAGTTCAATCACGTCAAATTTTTGTTTACCTAATCGGTTCAAAGAAGCTACAGTTAAATTCACGAAGGATTTGGTTGTGACATCCAAAGAATTTAAGGCTTTTCGAGCAAACCGCAATTTTTCGATTTTTATCAAGGACGCGGCGAGCTGATTTATCACATCAGGTAATTCTATTCCGCTTAAGTAGGCATTCTCACAAGTTTTTGCCCCATCTACTTGCTTTATCAAGTTGCGTGCATCTTCATAAAGTAAATCAAATTCAGTCGGAATAAACACATTTGCTTTACGCAATCTCAATGTTTCAACATTAATACTGTGTAATTTTTTACGTAGCTGGTGTAAGCCACTTTTAATATCAGGCAATTGACGAGTTTCGCAAGTGTCCGCAAATTGAGGCTGGGCAACGACTGATTTTGTTGTATTGTTCAATCCCGGAACTGTAAATATTGATTTTTGAGTCGAAGACTGGCCGACACTTGTCTGATCCGACGGTATCTGAGTAATAATAGTCAACTTAAAGCATGGTTTTGTTTTCTCTAATTCTTCGTTGGTTGGCTTGGCAGCGTTGGTATGTACCTGCTTATACCTAACTTCTCCTAGAACGTTTCGAAAACATTCTTCCAACGCCGATAAAGGGGGCGTGCTGATGAGAGGCCGTGGTACCACATCAGGCGTTTGCTGAACAGAAGCGGCTGGTGAAGCACTCAGATCTGTGGCCGGCGCCAATGGCGTCGACGAGGGCGTTCCGGTCGGCAAAGTGTTACCAATTGATGGTTGTGTGATCGGTTGATTGCTTGGAGAAGATTGCGTCGGAGCCGAAGAAAATGGCGGTAACACCGGCAGAATAATTGTTGCGGTACCAATAATTGTGAAAGAGATCGGATATACTGATCCTGTCTCACACGATGTGCTATTAAGGCACGCTTTCAACACATAGGATCCGGCAACCAAGTTGGACGTTGAAAATCCCATTTGCTGTAAAACTGCGCCAACATTACTCCCTGTTACATACGTGATGGGCGTGCCATCGGGTTTTACTACTTGGATCGTCACGCTTGCAGCATTCGTTCCTGCGGGAATACAACTGTACGAGTAATTCACAATATCTCCAACGTCATAGGTTGTCTTATTATCCTTCAAAGTAAAATTCAAACCCGTACATCTACTTGAATTTGCAAGAGTTGTGCTGCCGTGTGCCACGGGGGTGACTACTGCATCCGAGAACGATGCGTAACTAGAACATCCGACAGAGTTGCACGCGTGCACGCGATAGTCGTAGTGCTGGCCCGGCACCACATTCGTATCCGAAAAACTCGTGGTATTGGCAGACAATTGAGCCCAATGCAACGTGCCGGCATAATTTGCATCAGAAACAAATTTTCGGTCAATATTGAACACATCCTCCTCAGATGAGTTGTCATTCCATTTTAAGAAGATCGCATTTGCCGAAGGAGTTGGGTCAAGTCGCAAATTTGTTGGCGCTATCGGCACAACTGTAACGGGCACCTGGACTGACGCAATGTTTGAATAAGAAGAGCATCCTAGAGAATTACACGCCTGGATTTGATATTCATACGTCCCAGCGATGGTGGGCGCGGCTATTTGAATATTTCCTATATTTGCCGGAAAACTCCATGTTGAGGTGCCTGTCGGCTGAAAAATGCTCGACCATGTAGTGCCTGACAGACGCCAATACAATCGGTACTCGGTTTCATTGAGCGCATTGTCGTTCACATTTAGTTGAATCTCAGGCCCATTTGGTACTGTTGAAAAACTAGCCGCTAATCCTGTGGGAGGTAAAGGAATGCTAGGTGGTGATGGATCTAAAGTTGTAAAGCTTGGTGACACAGCTAACGGTGAGGAATTCCCTGCCGCATCATAAGCCTTGAGACCTAGAATGTATGTCGTACTGGGAGTCAGCTCATTGTACCCGAAGGTTGCAACGCCCATTGTGCCAGGCGGCGGAGCCCCGGGCGCCGGCAATGCAGGAGCCAAAACCCAATCACCTTCTACAAAAACACCTCCTCCTGTTTTGTATTTCAATTCATAGCGGGTTACACCAACGTCATCAGTGGGGGTATTCCAACTTAACGCCATATGCGTTGAGGTCACATCTTTGACTTGCAAATTGTCAGGTGCATTAGGAGGCGTCACATCACCTGATTGTATTGGCGACGATGGTGCGGCGGGCGTACTAAATTGGTTTGCGCTTGTCGTATACGCTAATGTCCCCATTGGTGAAGACGAAATACATTTCGCGCCGACGCGAAAAATGTAAGAGGTGGATGGGCTCAGGCTTGGAAGAGTAATGTTAATCGTTGTTTTTGGTGCATTTTGATCTAGGATGACGGATGATACAGGTATGAAGCCAGTATATTTACCTGTGACGCCTGTGTGCCAATCGATCTTCGTATAATCCGCCCATGTTGCGTACTCTGCGACGAGTGCAGCAGTCGAGCAATGGTAGCTCGTCAATGAGACGGGAATAATTGCTTTATTATAGCTAATGACCCATAAAGAGTGATCATAATTCGGTCCGTCATAAGGGGGTGTACTTGGCGTCACCGAGGCATCTGTCTGTGCAAATACAGAAATTTGCATCGCTACGAAAATTCCTATGGCGATTGTGCTAATGATAGTGAAAAATTTTATACTCTTCATACTGATATAAAAGTTTATGTACATACATGCAAGTCAAAATGACAATTTGATGCGTTCGGATATGCGCTACGCGTCAGAATGCGGCGAGATGGCAATCAATGTTTCAATTTCGTCTTGACGTCCGATATCCGCGCGGTATTCCAAGACACCATCGACGTAGTTTTTTATTGCGTCATCAACTTTCTTTGCTGCTGCAGGTATGGTTTGAGCAGTAGCTGCAAGAGCCACGGCCCGTGAATTTCCCACTGTCTGATATTTATTGCCATCGATGTGAACAGCAGAAGAAAAAAAAACTTTTACACCTATCTTTTCAATCGCCTCGACATCCAAACTGAAGTCATGCACTTTTCCTTCTTGAACAGCATACTCGGGAGACACTAAATATTTTACGACACTGGCGGCAGGTGTAAACACAACGTCATTTTCACTCAATGTCCCTATTGTGATTTTTTGTAAAATCCCAAGCAGAGAAGAGTCAAGCACCATCATGATATTCATGAACTCCGGATCTCCGGGCCTGGCATTGAATTCCATAATGCGAATCCCTTGGGGGGTCAGAAAACAACCGATATTGAGAACGCCCGAATAATGCAGGTTTCTTTTTTTCAATTCCGGAAGAGTCCTTCGCGCAATTTCAATGCACTCTTCATAGTCATCCATTGTCATGAATGGCAGAGGCAACTTTGCATCTGTGAACGAACCCATACCTCCTGTGCCTGGCCCTTTGTCAAATTCATATCGATACGGGTGGTCGTATGTTGCGGGCGGCTTGGTGAAATGCTCTCCGTCAGTCAGAACTTGCAAAGTGAATTCGGGTCCTGATAATTTCTCTTCGATCACAACTGACTCATGATCGCGACTTTGAAGTAGTACCCGCGCATACTCTTTTGCTTGCGAAAAACCATTCAAGTGTTCCCCCATCACCTTGACCCCTTTGCCTCCGGTCAACCCCTGCGGCTTTACCACGATGGAGGTATTTTCTTTTTCAAGGGTTCCAAAAAGATTGTCCAAAGATTTTTTATCATTCACGATCCAATACCGAGGAGTGTACTCGGGTAAAATCTCGTGCACCAAATCCATGGCAAACGCTTTGTTCCATTCGATCTCTGCGCCGGCGCGCGTAGGGCCAACAGTTGCGATACCTGCGGCGCGCAACGCATCCACGATCCCCGCTTCCAACGAGGCATCACTCGTGATAAAGGCAAAATCTATTTTTTGTGATTTTGCAAACTCTGTGACGAATTCTTTACTATTGGTGTCACCGATACAATACTTGCCGCCAGACTCACGAACGTATCGCAGTATTGTGGGATTCTCAATCCCCATAACCGCATACAACTGACTCTCGCCGGAAAGTTTCCATGCAATGGAACTTTCTCTTCCTCCGTTTCCTACAATGAGCGCCTTGGTCATAAAGCCAATCAACCAGTTTTTTTCTTTTCGCCCGGTGTTTTTATTTCTTTTGTGAAAAACACAGTCTTTGCTTTTTCTTGCGTGTGTGCGCCTGTATCCGGCGCGCTGGCAATAAGCTGTGCAAGTAAATCTCCCTTTGTCCCTTCTGGCAACAACACCAAATCGCTCGCAGTATTTTCCATGATGCGCTGATATTCTAAAATGCGGAAAAGATTCTGAAGCACTTCGCT
Organism: Candidatus Uhrbacteria bacterium; assembly: GCA_016206145.1. GTDB lineage: Bacteria > Patescibacteriota > Patescibacteriia > JACQRZ01 > JACQRZ01 > JACQSA01. Next base: position 11,891 of record JACQSA010000026.1, read on the forward strand.
ATCTTTTGCAATCTCTTGCAGAGCGCTGCCTACGATCTGGGGCCGAATCATGGTTGCTTTTGCAAATTCTACCGCGGCCTCCCGCTCGGCTTTATTCTTAATGATGCTTACCTGATTGACGCCATCTTGTTTGATGGCTGAAGTCACTTGCCGCAAACGATTTACAACTTTCTCTTCGATCTGGTGAATCATGCTCGTATCTCGAAAATGCACCTTGCGAATATACACTGATCCGAGTTTGTACCCCCACTCGTTTGACTCCGGAGAAACTTCAGCGCGTACCGTGCGGCTCATTGCATGACGATTGGTAAGCATTTCATTCATGGGTAAACTGCTCAACCGTTTAATAGCCGCATTACGCACTTGCGCGCTCAGTGACCCTCGCGGATCAGCATTACGAAAAATATGCGCGACGGGATCCGTGATAAACATTTCATACCACACTCCAATACCCATGGGAGTCCCCTCTTCCGAATTGACCGGAATGCTGCGGATGTATTCCTGATCCAATGCAAGGTCGCGCGTATATGATCTTCCAAGCCAATTGACTAAAAGTGCGCGGAGGCCAAACTTACCCCACAAAAAATGAAAACCCGGGGTATCTAAGACGCCTACGATATCGCCAAACAAGATATACACCCTTGCTTCTCGTTCTTTTACAATCGCATACGCGCCAAAAAGAAATCCAAAAAATCTAAAAATGAACTCCAGAAAATAAAAAAAGAGGAAAAGAATGATGGCAAGTATCAATATAGTGTTCATATCTTGTCCCGATCAGCTGTAAAAAGAATCTTTTTCGCTTTTGAAAACAGCTCAAGCCCCACATTGCGCGTATAATTTTTCAACGCTTCCTTGCCTTTTGATTTCAGTTCTCTCAATTGCAATGCAAGCTGACGAAGGGGCTGTACCTCGGCTTCGGCTCTTAATGTTTCGATCTCAACAGCGCGTTTTGACTGAACGATCTTTTGATCTGCCGCAGCTTCGGCAAGGCTGATTTCAGATGAAACCTCATTGTGAACGGTATTGATCGCGGCAAGCGCTGACTCCACTTCTGACGGAGGTTCGATTGCCGTGATAAGCGCCGCATCAAGCGTGATCCCGTAGCGTGCCGCCGACGATTTGCACTCATCTTCCATATGGCGGTTGAGCTCGCCAAGATTTTTACGCAAATCATTTATCGAAATGCCCTGGATACCGGGAATAGAAAGTATTGTTTCGGCTGAAGCTGCGTGCGGTGTGGGAGATGGAGCTTCAAAGTTTGCGATACGCTCCCGAAGGACAGAAACAAAATAGCCGATGATGTGTGCAATCGGCCTATTCACTCCAAATGCATACGCGTAGAGATTTTTTTCAGACACCGTATAGCGAAATTGCCCTCTTAATCCGATATTGAGCTGGTCTCTGGTAACAGCCTCAAGTATTGTATTTCTCTGATTTGCTTTTCGGTCGTCAGGGTCATATGCAATATCCACAAGTTCTGTCGCGACAGAAACTTTATGCACGCGTTCCCATGGCCAACGGAAATAAGGGCCGCCGGGCTGTATCACGCGAACCTGCGGATACGCATAACGCTCTTTTTCATCATCATTAAGCATACCCGCAAACGCAGGCTCTTGAAGTGTTGTGTTTTTGCCAACGCGTTGCGCGCGACCGAATACTGTTTTTACTGCGCGTTCGTTTTGCTCAACGACATAGAGTCCCGGGATAATCACCCGAAACAAAAGATACAATCCAATGCCTAATACATATCCTAAAAGAATTTCCATGGCGCTATCATAGCATAATTACCCTCGAACAGTAAATAGCTATAATATTTTTCTTGCAAACTCATAGACATAGTAATCGCCTGCGGTATTTTGTATTTTAAGTTTAATATGATAGAAATGCCCGGCTTCCAAATTCTTCAGTGTAAATGTATGCACAGAGGACAGAGAAGCTGAGCTCACACGATCGGTGTATCGCCACGCAGTCGTATCTGCTTTGCCGTATTCAACCGTCAGATTGCTTGGAGTATTAGTTTTTACCTGTAACAACCCTGTAGATGCCTTTATGGGATACAAAAATTCTGTAACGCGGGGCATGCTGATATTTTTTACTTCATAGACATTCGGTACGGCACCCTCTTGGGAAGTTTTAACGGCTATCGTGCGTGTTATCAAAGAATCTCCGAAAATAAGTTTTAGCTGGAGATAATATGTATGGTCAGGGTCAAAATCCTTCAAAAGCATTGATGTGGCGGTTCTTTCTGTTTCAGGAAAATCCTTTGCTGCATAGGTAGCGTCCCAGAAACCAAAGCGTTCATCAGGACCATAATCCACTCGAACATCAGACTTAATTGCTGTATACGATGTTCCAGAAAGTGTACGAACGCTCGGATTTGGTGTCTTATCCCATTCCACGCGAATCTGTTTAGCGTATGCGGTAATACGTATCAGTGTAAATGTCGGCGTAGCGCTGAGATCAATTGCCATCTTATTTTCCGTCGCGTCTTCTGGCTGATATAGCGGAAAATGAATCTTTAATGCGAGCCCGCCTGTTTCTTGCCCTTGCGCTGTTGCTGTCTCGCCTGTCTCAATGTAATCGGGACTGCTTGTGCCGGTAGTCTGCGTTGATACTCCACGCTGAACTCCATATTCCCCGGAAGAAACTTGAGACCGATAGAGAAGGTAGTACTTTGTATTGGGTTCAAGACCCTTTACGAGAGTTTTGTGTTCTTTTCGATAACCATCAATCTTATACTCTTGCGAAACGCTCTTCGTCTTGCCGTAAGAAAGCCAGCTCATGGAGGGCGGCTGCGTGCTCCAGGGCAAATACATGGTATGCGGCCCATTGTATCCCAATGTATACCCAATCCCGTCGGGAGTTTCAAGAATTTTTTCAGGGGTCGAGGATGAGGCACTTTCCGACGATACATTATCAGATGGCCTGATAATAGGGGCTTCTATTTGTCCTGCTGCAAGCGGAGGAAGAGAAGGCTGGACTATCGGCGGAGTAGAAGTTGCTTGCGTTTGCGAGGGTACAGATGTTGTAGCCTGCGGCGCAGGTTCTACTGTTTTGACAGGTTTTTCTTCGAACGTTTGCTGTTGCTGAGTGTTAGGAGTTTTGTTTGCGTTATCAGATGAAGGCACTGGCAACACAACCTGCTCGGGGATATCTGGCGTAAAGACCGGAAGCGCTGGTACAGAAGGTGGGATAACGGGGAGGATCTGAGGAATTGTCGCGATATCGACGTTAGAAATGCCCAGACCTGTTTTTCTCATAACATCAAAGGCATATGCGGGCCTTCCAAGGTAATATCGCTTCAATTCTTTTGGATGCACATACCATGCCTCACCGTTTTGCTCCACTTGCAGTAATATTTTTCCCGCTTGTTTTTTGGTAAATCCGATATCAGCGGGGAATTTTCCTGCGCCGACAGGAGAATACCCATTCCGCACTTCGACGCCATCAACATAACCGTCTCCATCCGTATCCGAATTTTGCGGATCAGTACCAAATGCCCGTTCCACGTCGTCGGAAAGCGCATCACTGTCTGAATCACCTCCCTGATCCAAATTTGAATTCTCTATGGGAATGCGATTCAGATCTTTTGTCGCAATTCCAATACCCATGCTTCTCATAAGAGAAAACGCATCATCGGGCCGCCCTAAATACGCGCGATTCCCTGTGTGTGGATTCACGTACCACGCCTCGCCTTTCTTTTCGACTTCTAAAAGTATGCGTCCAAAAAAACGATCGTTCGAATTATCGCTCAACCCAAAGACAACAACTCCACCAAGGACAGTAAGAAAAAAAACAACACTGAAAATAATAAGCCGCACGCTGATTGGCATAAAAAACGATTTCTTCACATTCATATCTCTCCATGATAGCATGTGTTGACTGGTATGAGAAGAGAATCATCGGCGTCAAGCGCGGGAAACAACATATATTATATATTGAGATATTTCACTCTTTTATGCAATGGAAATCGTTCAATGGCATAGCGCAACATGGTGCGAGGCATGCAATGCGCGTATTTTTTTAAAAACGCCTCTTCTGTTTGCAAAGATTTTTTCCCGACCTCACGTAATGCCCATCCTACGGCCTTATGGATCAAGTCATGCGTGTCTGCTAAAAGAAGCTGCGCAACGTGTGTCGTTTCAGTATACCTACCTTCTTTTATGAATGGAAATGTCGCAAGAACCGCGATACGCCGATCCCAGAGATTTCGCGATCGCGCAAGAGTGGAAAGAATATGCGTGTCGTGAGTCAAAAGATAATCCCCGATAATCTGTGGAGTAGAAGTGTCCACAAGATCCCAGTTATTGATATGCTGCCTGTTGCGGAGATAAAATTTCGCGATGGTTTCCTTTTCTTTTTTCGTACCATGCCTGTACTTTTCTACAAGAATCACAAGAACGGAAAAACGATATTCATGGATCTTGCTCTTTAGCAAAGGCATAAGATCATTGCAATTCAAGTGCAGATATTTCTTTGCAATCCGCCGTTGGGCAGGCACTACGATTCCTAAAAATGTATCCCCTTCTCCATATTCACCTTTTCCCGTTTTAAAAAACCGCCGCAAGAGTGCGGCTTTTTCGTTATCGGCGTATGAACTGAGTTCGCGTGCGAGGTCTTTGGCAGACAGCATACTCATGTCTTTTTTAAAAATTCGTCAAATTGCTGTTTATTATCGTATTCCAAAAATTTTCCATGATGCGAAAGTGCGACATGAGTCTTGTCTTTCTTATTTTTGATACTGCACCAATACTGCTCAGTGGCAGCGACAATCATGGACGCATACAGTAAAAGGCCGTTTGCGTATGTGCAATAGGTGCAATTGATCCTTTCCCATTTTGTGAGATATCGCAGTTTGTGACGATCAAACTGAAAGTATTGAGAACGTGTGAGGCACGAAATACCGTAGAGCGGGAAACAAAAACGGTGATATATCTCAAGAAAGATATCCAAAAACACCAGAGGCACGATCATGGCATAAATGATAGGGCCTGCGAGAAAATGATGAAAAATCCGCTCAGGATGGCGTTTGTATTCCATTCGTTTTATTATATCAAAAAAATACGGGTGCTGTACAGATGATACCGTCTGTGAATGTATTCGCTATTTCCTCACTTTTTTTCTTTCAAGTGCGGATAAGATGTGTTTGCGAAGACGGACGCTCTTCGGGGTTACTTCTACCAATTCATCATCGCCGACATATTCGAGCGCGTTTTCCAGACTCATGATGCGCGGCGTATTTAAGCCTTCGGCAACTCCCTCGCCTTTTGACCTCATATTACTCAATCGCTTTTCTTTGCAGATATTAACCTCGAGGTCCTCGGGTTTTGCATTTTGCCCGACGATCTGCCCTTCATACACTTGATCGCCTGGTTGAATAAAAAGCGTACCCCGTTCTTGCGCATTGATCATGCCGTATGTATTCGCTGTACCGGATTCAAACGCAATCAAAGATCCGTGCGGATTGGAGTCAATATCGCCGGCAAACGAAGCATATCCATGAAATAACGTATTCATGATGCCAAGCCCGCGCGTATCGGTAAGAAATTCATTGCGGTAGCCGATAAATCCTCGGGTGGGGATTACAAAATGAAAGGATGCGGTGCCGCTTTCCACGTTCATATTTTTGAGTTCTCCACGGCGACGACCCATTTTTTCAAGTATCACGCCCATATACTCCTCGGGCACATCAATCCATACGTCTTCAAGCGGCTCCTGTGTAACACCACCCTCTTCTTTAAAAATCACTTCGGGTCGCGATACCTGAATCTCATATCCTTCACGCCTCATGCGTTCGATAAGAATTGCGAGATGCAGCTCGCCGCGACCGCTGACTACAAACTCGTCAGCGCCTTTGCCACCTTCATCGACACGAAGCGCGACATCTGTTTCAAGTTCTTTTGCAAGTCGCTCACGAATGTTTCGAGAAGTGCCATACTCCCCTTCTTTACCGCAAAATGGTGAAGTATTGACAGCAAACGTCATTTTTACTGTGGGTTGTTCAATATGGATTGGTTCGATTTGCATTGGAGTATCTTTGTCTGCAAGCGTGTCGCCGATTGTCACGTCAGATATGCCCGCGATGGCAACAATATCTCCTGTTTGAGCAACCTCCGTGTCAAGGCGATTCAAGCCCTCGAATGTCATCAAGGACACTATTTTTTCTTTTGTTGCGTTACCATCGCGCGCGATATGAGTAATAGTCTCTCCTTGTTTTGGAGATCCATTCGCAATGCGGCCGATCCCGATCTTTCCCTTATACGCATCAGCTGTAAGAGAAGTCACCAACATTTGAAAGGGTGCGGCTTGATCTCCCGAAGGAGCAGGAATATATTTCATAATCGCCTCAAACACAGGGGCGATGTCTGTCATATCTTCAAGGTGTGAGGAGAGGCCTGCCTTTCCAATCCGTGCTGCTGCATACAATACAGGAAAATCAACCTGGCGATCATCGGCACCGAGTTCGATAAAAAGTTCAAACGTTTTCTCGTGTGCATACGTAATACGCGCATTCGGCTTGTCTATTTTGTTTATGACAACAATGATTGTGTGGCCGAGCTCCAAGGCTTTTTTCAGAACAAATCGCGTTTGAGGCATGGGCCCCTCCTGCGCATCAATCAAAAGCAAAACGCCATCTGCCATCTTTAACACCCTCTCCACTTCTCCGCCAAAGTCAGCATGCCCGGGAGTATCAATGATATTGATTTTCGTCTCTCCATATCTCACAGAGGCATTTTTTGAAAAAATCGTAATCCCCCGTTCGCGCTCCAGTTCGTTGGAATCCATAATGAGTTCGCTTGCGACATCTTTTCCGAGTTGCACACGGGAAAAGCGGAGCAAGGCATCAACCAATGTAGTCTTGCCATGATCAACGTGAGCGATGATTGCGATATTCCGAATGTTCATGAAATAAAAAATAAGAGCGAATTGCTCTAGAATAATAAAAGGAACATACGCTATACAGGCGTGCTCGTCAATAGATAGAAGACCCTTTCTTGCTTTTTGCCTGTGTAAACCAAAGGCAGAGTATGAGAGTAAATGCGGTTAGAGACATCAGAGGGATTGTGATATAGCCGAAATTCATAACAAAATTTTTCGTGCATGAGACTGAATACCCGACCGCAGAGCATGGGATGTTTGGCGCAATGCCAAGCTGAAGCAAATAATGATACCCCGCGATGAAAAACCCAATCCCCGAAAGAGCTACGCTATACAATCTCACACGTGAATCTCGGACAATAAGTGCAATGCCAAGAATGATCACTTGCGGATACATGAAAATACGCTGATACCAACAGAGTTTGCAAGGTTCGTATCCTGCCACATCGGAATAAAATAAACTTCCCGATGTTACGATCAAGGCAATCAAGAAAGAGAACAAGAGTGCATGTGTACCAAAAAAATCAGTGATCACGCGTATATGAAATAAAACTCCAAAAATAATAGTAACAATCGCAATTTGGCTTATTACTGTCAAAATTGAAAGGAGTGTATTTATTATTGATACGGTCTGCATAGATTACTCTTGAATATTACGTGATCGAGAGATAGACAATTGTCCGGTTTGGATTATGCGTGCAGAGATACTCGAGCCATCCTCGTTTGGCATACCCGTGACGCGCACTTGCTCGCCAATTTTGAGATCCTTTTTGGTGCCTGACGCACACCGGACGACTTCTGTATCTGGAGAGAGCAGTACGATCCGTGTATTCTTGTCAGACAATTCCACTACCATATCCTTAGCGGTGGATTTTAGTATAGCACCTTGCACGCCATTGCCGAATCCCTGTGCTCCCGCTCTTCCGTTGCGCGGTCCGTTCAATCCTTGAGAAGCGCGCGGTTGACGAAAACGATCCTGTGATTCTTGAGGGGAAAGATTCCCATTCGCCGCAACAGAAGGCTTACCCTGAATTTGGCTATACTGCGTACCGCCATAAAAACCCACAGCTCCTCCTATCAAAAGAAAGAACGCATACATTATGATATTTTTCATATGATGGTAGTAAAAAATATGAATTATTCATATCGAAGCGCTTCGATCGGATTCAACCGCGCTGCGCGCCACGCAGGATAAAATCCAAAGAGCACTCCAATGGTTGTAGAAACACCTCCGGCAAGAAGAATGGAAAACAGGGACACTTCGGCGGCGATATTGAAGCCGACGCGCACGACTAGGGCAGCCGCAATTCCAATCGCAACGCCAATAAGGCCGCCGATCACAGTAAGCAACACCGACTCAAGCAAAAACTGCGCAATAATATCCCTGTTGCGCGCACCGATTGCTTTTCGCAAGCCAATTTCGCGCGTGCGTTCCGTGACAGTAGTAAGCATCATATTCATAATCCCGATCCCTCCGACCAATAATGAAATGCCTGCAATCGATGCGAGGAATAACGTAAATACAACTGTGATTTGTGTAAGCGCTCCCAGTATATCCGCTTGCGATACGATGGAAAAATCAGGACTCTCAAGGCTTGTGCCATGTTCCTGCGCAAGTGTGATGTGCGCATCTTCTTGGACACGAGGCATTTGGTCTTTATCCTCAACGCTAAGCGCTATGAGAGAAAGAAAATCCGCGCCAGCGAGAATCTTTTGCATTGTCGAAAGCGGAACGAATACAGTATCGTCCGGATTGAAAAAACCCGCAGTTCCCTTAGCTTTGAGTACCCCGATCACTTTAAAATTCACTTTATTGATCCGAACCGTTTTATCTATGGGATTCGCATCTCCGAAAAGATCTTGAGCAACAGTAGGGCCGAGTACGGCAACGCGGCTCATACTGCGATTGTGCGCATCGGCGACAAAACTCCCTTGTTCGGAAAAAACGCTCCGCACGTGTTCATATGCAGGCAAAACTCCGATCACAGTTGAATTTGTGTTCTGTCCTGTGGATGCCACTATTTGAAACCTGCGTGACGATTCAGGAGAAACTGCGGCAACACCGGGGATTCCTTTAAGCGCTTCAATATCTGAATTCTTCAATGTTTGTGCCGCTCCCCTACCCGAAGAAACGATTCCGCGCCCCGGCTGTATTACACCCGGCATCACAGTAAGCAAATTCGATCCCAAACCTTCAATACTCGACTGGATCATTGTTTGCGCGCCTTGGCCAATGGAAATCATGGTGATGACAGAAGCAATGCCGATCACTATGCCAAGCATGGTGAGGCCAGATCTGATTTTGTTGATCGTCAATGCGCGGCAGGACTCGCTGAATAGATCAAACGTTCTCATACGGATACGGCTGGTGTTATACTGCGAACAGCGCGACGATGCCCATTTTTCTTATCTTCAACAATGCGGCCGTCCCGTATGGAAATAATGCGGGCAGCGTGCTCGGCTACATATTGTTCGTGCGTAATCAATACGATTGTATGGTTTCCTTGATCGTGCAAGGCTTGGAAAGACTCAAGAACAACATCGCCGGTGGCAGTATCCAAATTCCCTGTTGGTTCATCAGCAAGAAGAACTGCGGGGTCTGTAACAAGCGCACGGGCAACAGCGACTCTCTGCATTTGTCCGCCGGAGAGCTGATTGGAACGATTCTGCCATCGCTCTTCGCCAAGACCTGCGGCGCGCAGAGCTACTTGCGCCCGCTCAAGCCGAGATCCACTATCGCGAGTGCCGTATATCAATGGAAGCATGACATTGCGTAATACTGTCGCACGCGGTAAAAGATTGAAGGCTTGAAAAATAAAACCGATTTTTTCGTTCCGAATACGGGCAAGATCATCGCCAGAACGAGAAGCGACTGAAACGCCATCCAAAATATACTCCCCACACGTCGGAGAATCAAGAAGTCCAATGATATGCATGAGTGTTGATTTTCCCGACCCGGAAGGCCCCATAATCGCAACAAATTCACCATCAGCAATTGTGCATGTGACCTCTTGCAACACAGTGACGACATTCTTGCTCTCGCCGTACGTTTTTGTAATAGAACGTAATTCGATCATATTCTATCGCCGAGGACCCCCTGCGTTGCCTCCAAACCCTCCGCCGCCCCGTTGGCCTCCGATCGGAGCTGTCTGAAAAAGCGACCGAGGTTGATTTTGGTTTGTAGTCTTTTCTTGATCTGCTCTTATTGTTTGCGTTATCACAGGATCGTTCTCGTTCAATCCCTCAAGAATCTCTGTCTGCGTATCATTTGAAATGCCTTTCCTTACCATGCGGCGTTGAGGCGCACCACTGATAAACACCTGCACAAAATCCTGTTCTCTTTCCGATTGCACGCTCGCTGCGGGAACGATCAATGAATTCGCGCGCGAATCGACCAAGATAGTTGCCGTGACGCTCATCCCTTCTCGCACTGAAGGATTTTCCGTATCGAAAGCGATTTTGACCGCATACGTAACGACTCCCTGTTCAAGGGTCCCGATCGTATCCATCTCAATCACTTCTCCTGTCAAAGACAATGTGGGAAGAGCGTCGAAAGTAAGAGTTGCACGCATGCCAAGCGCAATACGAGCTGCATCGATTTCATTAAGGGAAATCTCAGCAATTTTTTTCTTTGTGACAATACTTGCAAGTATGGTTGATGGGGAAACTGACTCACCGCGCGTTACGGGCACTTGCGCCACAAACCCTGCGATAGGACTTTTTAATGTATAATCCCCCAAACGCTCTTGGGCATCCTGCACGGCAATCTCGCTTTGCCGCACCGACAATTCTTGGGACTCGATATCAAGCGCGGCAGAGCCTTTTTTAAGATCAGAAAGCGTTTCTTCCCGTTCTTTAATCTTTTCTTCCGCCGCTGCAATGTCTTGCTCATCTGCCCCCTGGATAATCTTCTCAAGATTTTTTTCTTTCTCTTTGATCGTATTACGGGCAGTATCTTTTGCGCGGGGCTGACTCGTATCAAGTTGCGCAAGATCACGTTGGGCGTTGAGAAGCGCGAGACGATTATCTCGCACGGTGCGCTCGGTAGAAAGAAGCTGGCCAAGATGCGTATTGATATCCTCAATGTATCCTTGCACGCTCGACTGTTGCGTGCTCAGAATAGTTGGTACAGTAATCTTTCGATCCATAAAATTATTCTGCACGAAATCGAAATATTTCTTTGTGCGTTTCAAAGTCTCAGATACTGCTTTTACTGACTGAAGCGTCTTATCTATCAAAGATTCTACACGATCGAGTGAAGAGGAACGATTTGTTTCATTAAATGCGCTCAGTGCGGGGGCGTATGAATCGTCCATTTCCAAAAAAGATTTTCTCATTTCACTTTTTAACATGATCGCCGTATCCATTTCTGTCTGAGGAGATACTTGATCAGAATAGGAATCGAGGTATGCTTGAGCGCTGGCGGATGGGCTTGCGCTAGCAATGCTTTCTATGCCGCTTTTGATCGAGGGTAAATCCAAAAATACGTTCGCAACCGTCGTCAATGCGTCATCGCGGGATTTCTCTAACACTTCTTGGGACTTGGAAAAAGTGTCTTTTGCTTTTGTGTACCAAAGTTCCTGATCAGTAATAAGCGCATCGTAATCGCTCTTTGCTTTTGCGAAAGAATTTTGTGCGCTCACAATGTCTGCCTGATCTGGAGGTTTTTGAAGTTTTTCAAGTTCACGCTGTGCAGCGTGAATGGCGTTTTCTGCGCTCAGAAGCGCAAGTGCACTCGGAGGTTCTTTCAGTTTTTTAAGTGAAAGGCGGACGTTTTGCAATTTTAATCGCGCATCACGGAGTTCTTTTTGCGCCGCATCATTATTGATGGTTGCAATGACCGCGTCTTTGATAATGGGCTTGCCGCTCTGAACAAGAAGTGTTTCTAGGTCTCCCGAAACTTTCGGTTTGACATCGACACGCGAATTCGCGGCAGTGTATCCGCTCCCGCTCACTGTCACAACGAGCGAGCCTCTGCTCACTGGAGTTGTAATATACCGTATCGGCTCTTGCGTGGTCTTTGTTGTTCGATAGTAATACCACCCTCCTGCACCCAAAAGAAGTATGAAAATAACAATAATAACCCCCCGTTTTTTTTGTTTCATAAGATCTTGCTCATCGATTAAAGCAGTAGAAATGATCTTCGATATAAACACACCGCGAAAATATACCACCTTTTATGAATAAATCAATATTATTGACCTTCACCAATTA
>JACQSA010000027.1 GCA_016206145.1 Candidatus Uhrbacteria bacterium
GAAATTACGGCTTCCATACGTTCTCTATTCCATTTTCGTTGCCGCTCTCGTCGGTGGCATCGCTGGCGTTTTTGCAAATGGTGATTGGAAGCTCGCTCTCATTGTTGGATATGCAGGGTCAGACTTTCTTGAAGGACTCTATAAAATCAAGAAAGCCCAAGGGTTTGAAATATAAAATAATGATGCATATGACTGTGAATACCAAAAAATATGGCTGGATGTGCATTATGAGCGCACTGTGCGTTTACTTTTTTTAGAAATGATCCTCTACATCTCAGTGATTAGCGCGAATGCGGTGTATGCAAACGAGCTACCGTGGTATTATGATATTGCCGAGCTGATAGCCCCGCATAGCAACTTCATAGGTGCCATTGCTTTAATTATTCTTATTTGCGGTTTAATCGTGGGAACTTTCTTATTATGGAATAGCCGTGGAAGGAGTGCAAAATAAGCATTTGAGGGAGTAATATTGCCTTATTCTCTTGTCCGCAAAAGCGATGAAATACATGAGCCGAAAAAAATCTGGAGCACTCATCATAGGTATAGCTGTTCTTGCATATGCGATTTTTGCCGTGCTTTTATTTGTGGCAGCGTCATCTGCAAACGCAATTTTTACAGCTGATACAAATCTCGATTGGCGGTATGATTTTCTGGAGACAGTTCACCATCGCCGGTTTTGGATTTCATTTTTTGCATATTTCATTCTTATTATGGGGATTTCTGCAGGTACTGCTGTCATAGCAAATGCAAAGAAGGTGCGGATCGCGGTGATTGGTACCGGTATAGCTCTTTTTGTCTCTTTCGTCGCATTTGTTAGTTCAACCATGCATAATCCCTACGCTTCCATTGATGGAACCCCTAAATCTATGGACGCCTTGAGTAGATCATTGGAAGAAAAGGCGAAGATGGATGAGCTTTGGCTACATCCGGGGAGCGAGATACAATTTACTGGTATTATTCAGGAATTTGTCGACATGACAGCGCTGGATGGCCCTTACTACCTTATCGTTAAAACACAGGATGGGGATTTTGTGAAAGTATTTTTTGCCGATTCTTTTGGCTTGGGTTTTACTCACAATCCCAATTGCCCGTATACGGTTGAACCATACCTAAAAAAAGAAGGGACATCTGTTGCGGTTTTCGGTAAAGTTGCTGGAATTGGCGAGATATCTCTTTGCGGCTCAAAGAATTATTCAGTTGTGCCTCGTATTCTTTAAATGTACTCAACAGCAAAACCGCCTTAGCCATTGAAATTGGCACCCCTGCGAGAGACGGAAATGGCAAGAAAAAGGGATCCGCTATGTCAAATTTCTGTTGGAAATCGGTATTGGTCTTTGTGCTTCATCATGTTCCAGACAAGGGTAACCATGTGCCTGCGAAGACATACCAAGCTTTGGGATTTAGACTTTCCCTCACTGATCTTTTTTTTGAAATAGTCCCTCGCATTTACATTGCCCATGCGTGAAATCTGTGAGAGTGCCATGCGATGAAACGCTCGATTGAGTCGCCTGTTTCCGCCCCGTGTTTTTCGCCACCGCACGGTCTTTCCCGAGGAGTGCTCTCTCGGTGCGCAGCCCGCGTACTTGGCAAGCTGTGCCGGTGTCTTGAACCGCGCGACATCGCCAATCTCTCCGATGAGCTCTCCGGCAAGCACCGTGCCGCACCCGCTCGCTGTCTGTAAGGTATGCCCTGACTCGGTGATGAGATCTTTGAGTTCATCTTCTAACTCAGAGACCTCCTCACGGATGTCCAAGAGGCGTTTCACTTTACGCTTCATGGTACGAAGAAGAAATGGCGAGATGTTTTTTGGTCTGGATTTCATCCAATACGTGAGGGCTTTGAGTGAGAAGGGGTCTTTGAACAGTTTGGCGTACTCGGTGTTGAATATTCTGTACAGGAGGGTGTGAAGCTGGTTTTTGACCCGTGTTCGTTCTTTGACCAAATATTCGCGGTCCATGGACACTTCCCGTATGTTCTTGGCAGTTTCTGTCTCTTTGGTTATGCTGTAGGAGGGTAGCGTGTCAATCCTTTGGATCATGACCTGCGCTACCCCGTGAGCGTCTTTGCTGTCATTTTTCTCCGGGTGAACTTCTCGCTTGCGAGCATGATCGACAAGAATCGCCGGAACATGGCAGACGCTGTTCCCAGCGTCCACAAGGAATGACGCGAGCCGTTCCCCGTATCCATGGCAGTCCTCGAGGCAAAAGCGCACGGACAGGCCAGTGTCAGAGGCAGCTTGCTGAGCTCGCTCGGAGAGTAGCGTAAAGTCCTTTTCATAATTTCCCACGGTCAGCTCGAAGAGCTTTTCCCCGAAGGGCGACACGCCGACTGCCGTATGCGTGTCCTTGTGCACGTCAACGCCCACGAAGAGCGTCTGCGAACGGTTTGTCATACAAAATATGTATAATGAATTAAGGGCGTGCGGTGAAGCAGAATCCCCAGTATGCGCGAGTCATGTCCGACAGCAATCTGTCGGGCGACCATCCGCTATCTGTTCATTGCTTCGGTGCACAGAGGCAGCGCGGTGACAATCCCTCATGAGTCGTTCTCCTGATCGGAGCGACAGGGTGTGGGAGCGACATGCCGCACCACTTCTCTGCATTCTAGTATGAGACGTCCCTATTGGGAATTCTCTCATACTGGGTGTAGGGAAAATGAATTGGTGTTTCCGTCTCTCGCCTTCGTCTCGAAGGCACGGGAAACAGATATCATGGCGGCAAGCACAATCATGGAATCAAGGAATCATTAAATCAATAACAGGTATGTTACAGACCCGAAGTCTTCTCAATGCGTTCATCTTTATATTTGTGCAATATTGATCGAAATCTGGTATGATATTTACAATCTAAGATTATTTTTTATCTCTCTATTGTGTGGATAAAAAAGATCTACAAAAAAAATCAGGGGTTGTAGGGTTTGTCATTCCTCCATTTGAATTGGAATTTTCCACCACTCGCAGCGGTGGGCCTGGGGGACAAAATGTAAACAAAGTTGAAACCAGGGTTCGAGTTACATGGGATTTTGAGCATTCCCATGCATTGACGGATGATCAGAAAGAAAGGATTCGGAATCGATTGAAGAAAAAATTGAACTATCGAGGAGGTGTATCTGTCTCCAGTTCTGAAGCCCGCTCCCAGGTTCGCAATAAAGAACATGCGATTGCTATCCTCACACGGCTTGTTGCAGAATCCCTTGCGATTCCCAAACAACGGCGCCCTACCCGAGTTCCTTTTGTGTCAAAGGAGAAACGCTTGCAATCGAAGAAGCTGCATGCCAGAAAGAAAAAAATGCGCAGCGAATTGCCGCAAGAATTTATATGAGTGAAAAAGCGACATTTGCAGCTGGTTGTTTTTGGGGAGTAGAGGAAACGTTTCGCAAAATTTCCGGAGTAGTTGATGTGCAGGTAGGATACGCGGGTGGCCATACGCAGAATCCGACCTATCAGCAAGTATGCGCGGATGACACAGGTCACGCGGAAGCTGTGGAAATTGCATATGATCCCGAAAAAGTTTCGTATGGAGACCTTCTTAACGCATTCTGGCATATGCACGACCCTACCACTCCCAACCGGCAAGGGCCGGACGTGGGATCTCAGTACCGATCGGTTATTTTTTATCATACCGAAGAACAGAGGAAGGAAGCGGAAACCTCCACACAATCCATGAATCAATCAGGAGCGTTTCAAAAGCCGATTGTTACAGAAATCGTTCCTGCTTCTGATTTTTGGCGGGCTGAAGAATATCATCAAAGATATTTTGAAAAAAATAGCAGAGGGGTGTGCCACATATGAGACATGGCGAAAGATATAGCGGCTATGAGAAAAAAGTGCGCGGTAATGTCCTCCTTAGGAGAATATACCGCACCCGCTCTTCGTGGTCGCATAAAGGAAATTTTGGAACAGTGCTGATAATAGGAGGAAGTGCACGTTTGACCGGCTCTCCAACCTTTAATGCAATGGCTGCATTACGTGCCGGTGCCGATTTGGCATATCTCATAGGACATCCGCGAGCAATGGATGTGGCTTCGCAGTATGCACCTGATTTAATTACTGAACCGTTGAAGAGCGAATTTATTTTTTCATCTGTACCGCACGCGCTCAGGCGCGCCAAAGGTGTTGACGCTGTTATTATTGGAGGATCCCTTGCGCGTACACCTCAGACATATCAAGCAATCCGAAATTTTCTTTCTCGATGCGTATGTCCCATGAGTATCGATGCCGAGGCAATTCGTGCACTCGGAAAAAATCAAAAAATTCTTTCCAACAAATCAGCCATTCTCACACCGCACGCGGATGAATTTTACGCCCTCACGGGAGAGCGCGTACTCCCAACAGTTGGCGACAGAAAAGAAAAAGTGCAACGGTGGGCAAAAAAACTCGGCACGGTTATTCTTCTCAAGGGTTCGGTAGATGTGGTATCCGATGGCACGCGGACACACCTCAATCGCACGGGCACTGCCTACATGACGAAAGGCGGGTTTGGAGATACGCTTGCGGGGATCTGTGGCGCGATCCTTGCGCGCGGGATTGATCCTTTCAACGCAGCATGCGCAGCTGCATACATCAATGGAAAAGCAGGGGAGTACGCGAGTAAAAAATATGGCGAAGGCACGCTCGCGAGCGATATTTTTAAGGAAATCCCGAAAGTACCTGAACAGGGCTGCTAGACAGAGGGCTGCAAAGGTGGTATTGTTTTTTTATGATACAGAAGAAACCAAAATTCCTTTTCATCATAATCATTTCAATCTATGGCGCGATTACGATATTTGGCATGCAAACTCATAGCATTGCCATGGAGCATGGCGTAATGATTAAATGTCCTTTCATGAATGAGGGAGGTTCAGTATGTCAGGCAAATGTGCCGGAATATGTGGCTCATTGGTTTATCATTTTTGCAGCAATTCTTTCCCCGTTCCTCATAGCCTTTTACGTTCCCATAATGCGCAGTCGATTGCGATCATTATTGCAAACACTGGACAACAATCTTTCTCCTCCATTTTTTAAACTCTATTCAAGGCACACTCCGAATATTCAATTATTTAATCTATTCATTTTTGTATTCTCAAGAGGAATCCTTCATGCACGAATCTACGCCTGACGAATGACGGGACAGCGGATTTTGATTTATAAGGATAACTTACATGAATACAAAAAAACAATGCAACGAGCTAGTCGTTGCGATCGATGGGATGACATGCAAAAGTTGCGAAGTCCTCATCGAGAAAAAGCTTCAAGCCATTGGAGGCATTACTCACATCTCTGTCAATACTGACAAAGGGACTGCACGGATCTGTTATCTGGAGAAAATGCCTACCATCAAAGACCTACAGAGCGTTTTTGGCGATACCCAATATTCAGCAGTCCGGTTTTTAGATAGAAGAGAGCAAAAAACATATCGTAAAGTCGAGCATACGAGAGCGCCCATAAGGATCTCCAGGATTTTTGGCGCGTTCGCTTTTGCTTTTTTTGTGTCAGCGCTTTTCACTAAAGCAGGACTTCTCAAAGGGGCTGCGGTTGTGCCTGAGTCGCTCCAATTTGGAGCTGCCTTTATTCTTGGATTGGTAGCAGCAACATCTTCGTGTGTGGCAACAGTCGGAGGGCTTCTCGTTTCTTCGCTTTCGGCATATCAACGCAATCATCCGGTATCTTCTCTAAAAGAACGAATTCTTCCCGTAGCTTCCTTTATGTTCGGGAGGCTCCTTTCGTATGGGTTGCTTGGGGGAATAATCGGCCTGCTTGGTTCAGCGCTTACGCCGTCACCAATCCTTACGGGCGGTATTGTGATAGTGGCCGCACTGTATATGATCGCCATGGGCATGAGTATGCTTGGGATCTCTGTGCCTTTTGCCAACCGCTTCATGCCAAAAATGCCAAAACGCATTGCGCGCCGTGTTACCGCAACGAATTCGCCTTTTTTCATGGGAATTGCAACTTTTTTTGTTCCATGCGGATTTACTCAGAGTTTGCAGCTCTATGCTCTTACGACAGGAAGTTTTCTTGCAAGTGCCTCACTGCTTTT
This sequence comes from Candidatus Uhrbacteria bacterium, assembly GCA_016206145.1. Classification (GTDB taxonomy): domain Bacteria; phylum Patescibacteriota; class Patescibacteriia; order JACQRZ01; family JACQRZ01; genus JACQSA01. The sequence continues at coordinate 6,018 of JACQSA010000027.1, forward strand.
TGCATTTGCTCTTGGGACAACACCGGTCCTTACCTTGATTGGGTTTTCTTTCAATGTGATACGTGGCAAAGTGCGAGAGATCATATTTCAGTTTTCCGGAGCTCTTATTATTCTCATGGGAGTAGGAAATATCCAAAATGGATTTACTATTGCCGGACATCCGTTGGATTTTTCTTGGGTGAAAGGTGCGATTTCAGTCAACGCCGGTCAAGGAGGCGGATCAGCAGGGAGTTTTGTAGAATATGACGGGAAAGAACAAACCGCCCTTATGTCCGTGAGAAATTATGGATATGTGCCAGATCGTTTTACGCTTCGTGCAGGAGTTCCGACGCGATGGCTCATTGAAGCCCAAAGCGCAGGAGGATGCCTGGGAGTGTTGCAAGCGCCCACCCTCGGTATTGGCCCCACTGTTTTGAGAAAAGGGGAAAATGAAATCTCGTTTATTCCTCAGCAGCTCGGAACGCATACATTCAGCTGTTCGATGGGCATGTTTCGGGGAACTATTACTGTTGTGCCGAACACATAAAAAATTATTGTGATAATTGTATGGAAGCAGATAAAATTATTGTTACCGCAGTTGGTCTTATCGGAACGGTTTTTATTTACTGGTTTTTTTTGATGAAGAACGAGAAAGAAGTTGCGGTAACAGATTCAGTCGACATTACCGTCGAGGGTGGCTATTCCCCGAGTATTATTTCCATCCCAAAAGATAAAACCACAAAGATAAATTTCATCCGCAAAGATCAGTCCGCTTGTCTGGAAGAAGTCGTGTTAGGTGATTTCAAGATTCGCAAGTACCTGCCTTTGAACCAAAAAGTTACGATCGAACTGACGCCGCGCCAAGAAGGAGAATTTGAGTATGCATGTGGTATGAACATGTATCATGGCAAAATAATCGTCAAATAAATATGCTCGAGACTAAAAAAACTTTTTCAATTAAAGGAATGCATTGCGCTTCCTGTGTCAATCTTTTGGAGCAAGCGTTAAAAAAAGTGACTGGCGTATCCCATGCGAATGTAAATCTGGCAACAACAAAAGCAACAATAACCTACGATTCACAGCAAGTAACAGATGAGCATCTATCGTCGGCTGTAGCGAGTGTAGGGTATCACGCAATGATCAATGAAGAATTAAAATCCGAGAATGAAGAGGAAGCGGAGAAGCAAAAGGAGCTTAAGAATTTACGCACCAAAGTCATAGTCAGTCTTGGCCTTGGAACTCTGATTCTTTGGGGTAGTTTTCCTGGTCTTATGAATACTGCCCCCGCGATCTTACAGAATTTTTTGGCGCAGTTGCTACTGGCAACTCCGGTACAATTTTGGGCAGGGTTGAGTTTTTACCGAGCCACTGTATCAGCTCTTCGGCACAGAACCGCAAATATGGACACGCTCGTGGTCATCGGCACTACGGTTGCATATATCTATTCTGCCTTTGTTACGGTCTTGCCTGATGTTGTCCGTAATATTGGCGTTGAAGCATTTCCATATTTTGATGTAGCCACCATCATTATCGGATTGATCTTACTCGGTCGATATTTTGAAGCAAAGGTAAAAGCAGGAACCTCGGAAGCGATAAAAAAACTTATAGGTTTGCAAGCGAAAACAGCTCGAGTGATTCGTGACGGCAAAGAGATGGACATCCCTATAAGTGAGGTGGTAATTGGTGATCTCATCCGGGTGCGACCTGGGGAAAAAATTCCTGTTGATGGCATTATCGTCGATGGTGAATCAAGCATTGACGAATCAATGGTCACGGGAGAGAGTATGCCAGTTGATAAATCCAAAAACGATATTGTGGTAGGGGCGACAATGAACAAGACAGGCAGCTTTACATGCAAAGCAACAAAAGTCGGGCAAGAGACTATGCTTGCTCAGATCATTGCACTCGTGCAGGAGGCGCAAGGAAGCAAAGCTCCTATTCAGAGATTGGCCGATCTTGTCTCATCGTATTTCGTTCCGATTGTTATAATGCTCGCGATTGCAACGTTCGTTGTGTGGTACGACTTCGGACCCACTCCGGTAATAACCTTTGCGCTCCTTAATACAGTTGCAGTTCTGATTATTGCCTGTCCGTGTGCTATGGGATTGGCAACTCCCACTGCTATTATGGTAGGGACTGGCAAGGGAGCGACTAATGGTATCCTCATCAAAGATGCAAAGAGTTTGGAAACCGCCCACAAAATCAGCACTATTATTTTTGATAAGACAGGTACTCTTACAAAAGGTAGACCTGAAGTGACAGATATTGTGCCTATATCTGTCATCCCTTCGAAAAGCTCAGAACAGGCTCTACGCGTGTCGAAGGATCTCAATCGTGATGAATTACTGCAACTGGCAGGATCAATTGAAAAGGGTTCGGAGCATTCACTGGCAGAAGCGATCGTCAAAGAGACTGAATCCAAGCAATTCACTCTTTTCAAAGTCGAAAAGTTTCAAGCTATTCCGGGTCACGGAGTCCATGGTGTAGTAAACGGAAAAAGAATTGTTTTCGGAAACAAACGATTAATGGACAAAGAAGGAATTGATGTGAGTGCTGCCGGCAGTGAAATAAGTACCATGGAACGCAACGGTAAAACTGTCATGATGATAGGTGCGGACAATACGCTGTTAGGACTCATCGCAGTTGCGGACATCATCAAAGAGAGTGCACGCGAAGCCTTGGAGGCTTTGCAAAAGCTAGGCATCGAAGTTGTCATGATTACCGGGGACAATCAAAGAACTGCCAATGCCATAGGGCATAGTTTAGGAATTACAAGAATTCTTTCCGAAGTGTTGCCGGATCAGAAAGAGGAAGAGGTGAGAAAAATTCAAGCAGAGGGCAAAATCGTGGCAATGGTCGGTGATGGCATCAACGACGCACCCGCGCTTGCCGCTGCCGATGTAGGAATTGCAATGGGAACTGGCACTGATGTGGCAATTGAGGCTGCAGATATTACCCTTATTAATAAGGATTTAAAATCAGTCGCTGCCGCTCTTGTACTCTCAAAAAAAACCATGGGAACAATCAGGATGAATCTTGTGTGGGCATTTGGATATAATATTATTCTTATACCAGTTGCCATGGGAGTTTTATATCCGTTTTTCCATATTCTTCTCAATCCCATTTTTGCTTCAGTTGCGATGGCAACAAGTTCAATATCAGTGGTTCTCAATTCGCTCCTCTTGAAGAGAAAAAAGATAGTGCCGAGCAACACATAAATTTCAATTTAAGCAACTGTATTGACACGAACAACGATTTATTGTATAAGAAATGTACAAAAAATAGCGATATGAGATTTCCATCAAAACAAGAATTGACACATAAGACTGCAGGAATTATTCTCGGGATTTTTTTGTTCGTATTTTCTATAGTAGGGGCGTGCCTTTTTTCGTCGGTTTCTTCCCAGGCGGTTACACACATTGTTGGATATAAAATATCTCACATGAACATGGATTCATCAGGTTCTATGGAGCATATGCTTACTCTCATCCATCCCGAAGGAGAATTTTTTACGATGAGCACTTCATCGAGTTTTTTATTTAAACTTCTTTTTTTCAGCATTTTCATTTTCTTGGTTCTTGTACGAATACCAATCATTCCGTTCATAAAGAAAAAATGGCATCAATTTCAAAGATGGGCTGAGCTTCACTATTCGCATTCGCCCTACCTTTTATTGCTTCAAGACGGAACCATCCATCCGAAGATTTTTTAGTGAGACAATATTTTCTCGCCCTCAGACAAAAGAGGGTTTATTGTATTTAACTAAAAAATTATGACTATAAAAAAAATAATAAGCAGTATAGGAGTTGTCATTCTCCTCGCAGGAGTAGGTTCAATTGCGTTTCTTGTTCGTGGAGAAAGTAAAAAAGAAGAACCAAAGTCTGCAGAGCAGCAGGAGCAAGCAAGTCCGCAACCATTGATAGAAGAAGCGCGAAATGACGATCTGAGCACCCTCGATGAATCACGCATTTCATGGCCCGGAGAATTGGTTTCCTATTCAACAGTAGAAGTACATCCGTTGAGTGAAGGGATACTTACAAATCTAACCGTACGCATAGGTCAACGAGTTGCTAAGGGTGAAACAGTATCCTCCCTTTCTTCACCTCCTGCAAGCGTTGAGCGTGCAATGGCTACCGCAGAAAGGATGAGCATGCTTGTAAAAGCCCAAGCGAATGAAAAAACAACCGAGAAAGTGGTGCGTGAGCAAATCATTCAACTTAAGAAGGCGCGAGAATCATTAATCCCTTCTCGTGAATCGAGTGTTTTGATTTCAGAAAAAGAAACACAACTCGCAAAACAGAAAGAATTAAATGCCTCTATTGAATTGGATCGGATGCGGACAGAAAAAGATGCATCTGTGATGTTTGCGAAAAAGGAGCTTGATCAATCGCGGACAAAATTGGAACTGCAAGAGCGGGAATTGCGTACGCTTCTCGAGCAAACGATTGATAAGAACCTTTCCGATCTTACCGCAAATAGCACGAATTATGTCCCGCTTACATTTCGAACGTTAGCGCAAAGCAAGAATATCCCAATACGATTCAAATCGCCAGTTCTGAATGATGAACGGTTTGCGTATCAAAGTGCGTTGTTGCAATCAATCACAGACATAGGGAATAAATCAGCCACAATGGAAGCGTCGGGGCTTGCATATGCAACAGCATTGCTAAATTATACTCGTACCATTATTGCTGACGAAGAATATATTATCGAGAAGGACATAGACAGGATACGGATGAATGCCCGAGAACAGCAGATGGACATTGTGAAAATGGTGAATGAGGTGCGCGACCTTAAGTCAATGATCGAAGTAAAAAAATCTGACCTTGAAAAAATTGTCGCGGAAAAAGAAAAAGAGGTCACCATATCGGAATTGATGATTACGAATTCGCGCATCGAATCGGAAAGTTCAGAAGTAGCGAAAAAGAAAACAGAAGTGGAATCGCAATTTGAATATCTGAACAGGAAGAGAGAAATTGATATAAAGATTATTGAACTCAATCGGGAATTGGAGCTTGCCCGCGCAGAGGTAAAAGCGGCGAAAGCATCGTATGATACGTTCATGCGAGAGCTTGAATCCCAGCGGATCGTTGCGCAGAAAAACGGAATTGTAACAGCGATACAAAAAAATGTAGGCGATTTTGTCATGCCTTCCGATGCGATTGTTGTGATCAGCGCTGATGACCAAGATTCTGTGTTTGTGCGATTTCGTATTCCCAATGACGCTACAACACCTGAAGCAGGAACAGAAATAATTGTAACGCGCCCCGGATTTCCATTCGAGAAAAAAGAAGCAGTTATTACAGGTATCGGCACCTCTTTAAGTGAAGGTGAGGGTACCTATGTTGGGGAGGCGGAATTTGTCGAAGAATTGCAATGGCCTGTCAATGCGTCAGTGAGAGTGAGCCTGAAAGATCAACAAGAAAATCTTTTAGTTCCTTTTGTTGCTCTCCGTTGGGATGAAGAAAAAAACGCCCACCTTACCGTGGTAGACAAAGACGGGTCGCTAGATGACAGGATAGTAAAAACGGGTCGTGCCGTTGGTGATCGCATAGAAATAGTCGATGGTCTTATGGCGGGAGAACACTATGTTTCAGGCGCGATGGATGGAAGTGGCATGAAAAATAAGATAAAGATCCCAACAACCAAAGAAGATCGCGAGGCATCTTCCGAAGGTGGCCATGGTGGCCATGGAGAATAGGAGGCTGATATGAGTACTATATTTCAAAAGATCATTTATTGGTCAATGAGCCACAAGATGGCAGTCCTCGTTCTCGCGTGTGCAGTAACCGCAGGCGGAATTTGGAGTCTTGTAACAATGAAAATCGATGTTCTTCCTGATGTGAATAAACCGACTGTCGCTATTTTTGCTGAAGCTGATGGCCTTGCTTCCGAGGAAATTGAAAAACTAGTTGTAAATCCTATTGAGTTGGCAGTTGCTGGCGCGCCTGGTACGGAAAAGGTTCGAAGCACTTCTTCATTTGGACTTGGTATTGTGAATGTTCAGTTTACATGGGGGACAGACATTTATCGAAACCGACAAATTATTCAGGAACGTCTTACTCAAGTTGTTCTTCCTGACGGGGTAAAGCCAATTCTTGGACCAACTTCGTCAGTAATGGGCGAAATCGTATGGGTCGGAATAACGTCAAAAGACGGAAAGACAAGTCCGATGGATTTGCGTACGCTCGCCGACTGGACTGTTCGGCCTGCTCTTCTCCAAATTCCCGGTGTTTCCAATATTCTTGTTATGGGAGGCGACGTGAAAGAATGGCAGATAAATGTTGACGCTCAACTTTTGCGGAGATACGGACTTCGCATTGATGATGTCGTAATGACTATTAAAGGAGCAATAAGAAATAGAGGCGCAGGAATTCTCTATCAAAACGACAAAGAGTATCCTATCAGGATTATTGTTCTTCCATCACAAGTGGAAGAGTTAGAATCCATTGCAGTTGGAATGAAGGGTGAAACGGTTGTAAGACTTGGTGATATCGCTCACGCAGAGGTTCGCCCAAGTCTTCTTCGCGGCACTGCAAGTGTAGACGGGCAAGACGGTGTTATCTTACGGATCGTGCGTCAGCCTGACGCAGAAACCCTTGTCGTGACAAAAGAAATAGATCAGAAGCTTTCTGAGTTGCAAAAAACTTTTCCTTCCGGCGTTGAAATAAAAAATGATTTATTGCGCCAAGAATGGTTCATTCATGCGGGATTAAAAAATGTTACTGAAGCGCTTCGCGATGGAATGATAATTTTGGTTGTTGTTCTTCTGCTTTTTCTCATGAATTTCAGAATAACTGTTATTACTCTCACCGCTATCCCGTTAAGTATTTTTGTTGCATTGATGGTTTTCAAGGGGCTCGGATTGTCGGTCAACGTAATGACTCTCGGAGGGCTCGCCGTTGCTATCGGTGAACTCGTTGACGATGCTATAGTTGGTATTGAAAATGTACATCGGAGATTAAGAGAGAATAAAAAAGAAAACGGAGAAGAATCAAGGGATGGCGTGATTTCACGCGCTTCTTCTGAAGTACGAAATTCAATCATTTATGCGACAATTCTCGTGGCAATAGCCTTTATTCCTCTCTTCCTTATTCCAGGGGTTGAAGGAAAACTTCTCGCACCGCTTGGTACGGCGTACATAGTTTCATTGCTTGCATCAATGGTCGTGTCACTTACGGTAACACCCGTGTTGTGCAGTTACTTATTGGGTCGTTCCTCAAAGCATAAAAAAGAAAATGATACATGGTTTGTCGCATATATTAAAAGATCAATTCTTTCTCCTCTTCGATGGAGCATTGATCATCCTAAGACTATCGGGATTACGATTTTGATCTCCATGATAATTTCCGGTGTTCTCTACTTTTCAAGCGGAAAAGAAGGAATCCCTCCATTCAATGAAGGTTCAGCGACGATCATGGTGATTCTTCCCGTAAGTACGAACCTTGAAACAACAAATTCTTTTGTTACGAATGTGGAACAGGAGTTGATGAAAATATCAGGCGTGCTGAGAGTAAGCCATACGACTGGACGGTCGGCGGTAGATTCTCATGGAGGAGGATCAAACAGCAGTGAAATGCAAGTAGTGTTTCGCCCCGGTCTTGAAGAAAAAAGGCAAGAATTGTTTGTAGAGATTCAGAAAGTTCTCGATCGCTTTCCGGGGCCGGATTACAGTTTGGGCCAACCGATAACTCATCGCCTTGAACAATTACTTTCAGGCGTACGCGCACCTATTGTGATAAAAGTGTTTGGCGAAAATACAGAGAACATCAAGGTAGCCGCGGATATGCTTCGAGAGGAACTTACAAAGGAAGAGGGCATTACAAATGCAAGAATAGAAAAAGATGTTACAATTCCAGAAGTTCATATGTACCCATTGTCAAACCGTCTTGCCCAATACGGAATGTCTCCTGCCATGATTGCCGATGAGCTGGAAATGGGCTTGATGGGAGAACCACTCGGATTTATTCCTGATAAGAATCAGCGCATTCCCGTAGTTTTGCGATATAATCTCGCATCACGCGGCAATCTACAAGCTCTGAGCGATCTCTCGCTCCCATTCGGATCCGTGGAGTCATTGAGCGGCTCTGCCGCGGATATTCGTCTTGAGGGTGGCCGCAATAGATATACGCACGAAGATAGCCGTCGCGTACTCATCGTGAGCGCTAATTATCAAGGAAAAAATATCGTCGGTTCTGTTGAAAATGTGAAGACGCGGATGGACGGAAAAAAACTGCCGCTCGGCACACTTCTTTCTTTTGAAGGGACATATAAGAGCCAGAAAGAAAACAGCGCACGTCTTACCATATTGTTTCTTGTTGGATTGGTACTTATTTTTTCGGTCTTATATCAGGCATTTCGTTCTGTTCCGATCGTTCTGCAGATTATGATGAATATTCCCACAGTTTTTATTGGAAGTCTCATCGCTGTTCGCATGACAGGGAACATCATCAGTCTTGCCCACTTGATTGGTTTTATCTCTCTTACCGGAATTGTTTCCCGAAACGGCATCATGCTTATTTCTCGTTGTATCAGCATGATAACGGTTGATAAGTTGCCGTTTTCAAAGGAAACCATAATCAAAGCAACGCTTGAACGTGTTACTCCTGTCCTTATGACTTCGGCGGTTACCGCATTGGCTCTGGTTCCTCTTATTCTTGCACCCGGTCAACCGGGAAAAGAATTGCTGAATCCGCTTGCTATTGTCATATTCGGAGGACTTCTCAGTTCTACTGCGATTTCATTATTCTTAACCCCAGCGTTGTTTTATCGGTTTGGACAGAAGTCAGTGCAGAAAGTATCACAAAATACGTCCGGATTTTAAAAGCGTTATAAGTGGTCGAACGCTTTATCTGGCACGTACTAACAATAATTAATGAATAAAAATATATGAGAAAATTATTAGGAGCTATCTCTTTTCTTTCACTCATTTTATTGTCGTCTGGCAGTTTGTATGCCATGGAGGCATCAGATTCAGAGAACCATATGCCTGAATCTGTCGAAGAAAAAGCTGAGGACATGAATATGGAGAAAAGCGAGCATGAGGCAGTAAAAACAAAAGCGCACATGAAATATCAAAATGCGATGAAGATGGCAGAATCCGAATATAAGCTCACTATTATGAAAGCGGCAAAAACAAAAAATCCAAAAAAAGTCATGATGCAAGCAAAAACCATTCTTGAAAAATCAAAAAAGAGTGCAGAAGCGATGTATCAAAAAGAAAAGGGCATGGGGATGAAGACCGCAAAGAAGAAAGTTGTCTCAAAAGAAAAGGGAATGGGAATGAAAACAGAGAAAAAGAAAATTGCTCCGATGATGAAGAAATAGTATAGAAAAAATAAGGCTGTCCGAAATTTCTGACAGCCTTGAATTGTTTATTTAAGAAATAACATTCCATGGAACAGCATCTCACAAAAAAAGAACGTCGTATTCTCAGACGCGAAGAAAAAGATCATAAGCAAGAAGAATCCAGTAAAAAAAGAGAGAAATTAAA
>JACQSA010000002.1 GCA_016206145.1 Candidatus Uhrbacteria bacterium
ATTGCGTATAACTCGTTCATATCACAAGTGTTTGGCGATATGATACAAAATATGGTATCATATCAATAGTTTATAAAATCAGACTGGATTCCCGCCTCTACGGGAATGGCAGGGAAATATGCCAAATCTTATTGAAATATTACACCAAGAAATGCGATTGCGCAACTATAGCCCAAAGACAGTAAAGGCATATACGCGTGTTATTGGTGATCTCTACAAAAAAGTAAAGAAGCCGTTGCGCGAACTATCGGAAAGTGACATCAAAACGTATCTCTTGGGGCTCCATGATCGCGGACTTTCCAGCCAATCGGTCGCGCTTGCGACCAATGCCATCAACTTTCTCTATCGAGATATATACAAACGCAAAGACTACACTCCCCTGCGCCATCCGAAACGGTCACAAAAACTCCCTGTCGTACTTACGCGGACTGAAATCGAACGTCTGATAGCACAATCGAAAAATCTCAAACATCGTCTCTTACTTGCCATTTCGTACGCGGCTGGTTTGCGTGTCAGTGAGGCGCTTTCACTTCGCGTCCGAGATATTGATTTACAAGAACTCATCATAACCGTGCGGCAAGGAAAAGGATGTAAAGATCGGCGAACCGTACTTTCTCAAAAATTAATTAGTGATCTTTCTTCTCTCATCATGGGAAGAGACGATAAAAGTTACCTTTTTGAAAGTGAACGAGGCGGTAAACTCACATCAGAAACTGCAAGCGCAGTTTTCCGTTCTTCATTAAAAAAAGCTGGGATAAAAAAAGATGCTTCGTTTCACTCTCTTCGCCACTCTTTTGCCACGCACCTATTGGAAAATGGCGTTGATGTGCGCTATGTGCAAGAACTCCTCGGACATGCAAATATTCGCACGACGCAAATCTATACTCACCTTACGAATCCCGCTCTGAAAAATATCAAAAGTCCGTTATAACTGTATGATCATTGAAAAGATTAAAAAGTACGATCTCATCTTATTGATCACGGTATTATTTCTTTCCTCGCTTGGATTGAGCGCACTGTACAGCATCGGGACAGGAAGAGGCGGTGATGCAATACAATTTTTCCATAAACAACTCATTTTCTTTGCCGTCTTATTTCCCAGTGCGGCAATATTGAGTTTTATCCATTATAATTTTTTTCGCAGCACAAGCGCAATTCTCTATCTCATCTCATGCGCAAGCCTTCTTGCTGTCCTTTTCTTCGGCGATGTGATCCGCGGAACAAGAGGATGGATTTCATTCGGACCGATCACATTCCAGCCTGTGGAATTGTGCAAAGTCAGTTTGATCCTCGCGCTCGCTTCCTACTTTTCCAGCCACACAAAGCAAGTGCATCAGCTACGGCATATACTTATAAGCGGCATGATCGCTGCATTGCCGGTAGGCCTTGTGCTTCTACAACCAGATATCGGTTCCGCGAGTATTCTTTTTTTTATCTGGTGCGCAATGATTTTAGTGAGCAGAATACAAAAAAAATATATCATCGGACTTTTTGTAGTTGGGATGATCGCTACAGTATGCGCATGGTTTTTTGTGTTGCAAGACTACCAAAAAGATCGGATCATTACATTTGTAAATCCCACGCTGGATGTCCGCGATAGGGGATACAATGTTCGCCAAGCAATGATTGCGATAGGATCCGGACAAATGTTTGGCAAAGGCCTCGGATCAGGATCGCAAAGCCAATTACGATTTTTGCCGGAAGCACAGACGGATTTTATCTTTTCTGTCATTGCTGAGGAAATGGGGCTATTCGGTGTATTCTTAATTCTCGCGGCATGGACACTATTTTTTTTGCGCCTTTTTTATCTCATGAAAATATCACATGACGATTTTTCTCAATTCACACTTTTTGGCATCAGTATGCTCTTTTTTGCACATGTATCTATCAACATCGGAGGCAACTTGGGACTCCTGCCATTGACAGGGATTGTGCTCCCTTTCTTGAGTTATGGAGGAAGCGCTCTATTTATGGCATGCGCAGCCATCGGTATAGTACAAAGCATCAAGCTCCACACTTCATCACGATCACCGATTGACACTGATCTTTTTTCATGATAGAGTCTCTTGCATAATATACATATCATATATTTGATCGACTATGTCACTGTACTCACTCCAAGCAAAAACACGAAACAAACTGGGAAAACATGCGTCTCAAGTACGCATAGAAAGACTTATCCCAGCCGTTGTATATGGAAACAAGGTAGAAAATCAGGTCTTAACAGTGTCACGATCTGAATTTGAAAAAGTATACGCGGGCGCGGGCGCTTCGAATTTGGTAGATCTTATAGTGGAAGGGGGTTCTGAATTACCTGTACTTATCCATGATGTACAGCGTGATCCTCGCATCAATGAGGTCATCCATATTGATTTTTACCAAGTGAATATGGCCGAAAAACTCAGCGCGCACCTGCCATTAAAATTCATAGGCGAATCAAAGGCGGTAAAAGGGCTTGGCGGAATTTTGATAAAAAATTTCTCACATATTGAAGTACGCTGTCTGCCTAAGGACCTTGTGCCAGAGATCATAGTTGACATTGGCGTATTACACACATTTGAAGATGTGATAAAAATCAAAGACTTGGCCGTTCCTGATAGAATCGAAGTGCTGGCAACTCCCACTGCAATCGTTGCCACGGTTACTGCGCCTCTCACTGATGAAGAATTGAAAAAATCATTGGAAGGCAAACCCGAAGCAAATGTTGAAGATGTGAAAGTCGAAGAAAAAGGCAAGAAGGAAGAAAAAGAGGAAGCGCCTGCTAAATAATACACTCGTACACACATGCCAACAGGGCCACGAGTCTTGATCGGTATCACCGGACGGCTTGCATCGGGCAAAGGCCGGATGACTTCTGAAATCCTCAAAAGATATGACGCAGACTACGTAAAATTTTCCGATAGTCTGCGGCACGTGCTGGATGCATATAGTATTCCTCAAAGCAGGGATAATATTGACTCGTTATCGACATTCTTACGCAAAACCTACGGTGAAGATGTGCTCGCGCGGGCAGTAGAAAAAAAAGCGCTCATATCGAATCGCGAAATCGTGATTATTGATGGAGTGCGCAGAAAAGTGGATTTCGAACGTTTGGGAATGCATCGACACTTTGTTCTTGTATATATCGATGTGAAACCAGAGATCCGTTACGCGCGTTCAAAAAGCCGTAATGAGAATGTCGGTGATGCTGATCTTACGTACGAAGAATTTCTGAGCCGCGATTCCGGCGAACCTCAGCAACAAATCGAATCACTTAAAAGTGTCGCCCACTACGTAATAGAAAATAACAGTTCCATTGAAGAGTTTGATCGTCAGATAGATGACGTCCTCAAAAAAGCGCTTATGTAGATTGAACACTATACTACCGAACTCGTAAATACGCACACTACTCGATCTCTTGCGCAGAGATCTTTTTTTATTTCTACCTTGCATGGAGATAAAAACTTTTCTGCCAGCGTGCTCATGTACTCTGCTTGCTGATCTCCAATTTCAAAAAATACTGCTCCGCCGGGGTGTAAACGTTTGCGCGCTTGCTGAAGGAGGGCGGTATTAAAAAGAAGGCCGTCAGTGCCTCCCAAAAGAGCAATCTGCGGCTCCCATTCAAGCTCAGGATTTACTTTTCTTGCGTGTGTAAGCTCCTTACTCGATATATAGGGGAGGTTGGCAACAATAATATCAAAGCGCTCTTTGATTAAAGACAGCATATTGTACCGTTTGAATGTAAAACGATCTTCGAGATGGTACAATGCCGCGTTCTGCCGCGCAACATCAAGAGCCCGCTTCACACGATCAATTCCCCACAGTTTTCCTAAATTTTGCGCTTCACACGCCAAAGAGATAATAATACATCCTGATCCTGTTCCTACGTCAATGAGAGAAAATTTTTTCTGCGGGTTTGTTTTTAGATATGTCAGGACAGCATCTACAAGAATCTCTGTGTCAGGGCGAGGGATCAAGGTGTATTTATTCACAATAAATTCACGGCCATAAAACTCTTTTTTACCCACAAGGTACGCAAAGGGAACATAATCCGCTCTTTTGTGAATGATCGTGTGGTACCTGCGCTCCTCATCTTTAGTTAATTCGATCTCCGGACGCGCAAGAATATACGCACGGTCTTTCTGTAATACAAACGCCAGCAACGCCTCTGTATCAAGTTCGGCAGAGTCTATATGCTTTGCAGTAAAAATAGTGTAGGCAAGTGCAATGGCTTTGCCAATGGTCATGAGAGTGGGGATTTTACCGCGATTTCTTTATCCTGAAATACCCTGCTTCCTGTGGTCCCTCGTTGTCCAAGATATTTTCCATTGTAGGGATTCTCTACTTGTTGGTCCATTTTATAGAGCACGAGTTGGCAAATCCTACGACCGGCATCGAGACGGATCGGCAATAAATTTGCATTATACAATTCAAGCGTGATATTCCCCTTGAATCCCGGATCTATCCATCCTGCATTTTGAATAAACAACCCCAAACGGCCGATTGAACTGCGTCCTTCCACAGCGCCTGTCGCAAAGCTTGGCACTTCCACATACTCGAGGGTAGTAGCAAGCACAAACGAGTGCGGAGGTACGGTGATACTGTCAGCGTGGATCTCGCGATAAGGAATTGCAATATCCAGACGAATAATTTCCAATGTATTTTGCTCAAGCACTAAAAAATGATTGCCGAGACGCAAATCAATTGATGCCGCCTGCACTGCATTCTCGTGCAGAGGGTCTATCACCAAAGCACCCTGCGCAATCATGTCCTTCATTGTTTTATCTGAAAGCACCATGTGAATCTTTATTATTATTTATTATCACCGGCATGCGCGGTTTTTTGAAGAGCGTCTACCAATGGGTCGAGATTTCCGTCGAGAATATGTGATATCCCATGCCAGGACTCTTTGATACGATGGTCAGTGACACGATCCTGGGGGAAATTGTAAGTGCGGATCTTTTCTGATCGGTCGCCCGTCCCTACCATACTGCGGCGTTGCGCCGAGAGTTGCGCCGCTTGCTTTTCCTGTTCAAAGCCGAGGAGTCGTGATCGTAATACCACCATTGCCCGCTCTCGATTCTGCTGTTGCGATCGCTCGTCCTGGCACGAAACTACGATGCCGCTTGGAATATGTGTAATGCGCACTGCAGAATATGTGGTATTCACTGACTGACCTCCTGCCCCAGAAGAACAAAAAGTATCCACACGAAGATCCTTTGGATCAATCGCAATATCCACCTCTTCTGCCTCCGGAAGGATCGCGACAGTTACAGTCGATGTATGTATTCTACCACTTTTTTCGGTTTCAGGAACCCGTTGTACGCGATGCACTCCGCTTTCATATTTTAACGAGCGATATACATTTTTGCCAGTGATGCCGAAAATGACTTCTTTGATGCCTCCGATGCCCGTTCGATTTGCAGAGATCAATTTTGCATCCCATCCTTTTGCCGATGCATACATCGAATACACGCGAAAAAGTTCACCTGCAAAAAGAGCAGCTTCATCGCCTCCTGCACCTGCGCGAATCTCGACGATAATATTTTTTTTATCAAATGGATCTTGCGGGGTGAGA
The DNA here is from genome assembly GCA_016206145.1 of Candidatus Uhrbacteria bacterium. Lineage (GTDB taxonomy): Bacteria > Patescibacteriota > Patescibacteriia > JACQRZ01 > JACQRZ01 > JACQSA01. The sequence continues at coordinate 5,558 of JACQSA010000002.1, forward strand.
TATTCAGTGAGCTCAGACTCTGCCTTATTTTTTGTATTCATCGCAAGGAGCAATTCTTCTTGCGCGATGGTACGCAATTCTTCGTCTGTTGCGCTACGTGCCAGTTCTTCAAGCTCCTTGACTTGTATCACACTTCTTTCATATTCTCCCGCCTCATGAACAATATCGGAAATCTCCGCAAACTCTCTGCTGAGTGCAGTGTATTTTTTCTGATCGCCGATGACAGAAGGATCAGAGAGTTGGCTCTCCAATTCTTTAAATCTTTTTTTTATTTTCTCAATTGCTTCTTGAGTGATCATATATGTAAACACAGTGATCTAACAAAAAACCCGCCATCCCTCTTCTAAAAAGAGAACGCCGCGGGTTTTTATGGTGAGTGTGTTACTTTTCGCTTTTTTGTTTTTCGACTTTTTTTACCACCTTGCGAGCAGAACGCACTTTATTCTTGGCTTTTTTTCCTTTTCGGGCGGCTTGGGCATCTGTCTTTTTTGAAGCACGTTTCTGGAATCGTTCAAGGCGACCGGCAGTATCCACAAATTTTTGCGTGCCGGTATAAAAAGGATGGCATGCAGAACAAATCTCAACACTCGCTGATTCGACAGTGGAACCAACCGTAAGGAGATTTCCGCACGCGCACGCAATTTTTGCGTCTTTGTAATAGGGGGGATGAATGTCTTTTTTCATGTATTTCTTTTATAAAAACAGTATTTCACAAAAAATAAATATATGCAAGGGCAGTTGATCTTGCAGGTTTTTTTGTATTCCTGTATACTTCGTTCATCTAATTATATATCCCGCATACTCTGGTTTCTCCTTGTGGTCCGATACATGTCAGACCCTCCCCGGAGTAGAGGCTGAAAGGAGATTTACGTTATGGCACAAATGCCAACCGTGATAGAAATGCTGCAAGCAGGAGTGCATTTTGGTCACAAAACATCGAAACGGTATCCAAAGATGGAGCCGAATATTTTCGGGGTCCGAAACGGAATCCACATTTTGGATCTTGATAAAACGCAAAAAGCGCTTGCCGAAGTATCTGCTCATTGCCAAGAGCTTGCAAAAAAGAATGGAGTGATTCTTTTTGTGGGCACCAAGAGCCAAGCAAAAGAGATTGTAAAGTCTGCCGCCCAGCGTGCAAGTATGCCGTATGTAACCACAAGATGGATTGGCGGCACGCTCACAAATTTTACTGTCATCTCTCGGATGATTAAAAAATTTAAAAAATTGAAAAGTGAACAAGCAAGCGGCGAACTTGAAAAATATACAAAAAAGGAACAGCTCGAAATCACTCGTGAAATCGAAGAAATGAACGAGATACTCGGTGGTATCGAATCACTTACAAAAAAACCCGACGCTATCTATATTGTTGATATAAAAAAAGAGCGAACTGCCTTAAAAGAGGCTCGGAAATCCAAGGTGCCGGTCATTGCGCCATGCGACACGAATTGCAATCCTGAATTGGTAGAACATTGTATTCCAGCAAATGATGATGCCCGAAAATCTATCGAACTAATCACGAATGTGATCGCAGATGCAATTATCGCGGGTAAAGCTGCAAGCGAACTTGTAGCGCCGCTACCGCAAGTTACCGCAGCAGCAACGACAACATTAGCAATACCCGTTTAAAAACCTATTAAATAAAATTATTTTACCTCCAAGTCCATGATTGACACAAAAGTTCTTACTCAATTACGATCTCTCACCGGAGCGGCCATCGTAGATTGCAAAAAAGCGCTCGAAGAAACAGGCGGTAATTTTGACGAGGCGGTGACCCTTTTAAGAAAAAAGGGGCAGAAAGTTGCGGCAAACAAAGAAGGAAGAGAAACACGAGAAGGAATAATTTACTCATACGTACATGGCAACAACCGTGTGGGAGCTATGGTGGAAGTGCTCTGCGAGACAGATTTTGTCGCGCGCAATGATGAATTCAAAAAATTTGCGCACGAGGTTGCGTTGCAGATCGTTGCCACAAACCCTCTCTACGTAAAACCAGACGATGTGCCTGCTGAAATAATCGCGCGAGAAAAAGAAGTATATATGGAGCAAGTGCCAAAAGATAAGCCGAAAGAAATCCAAGAAAAAATCCTTATAGGAAAACTGGAAAAGTTTTACCAAGAAGTCTGTCTTCTCAAACAACAATCTATAAAAGATGAAAGTGTAAGTATTCAAGACTTGCTTACACAAACCATTGCAAAGACGGGTGAGAACATTCAAGTCCGAAGATTCTGCAGATACTCGCTTTCGTAAGTGATTAATTCTTATTGGTCGTCATATGTCAATACGCGTTGCAATAAATGGCTTTGGGCGCATCGGCCGCAATACTTTTAAAGCGGGATTCGGACATCCAGAACTCGAATTTGTAGCTATCAATGATCCCAGTGAGGCAAACACCCTCGTGCATCTCTTAAAGTACGACAGCGTATTTCGAACATGGAATCATGATGTGTCAGCTGAAGGTAGTGAACTTATTATTGATGGCAAACGAATAGCGCTTTCTGCGGAACGCGATCCTGCGCTTTTGCAATGGAAGAAATATAATGTTGATGTCGTGCTTGAATGCACTGGCCGTTTCACAAACAAAGAAGATGCCGCCAAACATTTAACAGCAGGGGCAAAACGAGTAATAGTATCTGCGCCAGCAAAAGGAGGAGTGCCTACGTTTGTTCTTGGGGCAAACGCGGAATCCTACAAAGGTGAGAACTTAATCAATAATGCGTCATGCACTACAAACTGTATCGCGCCAGTTGCATCAATCATGGTAGAAAAATTTGGAGTGCAAAAAGCAATCATGTCCACCATTCATGCGGTAACTGCAGAACAAAACCTTGTGGATGGCGCGCCTCCTGGCGGAAAGAAAGGCGATATGCGTCGAGCTCGCGCAGCATACGCAGGCATTATACCGACAACCACGGGTGGAGCAATTGCCACTGCCGAAGCAATTCCCGAACTTAAAGGACTTTTTGATGGTATTGCATTTCGGGTGCCTGTGATGGATGTATCGCTGACTGATTTTGTATTTTTATTGAAGAAAAAAACCACTGTAGAAGAAATCAATGCTACGCTTTCTGAGGCCGCTGAGCAATCGCGCTACAAAGGAATTCTTGGAGTAACCACAGAACAGCTTGTTTCAAGTGATTTTATCGGATCTTCTTTTTCATCTATCGCAGACCTTTCATTGACCAAAGTAATTGACGGTGATCTCGTGAAAATAGTCGCATGGTATGACAACGAATGGGGGTACTCTTGCCGCCTTGCAGAAATGGCTGCATTGGTAGGCAAGGGGTTATAGCGAGTCGGGATCTCTCGACTTCGGCCCGATGGCCATCGGGCCTGACGCTCGGGATAACATATGAGCAAGCCCTCACAGGCTTGCTTTTTGTTACACTGCTTCTTGACAGTGGATATTGAAATGATACAATTGACTGTAATATAAATTATTACATAAATTTTATGCGCTCTGTTGTAAATATATCTCTCCCCCTGACAATGGTTAAAGTAGTCGAAACAACCGTAAAAAAACAATCATACTCAAGTAAAAGTGAATTCTTTCGCATGCTTTTACGGCTTTGGATGGAAGGGCAACTAAAAGAAGAACTTGAGGAAAGCCGTTCTGAACTAAAGAGGGGTAAAGGAAAGCTTCTTAAGTCACTGAAAAATCTTCGATGAGCTATGACAATCTTTTATTCCTCCAAGTTCAAAAGGGAATATAAAAAATTGTCCCTGAAGATAAAGATGCGCGCGGAAAAGCAAGAAATTCTCTTTCGAAAAAATCCTTTTGACCAAATGCTCGGCACTCATAAACTCAAGGGGCGATTAAAAGAATTCTGGGCATTCTGGATAGATGACAAAAATCGTATTATCTTTGAATTTGCTGATAAGGATATCGTCTGGTTCCATTCAACAGGCGATCATTCTATATACGAACTTTTTAATAAATAAGGGCGCAACTTCTGACAAGCTAAAAGGAGAGCTTGCTTTTTTAGTTGGGTAGTTATAAAGTAATCTGAACTTGAGAAATTTTGTTGTTTTCATGTCATGGGAAATTGCTGGTAAAGCAAAGTTGCACGCACGAGATTCCTGAAAGGAGACGACTCAATGAATTATCCTAACGAGTGGCGAGAGTTTTTCGAGACTCTGCCAGAGCTAAGAGGCAAAAAGGCAAAAATAGAAACCGGTGGGCCGAGCTCCCGCGACATCATTGGTGTGATCGCGGAAGCAAAAGTAATTACAATGGATGAATTTGTGATAAAGTTAGAGCCTGATGCAATTTCTAGAGATGTACATCCTGTAGGCAGAGGGCCGATGAGCAATTGGACTCAAGCAGAACAGCTCGAGTTCCGAGTGACCAGCCATTACTTTGGGATTTCTGCTCCAACAATCTGGCAAGATCGTCTACTGGGCATGCCACCGCAATCGTTTGCGGGCAAGATATCGATCCTACTCAAAGATGGTGATACATTTGAAGGGGTTGAAGCCGATCAACGGGGATGGCTGCTTTCTCAGCAGTTCTCCGTGGGAGACGCGAAATGAAAGCGATACTCTATTCCCAGATGGCGGCGACAGACCTTAGAAGGAGTCATAGTAAGAAAGAATTTTTTTTCTATCACGTCCCTGAGCTAGACTTGGTGGCGGGGTATGATACTAAGGGAAAATTCTTTACGTAGAGGCTTACGACAATATTCAGGTTAGCAGTCCGTTTCAGCTCCTCAAGGAGAGAATGGGCCTAGAATAGTTTCTTAATATTCTCAAGTTCGTTTCCGCCTTCCCGCGCACGGACGGCCTTGTTTTTTATCTATTCCAAGATAATTCTAAAAGATGTACAATAATAACCTAATAGTTAGCAGATTTTTATGTATACAATCAAATCAATCCAAGGATCGGAAATCCTTGATTCTCGCGGAAATCCTACAGTACGTGTGAAGGTAACGCTGTCCGGCGGAGCAGTAGGCATTGCGAGTGTGCCTTCTGGCGCATCCACAGGCTCCCACGAAGCGCTTGAACTTCGTGATGGAGACGCAACACGCTATAACGGCACAGGAGTCAGTAAGGCAGTACGCAATGTAAACACCACAATTGCAAAACTACTCATCGGAAAAGACGCACGCAAACAGCGAGAGCTCGATACATTTATGATAAAGAAAGACGGCACGGAAAACAAAACAAAATTGGGAGCAAATGCAATTCTCGGAGTTTCTCTTGCCTGCGCTCATGCGGCAGCGGCAGCAAAAAAGCAACCACTGTATCGATATCTTCAATCCTTGATACCCTTGACAAAAAACAAAAAACGTGCATTCACTTTACCGTACCCGATGATGAATATCGAAAACGGCGGCGCACATGCAGACTGGATCCTTGATTTCCAGGAATTCATGGTTGTGCCAAAGCAAAAGAAAATGAGTGAACGTGTAAGATGCGGGTCTGAGATATTTCATACACTCGGAAAAATTTTAAAGAAAAAAGGATATTCTACGCTTGTCGGAGATGAAGGAGGATATGCTATTCCCTTCAAACGCAATGAACACGCGCTTACCACAATCATGCAAGCTATCAAAAAGGCAGGATATCGCGCAGGAGGTGATGTATTTATTGCAATGGATCCCGCTGCGTCTGAATTTTATGACTCCGACACAAAGCAATATCAACTCAAAGTGGATAAAAAAAAGTTTTCAAGCGAGCAGATGATTGAAATGTGGACAAAATGGAGTAAGGCATATCCGATCATTAGTATCGAGGATGGACTCGCAGAAGATGATTGGGCAGGATGGAAAAAAATAACAAAGGCACTCGCCACACGCATTCTTCTCGTCGGCGACGACCTTTTTGTGACCAATATCAAGCGCCTGAAGCAGGGAATTGACATAGGGGTGGCAAATGCTATCCTGATAAAACTTAATCAAATCGGGTCGCTTACAGAAACACTTGATTGTATTGCACTGGCAAAAAAACATGGATACACGGTAGTTGTATCGCATCGTTCCGGTGAAACGGCAGATACAACCATCGCCGACCTTGCGGTTGCAACTCAAGCTGAATATATAAAAACAGGGAGCCTTTCGAGATCAGAGCGCATAGAAAAATACAATCGCCTCATGGAAATCGAGAATGAGCTTCGATCATAAGTCCTATGGCTGATCGGCAAAAGGGAATCCAACATACTCCGACTGTACTCATTGTCCTTGATGGGTGGGGCGTAGCATTACCCTCGCGGGCAAATGCAATCACGCAGGCGCGCACGCCTTTTTTCGATTCCCTGATTTCCACATATCCCACAACCACCTTGCAAGCTTCCGGAGAAGCAACCGGCCTCCCGTGGGGCGAGGTAGGAAACTCTGAAGTCGGACATACAAATATCGGTGCCGGCCGCATAGTATATCAGGAGCTTTCACGGATCAATGCAAGCATTCGAAACGGAAAATTTAGTAAAAACAAAGTGATCGAAAAGGTCTGCTCCACTGTACTGCGCAATAAAAGCACATTGCATCTTGTAGGTCTCATAAGCCCAGGCGGAGTGCATAGCCATAGCGATCATCTCCTTGCGCTTTTGGAATACGCCAAAGAAAAAAAAGTGGAACGCGTACTCATTCATGCCATTCTTGACGGACGCGACACCCCATATGCAAGCGGCAAACAATTCATAGAACGCGTGCAAGAGCAGCTCACTGACACACAATGGCGTATCGCCTCACTACTCGGCAGACGCTATGCCATGGATCGAGACAATCATTGGGAGCGGACTGAAAAAGCATATCGACTCATCGCAGAAGGTGCGGGCGAACATTTTTCGACAGATGTAATGCAGGCAATGCGGGATTCTTACGAGCAGGGGATATATGATGAAGAATTTATTCCAACGGCGATTGCAGGAACGGATGGAGGCGCGCAAAATATCCATGACGGTGACGCGGTGTTTTTCTTTAATATCAGAGCGGATCGTATGCGCCAACTTGTCGCTGCATTTGCAAATGAATCCTTTGATAAATTCAACCGGAATCCAGTACATAAAATAAAGATTGCATCTATGACCGAATATGATAAAACATTCGGCATTGATATTGCATTCGAACAGCAGACGATCGCGCATTCATTGGCTGAACTTCTCTGCGAGCAAAACAAAAAACAGCTTCATATAGCAGAGACGGAAAAATATGCACATATCACGTATTTTCTCAACGGGGGCCGTGAAGAGCCGTATGCGGGAGAAAAGCGTATTATGATTCCTTCACCGTCTGTCGAATCGTACGATAAAAAACCGCAGATGAGCGCTCGAGAAATCACCGAACAAGTAATACAGTCAGTCAATGGCAATGAATATGAGCTTATCGCGATTAATTTTGCAAATGCAGATATGGTAGGCCATACGGGAGATATGAATGCAACAATAAAAGCAATTGAGACGCTCGATGAATGTTTTTCACGCATCGTGCCCGCGGTACTGCAAAAAAACGGAGCGATTGTCATCACTGCTGATCATGGAAATGCGGAACAAATGCTTGATCTTCAAACAGGCAGAATCGATAAGGAGCATACGAATAATCCCGTACCCTGTATCATTATCGCGAAAGAACTTGAAGGAAAATCATTGGGTCCGATTGATTCAATCGGAAAGGATCTGAGTATCATTAAACCGGAAGGGCTTTTATCGGATATTGCGCCAACGATTCTTGAATTGATGAATATCCAAAAACCTTCTGATATGGATGGGAGAAGCCTATTGGAATTTTCTTAAATTATATTTACGTTCACAGGCATGCTCCAATCAAAACTCTTTACCAGGACGACAAAAGAATCACCAAAAGACGAAGTTTCTATAAATGCCCAGCTTCTTGAACGGGCGGGATATGTGCAAAAAACTCTTTCGGGAGTATATTCTTTCCTGCCGCTTGGGCTTAAAGTACTTCGCAAAGTCGAAGATATCATACGGCATGAAATGGACGCACTCAGCGGCCAAGAGCTTTTCCTGCCTGCTCTTCATCCGAAAGAAAATTGGATGCAGACAGGACGGTGGGATGGATTCGATGCCTTGTTTAAAATCCGATCACGGTACGAATACGAATATGCGCTTGGAGCAACGCACGAAGAAATTATTGTGCCTGTAGTAAAAAAATACGTAAAGTCGTACCGCGACCTCCCGTTTGCCGCGTATCAGATACAGACAAAATTCAGAGATGAGCCGCGGGCAAAATCCGGACTTCTGCGAGGCAGGGAATTTCGAATGAAAGACATGTACTCGTTCCATGCGTCAATGGAAGATCTCGATGCGTATTATGAGAAAGTGCAACAGGGGTATGCCACGATCTTTTCTCGCCTCACACTTGCGGGCATTCTTACGCTTGCCTCAGGAGGGTCGTTTTCAAAGTATTCCCATGAATTTCAAGTGGAAACGCCTACAGGCGAAGATACGATTTTTTATTGCAAAAATTGCGACACGGCCATCAACAAAGAAATTGCAGACGAAACACATAGCTGCCCTCAGTGCCATACCTCGGGAGAAGAAAAACATACAAGCGAGGTAGGAAATATTTTTAAGCTGTATACAAAATATTCAGAACCCTTCAATCTCACCTTCATGAACGAACAAGGAGGAACTGATGTGGTGCTGATGGGCTGCTATGGCATAGGTACATCTCGCTTGGTGGGTACGCTTGTGGAAATTTTTCATGATGCCAAGGGATTGCGCTGGCCCGTCACTGTTGCGCCGTATCATATTCATCTTGTGCCAATAGTAGGAAAAGACGCACAGATGCGAAAGGAGCTTGAGGCTCAATACCGCACCGCACAGGAGCATCTCGTACGTGCAGGATATGAGGTGTTGCTTGATGATCGAAGCGATCTTACTGCCGGAGAACGGTTTGCGGATTCCGATCTCATAGGGCTTCCTATTCGCATTATTTTCAGTGAACGGAACCATAAAGAAAAAAAAGCCGAGATTGTGGTTCGTATGACCGGACAGACACACATCGCTCCCTACCATTCGCTTATTCAAACGATCCAGGATATGCTTCCGTGGGAAAAATCTTCACTCGCCGTATGATTTCATTTTTTGAATCATTGTTTGGCAGATTCGCCCACGACCTGGGAATTGATTTGGGCACGGCAAATACACTCGTATATACAAAAGAAAGGGGGATTGTGATCAACGAGCCTTCCGTGGTAGCCGTCAACATCCGTACCGATCAAATTCTTGCGGTCGGCACGGAGGCGTATAAAATGGTAGGTCGCACACCTGCGCATATCGTTGCTTCAAAGCCGCTTGTCGATGGCGTAATATCTGATTTTGAGGTAACGGAAAAAATGCTGAAATATTTTTTCAAAAAAGTAAATCGCGAAACATTGTTATTTTCCCCTCGCCCTCGGGTGGTCATCGGAATCCCTCTGGACATTACAGAGGTGGAGCGAAAAGCCGTAGAAGATGCGGTCCTCTCCGCAGGCGGACGAGAGGCATTTTTGATAGAACAGCCAATGGCCGCCGCGATAGGAGCGCGCCTGCCAGTGCAAGATTCTCGCGGTTGGATGGTCGTAGATATCGGAGGAGGAACCACAGATATTGCCGTCATTTCTCTTGGAGGCATTGTCACTTCGCGGTCTCTTAAAATTGCGGGAAATGAATTGAACGATGATATTGTAAAATTTGCAAGAGACTTTTTCAACGTGTTACTTGGTGAACGTACCGCCGAACACGTAAAGACAAAAATCGGCACTGCCGCGGTGCTTTCAGAACCGCTGTATATGAAAGTTCGCGGAAGAGATCTGCTTACCGGCTTGCCGAAGGAGATCATTATTGATTCGACGCAAGTCAATGATGCGCTTAGTAAAAGTATCCGCACGATCGTTGAGAATATCCGAAGTGTTGTGGAAAGCACTCCTCCGGAACTAGTTGCTGATATTTCTGAAAACGGGATTCTTCTGACCGGCGGAGGCGCGTTATTGCGAAATTTTGATCATATCATCTCTGAAGCGACCGGAATCCCCGTAGTGATTGCAGAAGATCCATTGACATGCGTCGTACGAGGCGCCGCAGTATTATTAGACGATATCGATTTCCTTCACAGAGTGGCAACTCCGGATACTCCTGGCAGTTATCCTTCTGTCTGAGCGGATATAACATTATATGAAAAGAATTCGTCTTGGCCGTTGGAATGGAGGCATTGTCTTGGTGCCTATTCTTTTTTTTCTTGTTCTTACTTCTTTTTTTGAAAAGCCGCGCGCCTTTTTCAAATCTGCTTTTGATAGGAATATCTCAGCGATTTACTTTACGTACCGTGATTCGTTTCGCGCGCTATGGAAGTCACAGGAAGCCGAGGACATCTCAATACTTCGTGAGCAACGCAATTCATTTGCGCGTATCGCAGGAGATAAGAATATTCTGGAGGAGGAAAACACACACTTAAAAAAAATGCTGAAATTTAAAGAACGCTCCCATGGCGAACTTCTTGGCGCTCGAATAATCGGAAGAAGCACTGACCTTGGAAAAAGCATGCTTGTCATTGATCGCGGCGCACGAGATGGGATTCAAAAAAATTATCCTGTGATCGCGCAAGAAGGTGTGCTCATCGGAAAAATCGCAGATACGCGATACGAAACAAGCTTTGTTAGGCTTCTCCATGATCCAAAAAGCAAAACGATTGTTTCCTATCACACAAAAGACCAAACCGTTCAAGGGCTCATCGCTGGGAAATTTCATACCGGGATCGAATTGACACTCATTCCTATTACAGAACCAGTGGAAAAAAGCGCATTGCTTAGCACAACTGGCACGGAAGAATACATTCCTGCCGGATTGCTCGTAGGGTTCATTTCAGAATACACTTCTACGCCGACAGACCTTTTTTACACGATTCAAGTAATGCCTGCTCTGCCACTATCTGAGCTTTCACTTCTTAGCGTCATCGTACCGCCACATGAAAACAGAGATTAGAAATTTTTGTATCATCGCCCATATTGATCATGGAAAATCCACGCTCGCTGATCGTCTTTTGGAATACACGGCTACTGTATCAAAACGCGCAATGCGCGACCAATTGCTCGATCAGATGGATCTGGAGCGCGAACGGGGAATTACTATCAAACTTCAACCCGTACGGATGGACTATACCCTGAACGCTACGCCCTATATTCTTAATCTGATCGATACGCCGGGCCATGTTGATTTTACGTATGAAGTTTCTCGTTCCCTAGCCGCGGTCGAAGGAGCGATCCTTTTGGTTGACGCGACACAAGGGATACAAGCGCAGACTCTTGCAAATTTGTATCTGGCGCTTGAGCAAAATATCGCGATCATCCCCGCGATAAATAAAATCGATCTGCCCGGCTCTCGCCGAGATGAAGTGGCTCAGGAAATCATTAACCTTCTTGGATGTGTCCGCGAATCAATTTTGGAAATATCGGCAAAAACAGGAGAGGGCGTCCCGCACCTGCTCGAGGAGGTAATTCGGCGGACTCCTCGACCCTCAGAAAATCAAAAAAATCTGCAAGCATTGATTTTCGATTCTGTGTACGATGAATATCGTGGAGTGGTCACCTATGTGCGCCTTTTTGGCGGGACAGTATCAAAAGGTTCAAGAGTTCTTTGCAGAGGAACACACGCCCCCATTGAAGTGCTCGAGGTCGGATATTTCAAACCCCAGTATACGCCCACACACACAATAGAAGATGGCGAAATTGCCTACTTGGTAACAGGATTAAAAAATCTTAATGATGCGCGCGTGGGAGATACTATAGTCAATGCAGCCGACACAGATACCCCTGCGCTTGCCGGATATAAAGAAGTAAAGCCTATGGTATTCGCTGGATTCTTTTCAAGAAATGGGGATCAGACTCGTGAACTACGCGAGGCAATAGAGAAATTAAAATTAAATGATGCAGCTCTTGTATATGAACCGGAACATTCACCCGCGCTTGGATTTGGTTTTCGATGCGGATTCCTAGGGCTTCTTCATCTCGAAATCATACAGGAACGGCTCAAGCGTGAGTATGCAATCGACTTGGTGGTGACTGTGCCTTCTGTGGCGTATCGCATTACCGCACGCGATGGCACGTCAGTGATTATTCGCAGTCCTATGGAACTTGCAGATCCCGGAATAATTGAAAAAATCGAGGAGCCATGGGTACGCGCGGATGTGATAACGCCCGAACATACGATTGGCAGTATTATGACCCTTATTGCAGAACGCAAAGGAATCTATCGCAATACAGAATATCTGACTACGAGCGATTTTGTGGGAAGTAAGCGTGTGATAGTGCATGCTGAAATGCCTCTTGCTTCCATTTTGGTTGATTTTTATGATATACTAAAAAGCATATCATCAGGATACGCTTCCCTGAATTATGATTTCATGGAATATCGGGATGCCGACGTGGTGAGAATGGATATCGTGGTTGCAGACGAACCAGTGGAAGCCCTCGCTTCCATAGCCTACCGGGATCAAGCCTACTATATTGGCAAACGAATCCTGGAATCCTTGAAAGAAAAAATTTCGCGCCAACAATTTGAAATTAAATTGCAGGCGGCAATCGGAAGCAAGATTATTGCCTCAGAGCGTATTCCTGCGCTTCGAAAGGATGTCACTGCAAAACTCTACGGAGGGGATGTGACTCGAAAACAAAAATTGCTGGAAAAACAAAAGAAAGGAAAAAAACGCATGCGCGCCTCAGGAAGAGTGGAAATACCTACCGAAGCATATCTCTCAGTACTAAGAAAAAAATAATATGATGTCACGAAAAAAACAAAAACTGCTGTTTGCCATACTCGCAATTATTGTCACCGCGAGTATGATGCTTAGTATGCTCCAGTCGCCATTCTTTTAATACAATCATCTATGGGTCAACAAGCTACTCAAGTCACTGCAACAGTCGTGCAGGATCCTGTAACCGCATTCATTGGATCAATGCAACGTTTCTGGTATTCTCAGGACGAGTATGGTTTTTTGATCGGCATGGCGATAGGCATTTCTTGTCTCCTCCTATTCCTCATCTATAAAATTTTAAAAAAATCGTGAAACGCGCATGGATTGCGGCAACGCAAGATACAAGTGTATTCAATACACACAGCAGTGAAATCAATCCTTTGATCGCTCATCTGCTCCGCAGGCGAGGCATTGATACTACAGACGATCAATTGGAATTTCTCCATCCTGACTATCATGCTGGCTTGCATGATCCTTTTTTGTTTGATGACATGGAACTTGCGATTGCGCGCATAGAATATGCATTGGAGAAAAACGAAAAAATTACCATTTACGGAGATTATGATGTGGACGGAGTATGCGGGACAAGCATTCTGTATGAGATGCTTACAGCGCTCAATGCACGATGCGATATAGTTATCAACCATAGAGAGCGCGAAGGATACGGTCTGCAAAAAAGCGCGCTGGAACAATGCAAGAATTCCGGCACCACTCTGATTATCACGAACGATTCTGGTATCACAAATACTGAGGAAATTGCATATGCGCAACAGGCAGGCATGGATGTTATTCTCACTGATCATCACCAACCTCCTGATGAAGCACATATTCCTCCCGCATATGCGATCATACATCCGCTCGTACATGCGGACAGATATCCGTATAAGGGGCTGTGCGGAGCCGGCGTAGTGTTTAAACTTATACAAGGGATGCTACGCACGCCTTGCCTGCGAGCACGAATTGAATCTTTGGGTATCTCTGCGGAAGGGTTTGAAAAATGGCTGCTTGATCTTGTATGCATTGCCACCATTGCCGACTGCATGCCTCTCCTCGGTGAAAATCGCGCCCTTGTGCATTTCGGGCTTATTGTGTTAAAAAAAACAAGGAGGATTGGCGTACAGGAGTTATGCAAAAAAGCGCGTATTGATACGAAATCTATTTCACCGCACACGATAGGTTTTCAAATCGCGCCGCGTCTCAATGCGGCAAGCAGAATGGAACACGGAAAACTTGCATTTGAAATTCTGACAACAACCGACGACGGAAGGGCATCTGAGCTTGCGCTGATACTTGAAGAAACGAATAATAAGAGGAGGAAGCTTACTGAGGAAATTTTTAAAAAGGCTCGAACTCTATTGAAAGACCAGTTTGATGCAGGAAAAAAAATTCTTGTGGGCATAGGCTCGGATTGGGCTGCCGGCGTATTGGGGCTCGTTGCATCACGTCTGATGAATGAATACAATCGTTCCGTTGTGCTTGTAACGCGAACCCCTGCGGGCCGTATCGGCGCGGCGCGAAGCGTTGCGTCAATCCATATCACGAATGTATTCCGAAAGGTTGAGCATCTCTTCCTACGATACGGAGGCCATGCCGCAGCAGGAGGATTTGCGGTCAAAGAAACTGTGGATGAAAAGACAGTGATACAAGATTTCCATACTATCGCAGAACAGCAAACAGTCTTACCGGATTCGGAAAAGGAGGAAATTATTGATGCGGAAATTTATTTATCAGATGTAACGTTTGAATCAATTGAACTGCTTTTGCAGCTCGAACCACATGGCATCGGAAATGCGAAACCGCGATTCCTGATTAGAAACGTAGAAGTCCATGACATTGCATTTGTAGGAACAAACGGCACGCATGCGCGATTCGTGTTCTCAGACGGAAGAATCAAACGCCGTGCGATTGGATTTTCCCTCGCAAAGAATGCGGCCCATCTTCAGGTAGGTTCGAAAGTTGATATCCTTACGGAATTGGATATCCATGAATGGAGAGATATCCGTGAACCGCAATTATCGCTTATTTATTTTCATGAAGTATGAAATATATCACTTTTACTGATGGCGGAGCGCGCGGCAACCCTGGGCCTGCGGCAATCGGTGGCGTAGTAATTGAAAAAAATTCCAACAAAAAAATTTCTTTCCATCAATACATCGGAAATACGACGAACAATCAGGCTGAATACAAAGCGCTGATCCATGCAATGAAGACCGCAATTGAATGCGGCGCGTCGGAAATAGAGTGCTTTCTTGACAGTGAACTTATAGTGAAGCAACTCAATCGTGAATATCGCGTTAAGGACAAAGATCTTGGACAGCTCTTTCTTGCAGTATGGAATCTTTCTGCACGATTGAAAAAAATTTCATTTCACCATATTCGGCGGGAAAAAAATAAAGAGGCAGATGCGCTGGTGAATTATGCGCTTGACGAGCGCAAATATTGACGTTGCGATGTATCTGGGGTATATTGTAATCCGCATACTTTGAGATTGCAAAAAACGTTTGTTACGAATGAACTTTGACAACACTGAATAATCCGGGTAATCGCCCCCGATGTCCATCGGGGGAGGAAAGTCCGAACATCCCCCCCGATGTCCATCGGGGGGACAGGGTAGTCGCTAATGGCGACCTAGGATCTGCGGATGAATAATGATTCCTCAAAAAACAAGGGATGTATCTTTTGCGTTTTGAACACATGCATTCATTCGATGATCTTACGGGACAGTGTCCCATCTTCAAAAAACAAGACGGGATCTCCTCCGACATTTGTCAGAGGGGGCAACAGAAAAGTCTATCTCACGATAGACCTCTCCGAGGAAGGTAGGAGAGGAATATACCGCCCCGATATCTATCGGGGTAAGGGTGAAATGGTGCGGATACTCGATTAAAGAGTTGACATACGGAAAAATTTTTACTTGTTCATTTGTTCTTTGCACAATTTGATTTTTCGTATGGTAAGAGCGCACCAGAGCCGAAGCGATTCGGCTGCTTGGCAAACACCTACCTGATGCAAGAGATAATATGCTCGCTTGACCCCCTGCCTTTCGAGGCGAGGGCTAGAGAGATGGTTACCGCATCTTTTGTTTGAACTTCGTTTTATATCTTGTGTCGCACCGAGGTTTGAACGGAAGATGTACAGAATTCGGCTTATGTGATTATTCAGTGTTGCGAGGGTTTGGAAATATAAGGATTCAATATCAATGAAACGAAGTGACCTTTTTTTTGCAGCAATTCTCGTGCCCATAGACTTCCTATTGCTTGTGGCTGCCGGATTTGCTGCATATTTTTTGCGTTTTGGCGCATTGCAAGATATCCAGCCGGTCATCTACCAAATACCGTTTTTTACATATATGCGCTATGTATTTGGGGTGAGCATATTTGCAATAGGAATCTTTGCAAGCACAGGGCTCTATCATTTTGGCCATTATCGAATTCAAAACGAAATACCAAAAATATTCACTGCCTGTTCAACGAGTATCATGCTGGTGATAGTATTTATTTTTTTTATCAAAGAGCTTTTTACTTCCCGTTTCATTGTGCTGGCGGCATGGTTTCTGTGCATCGCATTTGTGGCGACGGGCAGACTTATCCTGCGCGCATTCCGGCTCTTACTGTTTAATGCCGGATATGGCATCAATGCGGTAGCGGTCATCGGCTCAGATACCCGAACGACTGATTTTATGTTGGAAGTATCATCTCGCCCCTGGTTGGGATATCGCATTTTGATCCATGCTCATCACCTTACGGATGAGATAAAAATAAAAATACAGCACGCTGCGCGCGATAAAAAACTCGATGATATTCTTCTCATCGATGAATCTCTTTCTGCTTCACAATTGCGGGATATCGTTCAATTTGCGGATATCAACCATGTAAGCTTGCGATATTCCGCAGACAGTATCGGTGAAAAAAATATCGAGATAGAAACAGTGCTCGGATTACCGCTCGTGCATCTCAAACGCACAAGGCTCGATGGATGGGGGAGGATCATAAAACGCATGTATGACATTCTTGGAGGAATATTTCTCACCATGCTTTTTTTGCCTATAGGTATTTTAGTGGCGCTTGCGATCATTATCGAATCGCGCGGACCGATCATTTACAAAAATATCAGAGTAGGGCAGGATGGGAAACATTTTGAAACATATAAATTCCGCTCCATGTATAAAGAATACTGCACAGGTCCGCAATACGATGAGGACGGAAAAGCGGAACAGTACCAAAAGACGCTCGTACAATCCCAAAGCCAACGAAAAGGGCCTGTATTCAAAGTGTTGCGAGATCCAAGGCGCACGTGTGTCGGCAGATTTTTGGAGCGGACAAGTCTTGACGAATTGCCGCAATTCCTCAATGTATTGCGAGGAAATATGAGCCTTGTCGGTCCGCGTCCCCATATGCCCTCAGAAGTAGCAGGATATGAAAACCATCACCATCAGTTGTTTAGAGTAAAGCCGGGAATTACCGGCGTGGCTCAAATTCGAGGACGCAGCGATTTGAATTTTGAAGATGAAGCGCGCCTTGATATTTATTACATCGAACACTGGTCGCTTCTTCTTGATTTTATCATTCTGATAAAAACACCATACGCAGTACTTGCGCGCGCGTTAAAAGTATGAAAATTGCCCTCGTACATGATCATCTTGTGGCGCAACTCGGCGGAGCGGAACGAGTTCTAAAAATCTTTCATGAAATCTTTCCTGAAGCGCCCATTTTCACTCTTTTGTATGATAGGAAACGGTTTGATTCTTTTTTTGGCGATGCGGAAATACATACATCCTTTCTGCAAAAATTCCCGTTTACACTATTGAAATACCAATGGCTCTTGCCGTTCATGCCTACTGCTACTGAACAATACGATCTGAGCAATTTTGATGTAGTCTTGTCAAGCTCTTCTGCGTTTTCGAAAGGGATCATCACAAAATCAACAACTCTGCATGTTTCCTACTGCCATACCCCCACGCGATATCTTTGGACCGACACGCAGAGTTATGTCAGGGAATTGAAAATACCTTCATTGATAAAAAGGGGATTGCCTTTCCTTTTGTCGCGTCTGCGCGTATGGGATCGTGTCGCCGCAGATCGCGTAGATCGTTTTATTGCAAACTCAAAGACAGTACAAGAAAGAATAAAAAAATACTACAGACGCAAGAGTGACATCATATACCCTCCGGTCGAAACGGAAAAATTATTCATATCACACACAGTAGGGGATTATTTTCTTGCGGGCGGGCGGCTCGTCTCCTACAAGCGTTTTGACATTATTGTCGAAGCGTTCAACAATCTCGGGCGTAAAGTAAAAATCTTCGGCACCGGACCCGAATATCATACACTGAGAAAACTTGCAAAAAAACCCAATATAGAATTTATAGGCCAGGTGAGTGATGAAGAGCGTGCGCGTTTGTATAGTGCCTGCATTGCGTTTATAAACCCCCAAGAAGAAGACTTTGGAATTACCACTATTGAAGCAATGGCATCGGGAAGACCAGTAATCGCACTGGCGGCCGGGGGAGCGCTCGAAACGATCTCGGATGGAATTACTGGCACTTTCTTTTATGACCAAGATTGGCCGGCGCTTGCAGACGCAATCATACGCTTTCGTCCGGAAGATTTTTCACCAGAACGCATACGAGAGTATTCAATGCAATTCAATGTTGACCGATTCAAGAATCAAATTGTAGAATACATTGAACGGTCTCGGATTGAGTGGCAAGAACGCCAGCATATGAAGCGGCTCAGGGAAACAAAAAAACTTTTTTAAGTGATTGCATGCTATTCGATTATAATATTGTGCGACGCAAATAAACTATTTTTACCGCAATGCTCTCAGATCACGCAATAGCGCACATAGGGCAATATGCCCTCATAAAGAATGGAAAAAATCAAGTCTTGGTGCTTGAGAATACTGAGCTGAACGCATGCGGGTTGCCCGGTGGAAGACTGGAAGAGGGAGAACACTGGATGGATTCTTTGATGCGTGAAGTCAAGGAAGAATGTAATTTGGATTGTACAAACCCCAAGCCTTTTGGAGTACATCTGGTGGAGGAAGGTGAATTTATCAAGTATTGCGTGTATTTTACTGTGCAACCGACTTTTCCGCTTGCGGTGCGCGTGGATAACGCAAAATACCGACCTAGATGGATTTCAAAAAAAACAGTAGGTACTACACGTTTTTATAATGATGATACAAAAAAAGTGGTACACGACTTTTTGCATGCGTGAAGTCCACACTTTTTAATCTTTTTTCTTACGCAGAGGGTGAAACTGACGATGTGTTTTTTCGGCATATCGATCAGACGCATGCACATAGCGCGTAGTGGTCTCGAGCGACTCATGGCCAAGAAGAATCTGAATTGCCGCAGGATTCGCGCCGGATTCTGCTAAATAGGTGGCAAACCCATGGCGCAAGGAGTGCGCTGAAGTCGGCACATTGATCCCGAGATATTCTCGATATTGTTTTATTTTCATTTGTAAATAATTGTGCGACACACGAGCATTTTTTGCTCTAAAGTTTAACCCGCGATAGGGGATGAAAAGAGCTGGGTGATTATCGTGCCTTGACGCAAGATACTTATTTATCCAGTGCATGGCTCTCTCCGTAAGATACACAAAGCGCTCTTTTTTTCCTTTTCCGCGGACAAAGATCTTTCCTGTCTTATCAATCTGATTTCTATCAATTGAGATAAGTTCTGAGATTCTCATTCCTGTCGCAAAGAGCACCTCAAGCATTGTACGATTGCGAATCGCAACGATCTTATTTTTTTCAAAAATAGTCGGCGTCTCAATAAGTTTTACGAGTTGATCAAATTCAGCTACACGCGCATGTTTCTTTGGTGTTTTTATAAGACGTATCACATCGGGTGCCACGGGAACGTTATAATCCATTTCTATGAGGTATTTTAGATACCTGCGAAGACTTGAAAGATTGCGGTTTACTGACCCCGCTGATAAATTTTTCACCGCAACCTCACCGGATGAAGTCTTTCTATCACGAGATACAAGAAATCCCTTATATTGTTCTATGACATTTTTTGTGGTGTTATCAAAATCGATCTTTGCGTCGTCACGAAGAAATATCTCAAACACTTTGAGATCTCTCTCATAATTATAAAGAGTCTCCGCAGAATAGTTATTGGTCTGGATATTAAGCAGAAAATCATCAAGGTGGGGAAGTGCCGTTTCTTTCATAAGATATTGAAATCACGCTACTTAAGAAACGTAGGGTTTTAACTGAGTAGTAGGGATATTATACTCAGTTATATTGTACCATACCACAAATAATAAAAATGTGGATAACCACATCCCCGCTTATGTAAAAAAAGGGGCGCACCTATTGTGTCCCGCTAAATTCCTCAATAAGTCGCACGAGCTCGTGCAGATTATAAAAATATAGCTTTTTTTATAAAAACAAGGGCATACTCCCCGCCTAATAAAAAAAGAGAGAGCGCCCTATGTATCATGGGA